>NZ_JABXGG010000050.1:0-734 GCF_022627875.1 Herbaspirillum sp. C7C8
GCCTGTCCAGGGTTGCGCTTCATGTCGAAGGTCATGAGAGCCATAGTGTTCTCTTCCGATTTCTTGAGTTCTTTAATTTCCAAGTTTCTGACTTTAAGTTTTTAAGGTTTTCAAACTTAAAAAACTTAAGCCCGATCCGCCACACGCTCACCCATGATCCCGGACGGGCGCAGGGTCAGCACGATGATCAGCACGATGAAGGCGAAGATGTCCTGGTAGTTGCTGCCCAGGAAGTTGCCGGTCAGGTCGCCGATGTAACCCGCGCCCAGGCTTTCGATCAGGCCCAGCAGGATGCCGCCCAGCATGGCGCCGTAGATGTTGCCGATACCGCCCAGCACCGCTGCCGAGAAGGCTTTCAGGCCCGGCACGAAGCCCATCGCGAATTGCGCGGTGGAGTAGTTGGCGGCCCACATCACGCCGGCGATGGCGGCCAGGGCGGCGCCGATGGCGAAGGTGACGATGATGACGCGGTTGGCGTCCACGCCCATCAAACCGGCGATGCGCGGGTTCTCGGCGGTGGCGCGCATGGCGCGGCCCATCTTGGTCTTTTCAACGATGAGTACCAGACCGATCATGGCGGCCAGGGCCAGGATCAGCAGCATGATCTGCGTGGGCGAAATCAGGGCACCGGCGATGTTGACCGGGGTCGAGGGCATGATCTGCGGGAACGGCAGCGGGCTGCGGCCCCAGATCATCATGGCGAAGGTCTGCAGCAGGATCGATACGCCGATGGC
>NZ_JABXGG010000051.1:0-701 GCF_022627875.1 Herbaspirillum sp. C7C8
GTGCTGGGCATCAAGGACCTCAAGAAGGAACATGAAGTCCGCATCCGCAACGGCATGCTGGCCTATGCGGCGTTGACCCGCCTGAAGTCCGGCGACAAGTCGCCCGAAGCCCGCGCCGAATTCGACAAGCTCAAGAAGGACCTGGGCTACGGCCTGCTGTTGAAGAAGTACACCAACAACGTGGTCGATGCCACGCCCGAGCAGATCGCCATGGCGGTGAACGACACCATTCCCAAGGTGGCGCCGATGTTCTGGGCGTTCCGCGGCATGGTGGGGCTGGGCTTCCTGTTCCTGTTCATCTTCTCGGCCTCGTTCTGGTTCCTGGCCAAGAAGCAGCTGGCCCCGCAACGCTGGCTGCTGCGCCTGGCTGTGGTCGCCATTCCGCTGCCGTGGATCGCCGCCGAACTGGGCTGGATCGTGGCCGAATATGGCCGCCAGCCCTGGACCATTGCCGGCATCCTGCCCACGCACCTGTCGGCCTCTTCGCTGCAACCGGGCAGCCTCTACTTCAGCCTGGCTGGCTTCATCCTGTTCTATACCTTCCTGCTGGTGGTGGAGATGATCCTGATGGTGAAGTACGCCCGTCTCGGCCCCAGCAGCCTGCATACCGGCCAGTATCACTGGGAAACCAAGGGCAAGGAACACGGCCCCGACGATGTCCTGCCGCCGCCCCTGAACCCGTCGGCCAACGCCGGCAGCCA
>NZ_JABXGG010000052.1:0-685 GCF_022627875.1 Herbaspirillum sp. C7C8
ATCAGACGAACGCGTCTGTCACGACATGCTCCCCCAGCATGAACGCATCGGCCACATGCCGCAGTGGCGCCACATCCACATCGGACGATCCGCTACGGATCAATTTGCAGAAATGTGCATACAGCGAGGGATACTCCCCCTCCACCGGCAGCTCGCACGGCTTATCGTTGATCCAAAGTTCATGTCCGCCCTTTTTCAGGTGGACCCGGGTGCTGTCGGTCTCGATGACGATATCCCAAGTCTGCTCACCCGTCTGGCGCCAGTCGAAGTCGGCTTGCACATCGGTGCCCAGCGCATCGGTAAAGCCCAGGCGCGCGGCAATCGGGGTCTGGCGGTTGGACGGCACTTCCAGCGTGGCCTGCTTCAGGAACATCGCCTGCGGCAGGATCTCGGTGACGATCGACAAGGCATTGATGCCCGGATCGAACACGCCCAGGCCGCCCGGTTGCCAGATCCATTCCTGGTCCGGGTGCCAGTGGCGCACGTCTTCACGCCAGATCACCTTGACCTGGCGCGGTGCATGTTCCTGCAAATGACGCTTGACCACCTGCACCGCCGGCGCATGGCGCGAGTGCCAGCTGGCGAACAGGGTCACGCCTTTTTCCGCCGCCAGGTGCTTCAGCGACTCGACTTCGGAGAGCGTGGCGCCGGGCGGCTTTTCCAGGAAGACGTGCTTGCCTGCCCC
>NZ_JABXGG010000053.1:0-668 GCF_022627875.1 Herbaspirillum sp. C7C8
GCGCCGCTGGCTTATCTGGCGGCGGCCATTGCCGGATTCGATGAGGCCGAAGTGATGTATCGCGGCCAACGCATGCGGGCCACGCAAGCGATTGAGCAGGCCGGTATCGCTCCGGTGAAATTCGACCTCAAGGCCAAGGATGCTTCGGCCCTCATCAATGGTTGCACCGCTTCGCTAGCCGTGGCCATCCTGGCGGCCCACGATGCACGCCACCTGCTCACCGACGCCTGCCTGTCGCTGGGGCTGACGCTGGAAGCGATGCGGGCCGAGATGTCGGCCTTCGATCCGCGCATTCAGATGGCGCGTCCGCATGCGGGGCAGATCAAGACGGCCGAAGTCATCCGCACTCTGCTCAACGGCTCCACCCGTACCACGCATGAAGCACGCGCGGTGCAATTGCCCGATGAACTGCGTCGCACCGATATCCCTTATACCGCGCGCATCCAGGACGTCTATTCGCTGCGCTGCGCACCGCAAGTGTATGGACCGGTCTTCGATGCACTGGACTACATCGATACCATCATCGGGAAGGAGATCAACTCTGCCACCGACAATCCGCTGATCTTCAACAAGGAAGAGGGCGAAGGTTTCGAAATCATTTCCGGTGGCAACTTCCACGGCCAGTATCTGGCGCAGGCCATGGACTTGCTGGCCATGGCCATCACGGA
>NZ_JABXGG010000054.1:0-552 GCF_022627875.1 Herbaspirillum sp. C7C8
CGAAGAGAAGAACTAACAGACGAACAATGGGCGATTCTGGAGCCGCTGATACCAGAAACACCTAGACGCGATGATGGGCGTGGGCGCCCGGAATTGCACAGCAACCGCGCCGTCATGAACGGAATTCTCTGGGTGCTCCGCACCGGTGCGGCCTGGTGTGATTTGCCAGATCGGTTCCCCTCTGGCACGACATGCTTCCGACGATTCTCGCGCTGGGTCAAGAATGGCGTGCTACGGCACATACTCGAAGCACTGGCGCAACACCTCGAAGAGGTTGGCCAAATCAATCTTTCTGAATGCTTTATTGACGGCACGTTTGTGTTGGCAAAAAAAGGGGCCCAAAGGTCGGAAAGACCAAGCGGGGCAAGGGTACGAAGCTCATGGTTATTGCAGACGCTACTGGTCTTCCACTCGGCGTGCACACGTCTTCTGCTAGCCCACATGAAGTCACCCTTGTCGAGGCTACCCTCGATGAGATTGTCACCGTGGGACGACCCGAACGAATTATTGGGGATCGCGCCTACGATAGTGATCCGCTCGATCAAAGACTTG
>NZ_JABXGG010000055.1:0-545 GCF_022627875.1 Herbaspirillum sp. C7C8
GCCCAGATGCCGGGCTACCGCATCACCGCCATGCCCGACGCCAACAGCGCCTTCACGCCCCTGGCCAAGACCGTGGAAGTGGTCGCCGGTGCCTGGTTCGACAACTACGCCAAGTGGCCCGTGACCAAGCTGTTCCCGGCACTCGGTGTGGCCGGTGCCGTGCTGGCCGCGCTGCTGGCGCTGGTGCGCAGTGCGCGCCTGGCCTTCATCGCCAGCGGCCTGTCGGTGACCGGCATCATCCTCACGGCCGGCATGTCGCTGTTCCCCTTCGTGATGCCCTCCTCGCTGGATGCAAAGAGCAGCCTGACGATGTGGGATGCGGTCTCCAGCCACAAGACTCTGGGCCTGATGTTCTGGATGGTGCTGATCTTCCTGCCGCTCATCATCGTCTATACCGGCTGGGTCTATCGCGTGGTCAAGGGCAAGGTCACCGCCCGCGACATCCACGAGAACGAACACACGGCGTATTGATTACGCGCAATCGCAAACTGCAACGAGGAGAACATCATGTGGTATTTCGCCTGGATACTCGGCATCGGCCTGGC
>NZ_JABXGG010000056.1:0-444 GCF_022627875.1 Herbaspirillum sp. C7C8
GCCGCCTCCGCCATCTGCTGCACCGTCTGCACCGCCGACAACACCGGACTGGTCACCGCCACCGTCACCCCTTGCTGACGGAACTTGTCCTCGGTCACGGTACGGCTGCTCTGCTGTGCAGCGAGAATGCTGACCGTCCGGGCCACGATGTCGATGTCGCCACCTGGTGCCAGCACATCACTACCGATCTGCGTATACCGATTGCCCGCCACGATGCGCACATCGCCTTGCACGCTGCCAATGGTCGATGCCGACGCAGTCTCGCTATTGCGATCCACATCGCGGCTCTGCATGCGGCTGCCCACCGTCACGCCGATGCCCGCCCCCATCACGCCACTCTTGGTCTCCTGACGGAAGTTGCGCTGGGTGCTGCTCTCGCTTGCGGCAACAATGTTCACGTCATTGCCCGCCACAATGGTCGTCCCCTGCGTAGAAACGATCTGG
>NZ_JABXGG010000057.1:0-431 GCF_022627875.1 Herbaspirillum sp. C7C8
CAGCGCGCCACCATGACCACGGGGACGCCGGTCATCCGACAGGGCAACCTGGAGAGCTATCGTGTTGGCGGCGGCGTCATCAGCTTTGAAGGATCCGGCCTGCGAGCCGGTGACACGACATATGCGGAGGTGATCGCCCGAGCGGTCCGTGTTCATGCTGCCTTGCGCGCCGGAGAGCTCCGGCTCACCACCGGTCTCAATACGGTCAGCGCCGATCACGCGCAGGTCACGCCGGAGAGCTCATCCGGCCATGCACCGTCGATGCGCGCCATCGACGTTGCCGAACTGGGCGGCATGTATGCCGGCCACATTTACTTGACCGCCACCGAGCATGGTGTGGGCGTGCACAACGGCGGCACCTTGGCAGCCACCGAAGGAGAGCTGGTCGTCACGGCGGCGGGCCGTCTGGAAAACACCGGGACCATCGCTGC
>NZ_JABXGG010000058.1:0-412 GCF_022627875.1 Herbaspirillum sp. C7C8
GTCCCCTTCGTCTAGAGGCCTAGGACATCACCCTTTCACGGTGAGTACGGGGGTTCGAATCCCCCAGGGGACGCCAGGTTTTAAGGCAGTCCGGTTGCCGCCGGGTTGTTTGAAAGTTGAAGTAGTCTGACTGATCAGGCTACCTTGAGGTTGGATAGTCCGGAGTTTGGGGCTTTTCCTTTCGCAGGGGGTATAGCTCAGCTGGGAGAGCGCTTGCATGGCATGCAAGAGGTCAGCGGTTCGATCCCGCTTACCTCCACCAGCGACCCGCATGGAAATGTGGGGTGAATTGGCGGAAGAGCTGATTCGAGGAATGTAGTAGTTGTGACCGTTTTGTCCCCTTCGTCTAGAGGCCTAGGACATCACCCTTTCACGGTGAGTACGGGGGTTCGAATCCCCCAGGGGACGCCAG
>NZ_JABXGG010000059.1:0-395 GCF_022627875.1 Herbaspirillum sp. C7C8
CCGGCAGACGTGCAGAAGAACCCGGCGGTGATCGAGGCCTACCTCGGTGCAGGACATTAAGCGAGACCACAGAACATGACAACGAACATCCTCAAAGTCGAACAACTGAGCGTGGCCTATGGCGGCATCCAGGCCGTCAAGGGCATCAGCCTGGAGGTCAACGATGGTGAACTGGTCACCCTGATCGGTGCCAATGGCGCGGGCAAGACCACGACCTTGAAAGCCATCACCGGCACGCTGCCCAGCAGCAAGGTAGATGGCCATGTGTATTACATGGGCAATCCGTTGAAGGGCAAGAAGTCCTTCGAGCTGGTCAAGGACAAGCTGGCGATGGTGCCGGAAGGGCGTGGCGTATTTACGCGCATGAGCATCCAGGAAAACCTGTTGATGGGTGC
>NZ_JABXGG010000005.1:0-285608 GCF_022627875.1 Herbaspirillum sp. C7C8
GCGTAGCTCAGCTGGTTAGAGCACTACCTTGACATGGTAGGGGTCGTTGGTTCGAGTCCAATCGTGCCTACCAATTCTTCCGGTTCCGTTAGGGATGGTGGGGTTGGGCGAAGCAAAGAAAAGGAGGCGCGTTCTCGGCTTCCTTTTTTGTTTTATCAAGTTCTGTAATCTTCGATAGGCGCGTAGCTCAGCTGGTTAGAGCACTACCTTGACATGGTAGGGGTCGTTGGTTCGAGTCCAATCGTGCCTACCAATTCGTTTGCTTCCTCATGGAGCAAGAGGGTTGGGTGAAGCAAACCGCAGAAATTCACAAAAGGAAGCGCATTGGCGGCTTCCTTTTTGTTTTTCTGCGCCGGCTTTTTCATTGTTTCATTTCTTCCCGTTCCTTCCGTCGCTCTTGCCGCCGCCCCATGGCGTTGCTGCGGGTCAAATGCCGCCGCAAAAATGCGCCCTGACTGAAGCAATGGGGCAGATGTTTCGCGGAAGCATCTCAAAATGCTTTACACTTGCGTCGAATTTTTTCGGCAGCAACATCTCCAATCCTCATTTTTACGGTTCAGCGAATTTTCCTATGGCAGCAGATGATCAGTATTTCCTCGTGGTTGACGACTTTTCGACGATGCGTCGCATTGTCAGTGGCCTGCTGAAGGAGCTTGAGTACACCAAGATGGTGGAAGCCGATGATGGCTCTTCGGCACTGAAAATCCTGGAGGCGGGCGCCTTGCCGGTGACCTTCGTGCTGACCGACTGGAACATGCCGGGTATGGATGGCTTGACCCTGCTCAAGAAGATCCGCGCCACGCCCTCGCTGGCGCATCTGCCGGTGTTGATGATCACGGCCGAGGCCAAGAAGGAAAACATCGTCGTGGCCGCGCAGTCGGGTGCTGATGGCTATATCGTCAAGCCCTTTACGGCCGCTACCCTGAAGGAAAAGATCGAGAAGATCCTGGCACGGCGTGCCTCGATGGCAAATGCCTGAGGAGCGGGCGAGTCCGCTTGCTTGAGCTTGGCTGCGGCATGCCCGGATGCCGTTTCGGTTTTTGGCGTTGGACTTCATCTCGATGTTGCTCGAAGTGAAAAAGCTTGCTGATCATCGCTGTTTGCGCCTGGCACGTTGGCCTGACAGCGCCGCGTGGTCCGGGATGCAGGATGATGCTGTACGGGGCGCCTGCCGATGTTCGGGCAAAGTTTGCTATAATGCGGGCCTTCGGTCTGGTCTGTCCTTGCTGGCAGCGATCCCGAGACTGCATACCCCTCATCTGTAAGAGCGAGAAAGGCAAACCGGTTATGACACCGCGAACTACCACCGAGGTTTTCACGCGACGCTAGTCGGGTTCTTTTTCGTCCTTTGAAAAAGCGCGGCTGGTCCGCGTTTTTTTTCGTCCGTCTTTTCGACATTACCCTCAACAGGCAAGGCAGCAAGGCTGCCGACATGGAGTGCACAATGGTTTCAGTTCGTCTTCCCGATGGTTCGCAACGCCAGTTCGACAACCCGGTCACCGTGGCGCAGGTTGCCGCCAACATCGGCACCGGCCTGGCCAAGGCCGCACTGGCTGGCCGCGTCGATGGCAAGCTGGTCGATACTTCCTACCTGATCGACAAGGATGCTGACCTCGCCATCATCACCGACAAGGATCCGGACGGCCTGGAAGTGATTCGCCACTCCACCGCCCACTTGCTGGCCTACGCGGTCAAAGAGTTGTTCCCCGAAGCCCAGGTCACCATCGGTCCGGTCATCGACAACGGTTTTTATTACGACTTCTCGTACAAGCGCCCCTTCACCCCCGAAGACCTGCAAGCCATCGAGAAGAAGATGGCCGAGCTGGCCAAGAAGGATGAGCCGGTCACCCGCAAGGTGCTGCCGCGTGATGAGGCCGTGGCGTACTTCAAGTCCATCGGCGAAGACTACAAGGCCGAGATCATCGCCTCCATTCCGCAGAACGAGGACGTCTCGCTCTACACTGAAGGAAACTTCACCGACCTCTGCCGTGGCCCGCACGTGCCCTCGACCGGCAAGCTGAAGGTGTTCAAGCTGATGAAGCTGGCTGGCGCCTACTGGCGTGGCGATTCCAACAACGAGATGCTGCAGCGTGTCTACGGCACTGCCTGGGCCAGGAAGGAAGACCAGGAAGCCTACCTGCACATGCTGGAAGAGGCCGAAAAGCGTGACCACCGCAAGCTGGGTCGCGCCCTGGACTTGTTCCACTTCCAGGACGAGGCGCCGGGTCTGATCTTCTGGCATCCCAAGGGCTGGACCATCTGGCAGCAAGTGGAGCAGTACATGCGCCGCGTCTATCAGGACAACGGTTATCAGGAAGTGAAGGCGCCGCAGATCCTGGATCGCTCGCTGTGGGAAAAGACCGGCCACTGGGAAAACTATCGTGAAAACATGTTCACGACCGAATCGGAAAGCCGCGCCTATGCGTTGAAGCCCATGAACTGCCCCGGCCACATCCAGATCTTCAATTCCGGCCTGCACAGCTACCGCGACCTGCCGCTGCGCTACGGCGAATTCGGCCAGTGCCACCGCAACGAGCCCTCCGGTGCGCTGCACGGAATGATGCGCGTGCGCGGCTTTACCCAGGATGATGGCCACATCTTCTGTACCGAAGACCAGATCCAGGAAGAAGTCGCCGCCTTCAACCGCGTGGTGCGTGAAGTCTATGACTGCTTCGGCTTCAAGGACGTGGCCGTGAAGCTGGCCCTGCGTCCGGAAAAACGCATCGGTGCCGAGGAAGTCTGGGACAAGGCCGAGAATGCCCTGCGCGAAGCCATCCGCGCCTCCGGTTCGGAATGGGAAGAGCTGCCGGGCGAGGGCGCCTTCTATGGCCCGAAGATCGAATACCACCTGAAGGATTCCATCGGCCGTTCCTGGCAGTGCGGCACCATGCAGGTGGACTTCTCCATGCCGGCGCGCCTGGGCGCGGAATATGTCACGGAAGACAACAACCGCAAGGTGCCCGTGATGTTGCACCGGGCCATCGTCGGCTCGCTGGAGCGCTTCATCGCCATCCTGATCGAAAACCACGCCGGCGCGATGCCGCTTTGGTTGGCGCCAACGCAAGTTGTCATCCTGAATATTTCCGACGCACAGGCGGATTATGTGCAGAACGTTGCACAAACGCTGAAAAAACAAGGGTTTAGGGTCGAGACCGATTTGCGCAACGAGAAGATTACCTATAAAATACGGCAGCATTCCATTCAGAAGCCGCCCTATATCCTGGTTGTCGGCGATAAAGAACGGGATGCCAACACTGTGGCCGTGCGTGCGCGGGGCAATGTCGATCTGGGCGTCATGTCCATCGACACCTTGGTGGAACGCCTCAAGGATGAGGTGGCTGCCAAAGCCTGAGACGGGGAAGCCTAAGGCTTCCTCCCAGCGCAAGAGCACGGCTTAATTCATTGGATTTTAAAAGGAAACTGCAATAGCTACTGACAAGTCGCATCGCCTCAACCGCGAGATCACTGCGCCAGAAGTGCGCCTTTCGGGTGTTGAAAACGAGCCTCTGGGCATCGTCAGCCTGGCTGAAGCCCTTCGTCTTTCCGAAGAAGCGGAAGTGGACCTGGTCGAAATTGCGCCCACTGCGCAGCCTCCGGTTTGCCGTCTGATGGACTACGGCAAGTTCAAGTACCAGGAGCAGAAGAAGGCGCACGAGGCCAAGCTCAAGCAGAAGGTCATCCAGGTCAAGGAAGTCAAGTTCCGCCCGGGTACCGATGATGGCGATTACAACATCAAGCTGCGTAACCTGACCAAGTTCCTGGAAGAGGGTGACAAGACCAAGATCACGTTGCGTTTCCGCGGTCGTGAAATGGCTCACCAGGAAATCGGCATGCGCGTGCTGGAGCGCCTGAAGGCTGATCTGGAGCCGTATGGCCAGGTCGAGCAGTTTCCCAAGATGGAAGGTCGCCAGATGATCATGGTGCTGGCGCCCAAGAAAAAGAAATAAATCGTTTATATCTTTTTCGGTTTTCCTGGTTTCAAGCAGTTAGCCGTATCGGGACGACATCTCCTCGGTGTCGTCCATGCCGCAGTCATTGCGGCAGCGTAGGGCCGACAAAGGATTTGCCGGGTGCAGGCGACTGTGCCAGGCAAAAGCAGCGGGTTCACCCGCTGTCAAATAAGTGAGAGCAGGCATCCAAGAGCAGCGAGCGTGCTGCCACCTGCAATCATCAAAAAATGGAGCTGTCCGAAAGGACAGAGTTGCTATGCCTAAGATGAAATCGAAGAGCAGCGCGAAGAAGCGTTTTCGCGTCCGCCCGGGCGGTACCGTCAAGCGCGGTCAAGCCTTCAAGCGTCACATCCTGACCAAGAAGACCACCAAGAACAAGCGTCAACTGCGCGGTACCGAGGGCGTCCATGAGACGAACCTGAATTCCGTTCGCGCGATGCTGCCGTTCGCTTAACCTCACCATACACTAAGGAGCTACTATGCCTAGAGTCAAACGTGGGGTAACAGCACGTGCCCGCCACAAGAAAGTCCTCGCACTCGCCAAGGGTTACCGCGGCCGTCGTAAAAACGTCTACCGTATTGCCAAGCAAGCAGTCATGCGCGCTGGCCAGTACGCGTACCGTGACCGTCGTAACAAGAAGCGCGTGTTCCGCGCCCTGTGGATCGCCCGTATCAACGCCGCTGCGCGTTCGCACGGCGTGACCTACAGCGTGTTCATGAACGGCCTGAAGAAGGCTGCGATCGAACTGGATCGTAAGGTCCTGGCCGATATGGCTGTCACCGACAAGGCTGCTTTCGCTGCCATCGTCAACCAGGTGAAGGCCAACATCGCTGCCGCCTAAATCGACAGCGTGTTTGCGGTAGCCGGCCGCAACATCGGACGCAAGTCAGACGAGCAGCCGGCGCTGCAAAATCCTGCGGGGCAGAGGTGATACACCGATGCCCCGTATGTTTTTGATCCACGGTTTCGTGGATTTTTTTGGTTCACCTTCCGTGAATCCCTTCTTTTCGACTTCGTCGTCGGATTTTCGATTGGAGCGAGACTTACCGCATGAATCCCCTAGACCAACTCCTGGGCCAACTGGTCACGCAGGCGCAGGCTGATTTCGCCGCCGCGCCCGACGCCGCCGCACTGGAAAACGCCAAGGCCAAGTACCTCGGCAAGACCGGTCAGATCACCGAGCAGATGAAGGGACTGGGCAAGCTGGCGCCGGAAGAGCGCAAGGTACAAGGGGCGATCATCAACGTCGCCAAGGAACAGATCGAAACCGCGCTGACCGCCCGTCGCGATGCTTTGGCCCACGCCCAGATGCAGGCGCGCCTGAATGCGGAAGCCATCGATGTCACCTTGCCGGGCCGTGGCCGTGGCGTGGGCGGCATCCATCCCGTGATGCGCTCGTGGCAGCGCGTCGAGGAAATCTTCCGCTCCATCGGCTTTGATGTCGCCGACGGTCCCGAGATCGAGACCGACTGGACCAATTTCACTGCATTGAACAGCCCCGAGAACCACCCGGCGCGCTCCATGCAGGACACCTTCTACATCGAAGGCAACGACACCCAGGGCAAGCCCCTGCTGCTGCGTACCCACACCAGTCCGATGCAGGTGCGCTACGCCCGCATGAACAAGCCGCCCATCAAGGTCATCGCCCCGGGCCGCACCTATCGCGTCGACAGCGATGCCACCCACTCGCCGATGTTCCATCAGGTCGAAGGCCTGTGGATCGCCGAGGACATCAGCTTCGCCGACCTGAAGGGCGTGTACCTCAACTTCGTCAAGGCCTTCTTCGAGACCGACGATCTGCAGGTGCGCTTCCGTCCCTCGTATTTCCCCTTCACCGAACCTTCGGCCGAGATCGATATCGCCTTCGGTAGCGGTCCGCTCAAGGGCCGCTGGCTGGAAGTCTCCGGCGCCGGCCAGGTGCATCCGACCGTGGTGCGCAACATGGGGCTGGACCCCGAGCAGTACATCGGTTTCGCCTTCGGCTCGGGCCTGGAGCGCCTGACCATGCTGCGCTATGGCATCAATGACCTGCGCCTGTTCTACGAAGGCGACCTGCGCTTCCTGAAGCAATTCAATTAATTCGATCACGCGGGGCGCCGCGCCGTCGCGGCGCGCCTCTGGCTCATCGCCGATAGCTGAAAGTCTGAATCATGCAATTCTCTGAAAACTGGCTGCGTACCATGGTCAATCCGACCATGACCTCGGATGAACTGTCGCACCTGCTGACCATGTCCGGCCTGGAAGTCGAGGAAGTCGAACCGGTCGCGCCTCCCTTCACCAACGTGGTCGTGGGTGAGGTGCTGGAAGTGACCAAGCATCCGGATGCGGACCGCCTGAACGTCTGCCGCGTGAATGTTCATACCGGCACCATCCTCAACATCGTCTGCGGCGCGCCCAATGTGCGCGCGGGCCTGAAGGTGCCTTGCGCCATGGTCGGTGCGGTGCTGCCGCCGGGGGCCGATGGCAAGCCTTTCGAGATCAAGGTCGGCAAGCTGCGCGGTGTGGAATCGCAGGGCATGCTGTGCTCGGCACGCGAACTGAAGCTGTCGGAAGATCACGGCGGCCTGCTGGAACTGCCCGATGATGCACCGGTAGGCCAGAATTTCCGCGACTACCTGCAATTGAATGACCTGAAGTTCACCATCAAGCTCACCCCCAACAAGGCGGATTGCCTGTCGGTGCTGGGCGTGGCGCGTGAAGTCTCGGCACTGACCGGTACACCCCTGAAGGCGCCGGCCTATCAGACCGCTGTCGTCAATCTGGACGAGAAACTGCCGGTACGCATTTCCGCGCCCGAGCTGTGCGGCCGTTTTGCCGGCCGCGTCATCCGTGGCCTTAACGCCAAGGCCGCCACCCCGCAATGGATGAAGCAGCGCCTGGAGCGCAGCGGCCAGCGCTCGATCTCGGCCTTGGTGGACATCTCCAATTACGTGATGCTGGAGCTGGGCCGTCCCTCGCACGTGTTCGACCTCGACAAGATCCATGGTGGCCTCGACGTGCGCTGGGGCCGCAAGGGTGAATCGCTGAAGCTCCTCAACGGCAATACCGTGGAAGTCGATGAATGGGTCGGCGTGATCTCCGACGACAAGGAAATCGAATCGCTGGCCGGCATCATGGGCGGTGACGCGACTGCAGTCTCGCTGGAGACCACCAACATCTACCTGGAAGCCGCTTTCTGGTTCCCGCAGGCGATCCAGGGGCGTGCGCGCCGCTACAACTTCTCGACCGATGCCGCGCATCGTTTCGAACGTGGTGTGGACTTCGCCACCGTGGTCGATCACATCGAACGCATCACCGCGCTGCTGCTGGAAATCTGCGGCACGCCCGAGACCCGTGTCGGTCCCGTGGACGACCAGATCGTCAACCTGCCCAAGCGCGAACCGGTCTCGCTGCGCACAGCCCGTGCAGCCAAGGTGATTGGTGTGGAGATCACCGACGAGATGGTGTCGGACATCTTCAAGCGTCTCGGCCTGTCCTTCGACTATCAGCCTGGCCTGTTCTCGGTGACCCCTCCGTCTTATCGCTTCGACATCGAGATCGAGGAAGACCTGATCGAGGAAGTTGCGCGCGTCTACGGTTTCGAAAACATCCCGGCGCTGCCCCCGGTGGCCGCCAATGCCATGCGCATCGCGCCCGAGAACACTCGTTCGCTGTTCGCCATCCGCCGCCTGCTGGCTGATCAGGACTACCAGGAAGTGGTCAACTTCAGCTTCGTGGAGAGCGCCTGGGAAGCCGACTTCGCTGGCAATGCCGATCCCATCAAGCTGTTGAACCCCATCGCCAGCCAGATGAGCGTGATGCGCTCCTCGCTGATCGCCGGCCTGGTGGCCAATGCCCGCTACAACGTCAACCGCAAGGCGGCGCGCATTCGCGTCTTCGAGGTGGGTGCCGTGTTCAGCAAGAACGCTGCCATCGCCGATGGCCCGCTGGCCGTGGCCGGTTTCGAACAACCCAAGCGCATCGCCGCGCTGGCCTACGGCCCGGTGGCCGAAGAACAGTGGGGCCAGACCACCCGCAATGTCGATTACTTCGACGTCAAGGCCGATCTGGAAGCCCTGTTCGCCCCGCGGGCGCTGCGTTTTGTCAAGGCCGAACATCCGGCCCTGCATCCGGGACGCACTGCGCACGTACTGCTGGGCGAGAAGATCGTCGGCGTGATTGGTGAACTGCATCCCAAGTGGCAGCAGAAGTACGACCTGCCGCTGGCTCCCGTGGTCTTCGAGGTGGACGCCGAGGCATTGCAGCAGCGTGACCTGCCGTCCTACATGGAAATCTCCAAGTTCCCGGCAGTCAGCCGTGATATCGCGCTGGTGGTGAAGCAGTCGGTCGGCGCCCAGCAATTGCTGGACGTTTTCGCGGCTGAAAAGCAGGCCAATCCGGACTGCACCATCTTGCAAGCCCTTGTTTTATTTGATGAATATCAAGGCAAGGGATTGGAAGCGGACGAAAAAAGCCTTGCGTTCCGCTGCACCTTGCAAGATACTCAAAACACCCTTCAGGATGACAAGGTTGACCTTGCGGTGAATGCACTGGTGGCCGCTGCGAGCGCCAAGCTCGGCGCCAGACTGCGTGCCTGATGTGATGTCCGAGAGCGAAAATAATTACAGACCGGAATCGGTTGAGGCCCAGTCATTCATCGCCATGAACAACGTGAATTCGAACGAATTTCAATCCGTGCTGGACGCCGACCTGCATCGTGCCGTACTGGAATCCCAGGCACGTTCGCAGGCCGACAAGAACCTGCCGACGCTGACCAAGGCCGAGCTGGCCGAACTTTTGTTCGAGCAGGTCGGTCTGAACAAGCGCGAAGCCAAGGACATGGTAGAAACCTTCTTCGACGAGATTCGCAACGCGCTCGAACGTGGCGAGGCCGTCAAGCTGTCCGGCTTCGGTAACTTCCAGCTGCGCGACAAGCCGCAACGGCCTGGTCGCAATCCCAAGACTGGCGAGGAGATCCCGATCACCGCGCGGCGCGTCGTGACCTTCCATGCCAGCCAGAAATTGAAGGAAATGGTGGAACTCTCCAGCGGCAGCCCCGTTGAAATGTCCGTCTAATTTATGAACGATCGTGTCAACAAACCGGCGGCCATCGTCTTGCCGCCCATCCCGGCCAAGCGTTATTTCACCATCGGTGAGGTCAGTGAACTGTGTGGCGTGAAGCCGCATGTGCTGCGCTACTGGGAGCAGGAATTCACCCAGCTCAAACCGGTCAAGCGACGCGGTAACCGGCGCTATTACCAGCACCACGAAGTCCTGCTGATCCGCCGCATCCGCGAGCTGCTGTATGAGCAGGGTTTCACCATCAGCGGTGCCCGCAACAAGCTCGATGGCACGCATGAAGCTGAACAACCGCAGGAGCCGCAGAGTCCCCTCATCAGCCTGGATGAGGCGGCCATCGATGCACTGCGTGCGGAGTTGCAGGCGGTACTGGAAACCCTGAAGCCGGGGGCGACCGCCTGATCGACATGCACGGATAGTTGCCGGGCCGGGGTCGCTGGATCTCACCGGGCTCACCAAGGCTGCCAGTCTGGCATCGATCCCGCTGTTTCATTATCTACGCGCCACACGCTGGCCCTCATGGGTCGCCGTGTGGCGTTTTCATTTCAGAGTCCCATCGGCAAGGAGAACTCCATGAGTCATTACCAATGGCGCCCCATGCGCGCGACTGATCTGCCTCGCGTGATGGCGATTGCCGCCGATGTTCACGTCGGCTACTTCGAAGCAGAAGAAGTTTTTGCGGAACGGCTGGCCCTGTTTGCGCCCGGCTGTCTGATTGCCGTGCGTAGCGCCCTGGCGGGCGAGGGCGAGGAAGTCATCGGCTATGCCTTCATGCACCCTGGCCGTCATGGCGTTCCTCCCGCGCTCAACACCCTGTTGCAAGCCCTGGATCCGGCCGCTGATTGTCTGCATCTGCACGACGTTGCGCTGCTGCCCTCTGCGCGCGGCTCGGGCTTGGGGCGTGCGCTGGTGGAACAATTGCAGCAACTGTGCAGACGGGCAGGATTGCCCAGGGCTACCCTGGTCGCGGTGCATGCCTCCAGCACCTATTGGCAGTCGGCCGGATTTGTCGAGGACACTCAGGCGCTGCTGCACGGGCAGGACAGCCTGGCGAGCTATGGCGGGGATGCACGCTACATGTCCAGGCGACTGCCGTGATCGCAACGCGCGTGGGCAGAAGCTTGATTATTATCAATGTGGCAAAAAAATGACGTTCGTGAATTGACGAGATTTTTACTTGATCAATCGACAACTGTTAGCATAAAATTAATAAAAACTTTACAACAATTTGTGTCGATTTGCGTCTGTTGGCGCCATCAATTCACTGCTGCCCCCTGACCCGACGTACAGGCGGCATCCGTTATAGGGGTAACTTTCCATGTCACGTCTTTCGAAGTCGGTCCTGGCTGGTTTTGCGGTCCTGCCTTTCCTGTCGCTCGGTGTCAGCGCTGCCGCTCAGGCGGCGACGGTGTCGCTCACCGGTGCCGAGGCGCTGCAGCAGTTCAATCTGGTGGTGCTGGGCGACGCCAGCTCCAACTCCCACGTGGATGGTCGGGCCTGGATCGGAGGATCGCTCACGGGCGGGGATTACGTGCAGCATGTCGGCAGTACGCCGGCCTCGAGCTATGCCGGCCTGACCGTGATGGGCAGTGCGAGCAACGTGCATGTGAACGGACTGGGTTCCTATATCGGTGGCTCCTTCACCAATTCGACCGTCAACAGCGGATCGAGCTATATCGTCGGTGCGGTGAGCAACAGCAATCTCAATGGATCGGCCTATGTGACGGGCAGCACCAGCGGGACCAACTTCAACGGTGGCCGCCCCTCCACGCCCAGCACGCTGATGCAGACCAACGCGGATGCCGCGACGTCGACCAATTTCGGCAGCACGCTCGGTACCTTGTCCAATACGCTCAAGAGTGCCGTCGCCAACAGCACGGTGTCGATCACCGGCAACAAGGCCACCTTCACGGCTGTGGCCAACAGCAGCGGGGTAGCGGTATTCAATCTGGATAACACCACCAGCGCCTCGGTGTTTTCGGCGGGCGAGTTTTCTTTTGCCGCCAACGGTGCCAGCACCATCATCATCAATTCCAGCGTCAGTTCTGCGGTCATCGGTGCCAACTTCCTGGGCGGACAGGCACAGTCGCTGGGCAGCTCCATCCTCTGGAACTTCTACAACGCGACCAGCCTGACCATCAACAACCAGTTTGGCGGCTCCATTCTCGCGACCCACGCCAGCCTGACCAACAACCAGAACATCGAAGGCGGCGTCTTCGTCAACAGCCTCACCCAGAATGGCGAACTGCACCTGCAGTCCTTCACCGGCAACCTCTCTGCCGTGGCTCCCGTGCCCGAGCCAGAAGAGTATCTATTGATGGTGGCCGGCCTGATCGTGGTGGTGGGAGTAGCCGCGTTGCGCCGTCGTCGCCTTGCTGCGCCGGCCATGCTGGCCGCTTGAGCCAGGGAGCGCTCGCGCGGGCGTGACCGAGAATGCCGTTCAGCGCCGCTGAACGGCATTTTTCATGGAAGCGGGAAAGGGAATCAGAGCGCCTCATGGCGCATGTAGACCTCGGCGCGGCCGGAGAGCTGCTTGGCCAGTTCCTGCAGGAAGCTCTGGGTCGGCGCCGGCTTGTTGAAGCCGGTCATCATCAGGGCCGCCGCCAGGCCCAAGGGCAACAGCAGATGACGCAAGGGTGGCGCCGACTGCCGTAGTGACAGGCCAAAGGCCCAGGCTGCGCCGGCGCCGACCAGCAGGCCAAGCAGGACTTCGGATTCGGAGTGGACCTTGATCATCAGACGTGACAGTCCCACCGAGGTGACCAGGAGCGCGGTCAGTGTCAGTACCAGGGCGCGACGCAGGCCAGTGGTGTCCTGGGTGAGCAGCAGGGCAATCGACAGATAAAGAGCGCTGGAAGAGGCGGTATGGCCGCTCAAGCCGGTGAAGTTGAGCATCGGCAAGCTGATATCCCAGCCCATGAAAAGCAGCTTGCTGATGACCACGATCATCATCGCGGTGCCGAAAGCGAGCAGCCAGGCGAACATCTGACGCCACATGCGGTTGACCCCCAGCCAGAGTGTCAGGATGCAGGCACCCGGAATGGTCATGGTGCTGTCGCCGAGGAAGGTGAGGGTGTGCCAGTTCATTGAATCAGATGAAAGAGGAGAGAGGGGCGCAAGAGATCCCGGCAGGCCATATTAGCGGCTCGGGAGGCGGGGAGAAAGCGCTGTGACTCTTGTCGCAAGATAAACGTTCAGTTTTTGTTGCAACGCGATATAAATAGTATATGTGATTTTGCGATTTTGTTGCCAAATTACAAATTTGCCGTTTGTCCTACAAGGCCATGCTCGCTTGTCTGATTGCCGCGAATTCAGGGGCGCGTATCCTTGTCGCATTCTTTTCTGGGTGGCAATGTTGTACATATTTTTTTGCCTAAATTTCAAAAATGCTGCATGATTACTAGTAAATTTTCGTGTGTTGCGGTGCAGCAATACAGACGCCAAACATTGCCATTGTTTCAAAAGTAAAACTAAAAAAGAAAGGGCTCTGATTCGTGATGCCACGGCAGTTTCGCAATAGCAGCAAGCGCAAGGCCCGGGTGCGAATGTGCGCTCTGATGGTGTCGGCAGCTTGCCCTCTTGCATACGCGGCAGACCCCGGTCAGGTGGTTGTTCCGTATGTGCAGTATTCGTATTTGCATGACGATAATTTGTTGCGGCTGAGTAGTCCGGAAGCTGCGCAGGCGACGTTGGGTACATCGCGTTTGTCCGATAACGTGCAAAGCAAGGTGGGTGGCGTTCGTATTGATCGCATGATCAGTCGTCAACGCATCACGCTTGATGCCAGTGTGACCAAGAATACGTTTGATTTTTTCAAACAGTTCGACAACGATGCGCGAGATTTGAAGACTGACTGGGCTTGGGTGGCAGGAGAGCGCTTCTCCGGCAACGTGGGCTATGTCTATTCGCGATCGTTGACGCCGTTTCAAAACCTCCGAGTATTTGAGCCCAACATCCGAATCATGGATACAAAGTATGCGAGTGCTGCGTGGCAACTGCATCCAGATTGGACCGTCAGAGGCATCCTGTCGAAGTTTGGGTTGTCGTATGGGCTCCCTGCTCAGCAAGTCAACAACTTTACTCAAAACGTCGCTGAGCTCGGTGTGGATTACACGGCACGCACCGGAAGCATCGCTGGGGTGCAGGTGCGCAGAACGACTGGGCATTACCCTTTCGATACGCTGATCGGTTCCACGTCTTTGAACAATTCCTTCACTCAGGAAGATTACAAGGCAAAGATTGTCTGGCTCTACAGTGAAAAAACCAAGCTGCAATTCCTGGGTGGACTCACCCAGCGCGAACGGAATTCTGCCGCAAGCGGCAGCGGCTATCGCGGTTTTAATGCGCGCCTGATTGCGGACTGGGCCCCGACGGCGAAGACCGGTTTCAAGGCCAACTTGTGGCGGGAGATCGGCGGCGTCAGTGATATTGATGCGAACTTTTCGCTGACTACTGGCGCCAGTTTGGCGGCCGTCTATTTGCCCAGCGCCAAGCTGCGCGTGGATGGCTTGGTGGATTATGAGCGCCGCAACTACAACGGGGCCTCTATCGTTACAGGCGTTACGCCCTCGAACCGTCGCGACAATTATGAGAAAGCCAGCGTAAGTCTGACCTACTCCCCCACGAATTCGCTGTCGCTGGTGCTCGCGGTATACCGCGAAAATCTACAGTCCAATATCACTAGCTTCAGTTACCTTTCCAACGGCATCTCCCTGACTTCGCGCTATGAGTTCTGAGGCCCCAAAAATGAGTGACCTGCATGATGGCCTGCCGTTGGTCAACGTCAAGCCCCATACCATGACGATGGTGTTCAAGCGCTTCGTCGAGCCGGCGTTGATTGTCGCCTATCTATGGGTGTTGGTGCGGGTGAACGGACATCCCTTCAATGGTGATTACTGGGTACTCGCCATCATGGCGTTTTTCCTTTCGTCCTATTTCTTTACGGAACTGCACCAGCGGCGTCTGCGCCGCAATCCCAAAGGTCCTTCGGTATTTGCACCAGTCATGGATTGGGTGGCAGTAGCTGCCGTCTTGGTGCTGGTGGCCTACATCTGCGAGTTCTATCAGCATCTGGCGTTGCGTGCCATCTTCTTCTGGGTCGTCACGACGCCGCTAGGCCTGATGATTTCGCAGCACCTGCAATCACGGGTAATGCGTGACCTGCATACCAAGGGTGAAGTGCGCAAGGCCATCATCATCGGTGTCAACCCGGCCGCATTGAAACTGGCCGATCGCATGGAGAAGTATCCCTCCCTGATGATCAAGCTGATGGGGTTCTTCGATGACCGCGAGCTCAATCGTCAACCGCCTGGCACCTACACGCCCTTGCACGGCAAGATGTCGGAAGTGGCGGCCTACGTGCGTGAGAACAACATCAACATGGTCTACATCAGCATGCCGATCTCCGCGCAGCCTCGCGTGCTGCAGATGATCGACGAGTTGCAGGACACCACTGCCTCGATCTACTTCATCCCGGACATCTACATCTTCAATCTGATCCAGGCTCGCTTTGATTACGTTGGCGGCATGGCCGTGATGGCCATCTGCGAGACGCCCTTTACCGGGACCAACAATGTCGTCAAGCGCGTCAGTGACCTGATTCTGGCGTCCTGCATCCTCCTGATGTTGCTGCCGGTGATGATGGTCATTGCCATCTGCGTCAAGCTGACCTCTCCTGGTCCGATCATCTTCAAGCAGCGCCGCTACGGTCTGGATGGCGAAGAGATCGTGGTCTACAAATTTCGCTCGATGACTGTCATGGAAGACGGTGGCAAGGTCACTCAGGCTACCAAGGGCGATATGCGGCTGACCAAGATCGGTGGTTTCCTGCGATCCAGTTCCCTGGATGAATTGCCACAGTTCTTCAATGTGCTGCAGGGACGCATGAGCATCGTCGGCCCGCGTCCGCACGCGGTGGCTCACAACGAGCTCTATCGCAAGCAGATCAAGGGTTACATGCTGCGCCACAAGGTCAAGCCGGGCATTACTGGTTGGGCGCAGGTCAATGGTCTGCGTGGCGAGACCGAGACCCTCGACAAGATGAAAGCCCGTATCGAATTCGACCTGGAATATCTGCGCCGCTGGTCGCTGGTCTTTGATCTGTGGATCATCTTCCAGACCGTGCGCATGGTGATCAAGCGCGACAACGCTTACTGACGGTTCTGCCCTGCTCCAGGGTAAAGACCACGCGAACCAGCCATTGCCGCTGGCAACAAGGGACACAGAAAAAGAAAGCTTGCACAAATGAAAATCGGGAAGGAAGCAGTTCGGCGGCATCATCCAATGGCAACAAAGGCGCTCGTATCGGCCATGCTGCTGCTGACGCTGGTGGCGTGTGGCGAGAAGAAGTCGGCCTCCTCCAGCCAGGTGGTGGCCAATGTGGACGGGCAGGAAATTACCATTCACCAGGTCAACAACGAACTGGCGAAGACAGGTGGCAGCCAAGTCACCAAGCAGTTGCTCGAGGGCCTGGTGGCACGACAATTGCTGGTCAATGCTGCCAAAAAGGACAAGCTGGATACCGATCCGGCAGTGCTGGCCGATATGGAGCGAGCACGTAACCTGGTACTGGCGCAGAGCTATGTGGCGAGCAAGGTGAAGGCGCCCACTCGGCCGCTGGATCAGGATGTGGAGGATCTGTATCGCAAGAATCCGGACTGGTTTGCCCAGCGCAAGCAATACGAGTTTGCGCAGTTGATCATTGCTGGTTCCAACCTGACGCCCGAGTTGAACCGTTTGATGGATCAGCCTGGCAAGCGGCTTGAGGACATCGCGTCCTGGCTGGATTCACACCATATTCAGTATGCAAGGCAGCAAGTCGTCAAAACGTCGGCTGATCTGCCGCCACAGATGAATGCCAGCCTCAAGACCATGGAGCGAGGCACCTTGTTTGTAGTGATCGAGGGGCAGACCGCGATTCTTACCTCGCTGCAGGACGTCAAGAGTGCGCCGCTCTCGCTGGCGGTGGCAACACCGCAGATTCAGCAATATCTGGTCGCGCAGAGACAAAACCAGGCTTCGGAGCAACTGGTCGAGCGACTCAGAAAGGACGCCAAGGTCGAGTATTCGGAACAGGCCAAATCGTTCAAGGATCTGAGCGTGGTGCCTGCTGCAGCCACCGGTACCGCCACTACAGATAAGGATGGCGTGAAGAATGATGCGATTTCCCGCGGGGTAGCGGGTTTCAAGTAAGGAAATTTTGATCAACATCCGGGCGCGTATGCCTGAATCAAGAACCTGATGTACTGCGGAGTAATGACAATGACGAGAAAAGTGGTGTTCCTGTTGGTCGGCCTCATGCTTGCGAGCTGGAGCCTGTTTGCCCAGGCTGACGATATTCTTCTGGGTGCTGGTGACGTGATCCGCGTCAAGGTCTATGGCAGCGAAGACCTGACACTGGAAACCCGCATCAGTGAAGCAGGCGTGATCAGTTATCCGCTGGTCGGCGAGGTCAAGATCGGCGGATTATCAACGGCGCAGGCTGAAAGCAAGATTGCTGGTTTGCTCAAGAAGGGGGGCTACCTGGTCAATCCTCAGGTCAATATTCTCGTGACCGTGCCGCAAAGCCAGATGGTGTCGGTACTGGGGCAGGTCAACAAGCCAGGTCGCTATTCGCTGGACGGCAAGCGCAACGTGGCCGATGTCATTGCGCTGGCGGGGGGAGTCACGCCTGACGGTGGTGACACGCTGACGATCGTGCATAACGACGGCAACAAGGTGACCAAGCAGTTGGTCGACATCTACACGATCACTCACAACGGTGACACCACTGCATTGCCGGAGGTCAGGGCCAATGATGTCGTCTACGTCGAACGTGCTTTACGCTTTTATATCTATGGCGAAGTGCAGCGTCCTGGCATGTACAAGCTGGAGCGCGGGACTACCGTCCTGCAAGCACTGTCTGTGGGCGGTGGTCTGACGCAGCGTGGCACGGAGCGAGGCCTCATGGTCAAGCGGCGCGATCCGGACGGTAACTTGCAAGAGATTCCTGTCAAGAAGGATGACCTGCTGCAGGCTGACGACATTGTGTACGTCAAGGAAAGCTGGTTCTGAGATCGTTGCTCAGACCGTACCGCACCACGTGTTTATCCGTTTAGCAATTGATGACGCCAACCAGGAGGCGTAGTCCCATGAACCTATCTCAATTTATTCTGATTCTTCAGGCACATCGCAAGGTGATCCTGCTCATTCTTTCGATCACGGTCGTGGTGGCGCTGGCAGTAAGCCTTGTGCTTCCCAAGCAGTACAAGGCTACCTCCTCGGTAGTGCTCAATTACAAGGCATCAGATCCTGTGACAGGCTTGGTGGTGGCGCCACAAGCCCTGCCTGGTTTCATGCCGACCCAGGTGGCTATCATCAACAGTCCCTCCGTTGCGCTGGGCGTGGTGGATAGTCTGAAGCTGGTTGATCAGCAGGAAGTCAAGGATGCTTATGCCGAGGACGACCATGGGGATCTGGATATACGCAACTGGCTGGCCGGTCTGCTTCTAAAGAAAATGGATGCTGTGGCCTCCAAAGAAAGCAGTGTGATCGACATCACTTTCAAGGCGACCGACCCCCAATTTGCTGCCTTGGTCGCCAATGCGTTCGCTACCTCATATCAGCGCGTGAGCATGCAGCTCAAGCTGGATCCGACACGCAAGGCATCCTCCTATTTCAATGACCAGGTCAAAGTTTTGCGTGATGCCTACGAGCAGGCACAAGTAAAGCTGTCGAAGTATCAGGAAGAGCACGGCATCACCAATATCGACAATCGCACCGATGTCGAGACCAATCGTCTCAATGACCTTTCTACGCAATTGGTGATGGCTCAGGCGGCAATGTCGGAGGCCCAGTCGCGCCGCCGCCAGGCCACCATCGGCGGCGGCACGGAGTCGCCAGATGTCAACGCGAATCCGCTCGTACAAACCCTGAAAACAAATCTGGCGGCATCGGAGGCTCGCTTCGAACAGGTGTCCAAGCGCCTCGGTGTGAACCATCCGGATTACTTGGCTGCGAAGGCCGAGCGAGACGGTCTGCGCGCCCAACTGAGCGCAGCAACGGCCTCGATTTCTTCTTCGGTCGGCACCAATGCGACCATTCTGGCCAAGCGAGAAGCTGAGATTCGTGCCGAGTTTGAAGCCCAGAAGCGCAAGGTACTTGAGATGAACCGTACCCGGGATGAACTGGCAGTGCTCAGCCGCGAACTGGATAGTGCGCAGCGTGCGTATGAGTTGACGTCGCAGCGTTTTGCTCAGACCAACCTGGAAGGTCAGTCCAACCAGTCTGATATTTCGCTGTTGTCGGCTGCGGTACCACCTGCCCAGCCGTCGAGCCCTCGTATCGTTGTCAATCTCATTCTTGCAATTTTTGTTGGCGGGATCTTGGGCGTGATGGCTGCCGTCGGCCTTGAAATGGTCAATCGCCGCGTCCGATCCGAGCATGACCTGGTTGATGAACTGGGCTTGCCGGTGTTGGGGGTCATCACTCGTCCGCTCGCCGGTCAGCGCCGCCGCTTCTGGTTCAGCCGCACCAAGCCGGTCTGATTCCTTGTCTATCACCTTGCCAATAAAAATACGATTTCCGGGAATATCATGACTACAGCAACCTTGACTCTCACTGAAGGTACGGCGCTGCCGAATCGATCAATCGGTGCCATTCTCGTTGACAGCGGCAAGCTCTCTCCCGAGAACGCAGAGCGTATCGTCCGTTTGCAACGCGAGCGTGGGCTGCGCTTCGGTGATGCTGCGATCCAGTTGGGATTGTTGACCCAGTCCGATATCGAGCAGGCCCTGTCGCGGCAGTTCGACTATCCGTATTTGCTCAAGGGAGAGAGCAAAGTCAGCGAGAAAGTCGTCGCTGCTTACAATCCCTTCAGCAAGCAGGTTGAAGCCTTGCGAGCGTTGCGCAGTCAGTTGATGGTGCGCTGGTTCGATGTCGATGGAAAACACAAGTCCTTGTCCATTGTCAGCCCGGAGAGTGGGGAAGGGCGTAGCTTCATCGCTTCCAATCTTGCGGTCGTATTTTCTCAGTTGGGGGAACGCACTCTGCTGATCGATGCCGACATGCGCAACCCCCGTCAGCATGAGCTGTTCGGACTGGATAATCGAAATGGTCTTTCTGGCGTAATCGCTGCTCGCTGCTCGGCAGCAGATGCGCTGCAACGCGTTCCTGATCTGCTGGATCTGTCGGTTCTACCAGCTGGCCCGACGCCGCCCAACCCGCAGGAACTGCTTGGTCGCCCCAATTTCACGCAGTTGTTGGCCGATCTGGCACAAGAGTACGACATTATTCTGGTGGATACGCCTTCAGGCAGCCAATACGCCGATGGCAACATGATCTCGGCGCGTACCGGCGCCAGTCTGGTGGTCGTTCGTACCAACGTGACTCATATCTCGGCAGTGCGTACGCTGACTGAAAAGCTAACCAGTGCTCATGTGGCCGTGGTGGGCAGTGTAATCAACGAATTCTGATGGTCACCGGTTTCTGAAAGTTGAGCATGACTGCTGAAACGATACGGCCGACGATGCCTGAGCGGCGTTTTTCCGGCTTGCCCTGGCTGGTCGTGGCCGCAGGCCTGGCAGCGATGTACATTCCCAGCTTCATTGATCTGTTTCATGGGGTGTGGGGCACCGAGCGCAATGCACACGGTCCCATCGTCCTGGTGGTTGCCTGCTGCTACATGTTCGTGCGCGTCAGACAATTACGCGAGGATGGTCTCATCGAACGCAAGCCATCGCCCATTTTAGGTAGCTTGTTCCTGTTGATGGGGTTGCTGTGCTTTGTGCTGGGCCGATCGCAGACGGTCCTGTTCATGGAAGCGGGATCGCTCATCCCGATCTTGGTGGGCATCGTGCTGCTTCAATTCGGACGCCGTACCTGTCGTCGACTTTGGTTCGCCTTCTTCTTCATGCTCTTTATGGTGCCACTACCGGCTTCGGTAGTAGACCTCTTGACCCAGCCCTTGAAGATAGGCGTGTCCTATGCGTCCGAACTGATTTTGCGGCATCTTGGCTATCCGATCGCACGCAGTGGCGTGATCCTCTACATCGGACCGTATCAGTTACTGGTAGCTGATGCCTGTGCCGGCCTGAATTCCCTGTTCACGCTGGAAGCATTGGGTTTGCTCTATATGAATCTGGTACGTCACCAGTCGCTGTTTCGCAATCTGATACTGGCAGTGCTGATCGTTCCGATTTCGTTCACCGCCAATACCGTGAGAGTGATGGCGCTCGCACTCATCACCTTCTATCTGGGCGATGCTGCCGGGCAGGGCTTCCTGCATGGTTTTGCGGGCATGCTGCTGTTCATGGTCGCACTCGCGCTGATCATTGCGCTCGACGGGCTGTTGCGCTGGATGGCAGTTCGCTATGCCAAATGGCGCGGCGTAGCTGTGCCCGAAGCTTTGCCTCGGCAGCGCTTGGCCTCATCTTCCGTACAAGATGGCACCAACTTCAGCATGAAGCTGCCCTTGGCAGCATTCATCGCGCTGCTGATGGTAGTTTCAGTGGGCTTGGTACAGCTGCTTGTTCCGCATGAAGTTAATGTGGTCAAGAGCGGGAAGTTCAGCGAAATCATTCCGACCCGGTTCGGAGATTGGCATGAGGTACCTTCACCTTTCCTTCAGGTCAACGTCAATGTTGAGGATGGCACCGACCGTAGTTCTGATCAGCCCTATGACGACGTGCTCGGTCGAACCTACGTAAATAGCCAGGGCCAGATGGTAATGCTTGCGCTGGCTTATGCCAGCGAACAGACACAAGACGTAAAGATTCACTTGCCGGAGGTCTGCTACGTTGCTCAAGGTTTTAATCTCAAGGATCAGAAGCGCATCGAACTGCAGATGCCCGAGGTCAAGTACGCAGTCAATGGTTCACAGTTCGTCGCCAGCCATCAGAGTCGGCGGGAAGCGGTCACCTATTGGGTTCGCATAGGCGATGGATTCCCCAGCGGTGGGTTGGCCGCTCGCCTGAAAATATTCGAGGACGGCATGGCAGGACGAGTATCGGATGGCATCCTGGTACGTGCTTCCAGTTTGTTACGGGAAAATGAAAAGCAGTCAGATGCTTTCTCCTTGCAACATCGTTTCCTCGAAGATCTGCAGACAGCGGTACGGGTGAAGAGCCCCGGTTTGCTGGTGCCAGCATGAAGGGTTGCGAAGCGACGGCGTATTGCGCGGCGGGTAAGTGCTTGCACGCATCAAGGTTAGGTGGCATGCCGAGGACAACGATATGAGAAAAATTAATCTGGATTCATCGCAAATGCTGGTCCTCGGTGCGGCAGTGCTGGTAGCGCTACTGGTCGGCATGATCTTGCCCGTCGTGGCTGGACTGCTTGGCGACAGCTATGCTCGTCTGGCCGCTTTACCCGTGTTGTTCCTGCTGGGTGGAATTTTCATTTTCAACAAGCGTTTGCTGCTTTTGATGGTGTTGCTCCTGCGCGCCTCTGGCGACATCGTTTTGGAGGCTACTCGGGTAGGCGCCACTGGCGCTTCGACCGGCCTGGGCGGGGCGATCAATGCGTTGGTCATCTTGATCGCGCTGTTGTTTTTCATCGAAAGACCAAGCCTGTTGCCGCGCAAGGCCGCCTTGGTCTGGCTGCTTCTCATTGCAGTTGAGGCGGCCGGCGTCGTAGTGACGCCTGTTCCTGGTTTCGGGCTGAAGATGGCGCTTGCCTTCTGCTCCTATTTCGCGGTTTTCGTGTGTGCGTTCTACACGGTGCGAACCCAGGACGATTTCAAATTTCTGGTCCGCATCATCATCGGCTCGTCAGTCATTCCCGTAATCTACGGCCTGATCAGTGTCGCGCTCAAAGGCGCCGGCGGCATCAGCACCTTCCGAGTGCAAAGCACTTTTACTCACCCGAACATCTTCGCCTTCTACCTGACCCTGGTGATTTCGCTGGCGCTGTACGTTCTCAAGAGCGCAACCTTCAGACTGAGCACACTGCAGCGCATCAGCTTTACAGGTTACCTTGGCTTGTTGTTCCTGATGCTGCTGTTGACCCAGACTCGAAGTGCATGGCTGGCCTGCTTCCTGTTGTTCGTCCTCTATGGCGCGATGTTTCAGCGGCGCTATCTTGTCTATATCCTGGTGTTATGTTGCCTGGCCATGTTGGTGCCCAGCGTTCAGCAACGCATCCTGGATCTGGACGCGGGCAACAGCATGGCCAATTATGCCAAGTTGAACTCATTTGCCTGGCGCGTCCTCTTGTGGGATTCCGCCCTGAAATGGATGTCAGTCAGTCGATACCTTACGGGTTATGGTGTGGAGGCATTCGGCTTCTATGCGCCGCTTTTCTTCCCCATGGCCGGTAACGTGGAATGGAGTGCTCATAACGTTTATGTGCAGTTGTTCTTCGATGTCGGTCTGGTGGGGGTGCTGGTGTATTTGGCCGTTTTCTACCAATGCTTGCGCGCTCTTTTGAAATACTACAAGCGCGACCGGCTTGCGGGAGGCATCCTCATCTGCGCCCTGGTGCAGTATCTGGTGGTTTCAGCGTCGGACAACATGTTGGGCTATCTGGCGTTTAACTGGTATTTCTGGACCGTCATGGGAATGGGTTGGTCTTTGTATGCGAATCTGGAGCGCGACGAAAAAGCACAGAACCGCCAACCGTCGCTGTCCGATGTGTCGCCCTTGCAAGCTTGATGGAGTCTCCTCCTGCAGCGTGGAGGAGGAGACTTGAGCATGATCAGTCGGCCTTGATCAACTCGCCCCCTGCTGAAGAGTTTGCGCCGCCACTTTGTGCATAGAGAGCCAGTTTTGGCGTATTGGCAGTCCAGGTAAATGTCACGCTTTGACCATTTCCAAGATAGCCAGTGTCGGTGACCACCTTGCCTACCAGTTGGTCATACACCGTAAAGCGGAGCTTGGCGCCCCCGGTGGTGTGCGCGGTCAACTTGTAGTTGCTGCCCAGTGCCGGCTTGGCCCAACTGACGGTTTGCATTCCCCGGTTGGAGTAATTGACTGCGACCGTATTGGCGCTACTGTCGGTAAACACCATGGCCTGGTCCCATGAACTGAATCTGGCTTGGCCAGTTCCGGTCTGAATGGTCCAAGTGCCACGCATGGACAAAAGGTTGAGATTCTGGTTCGGTGTGAAAGGCTTGCCGTTGCCGTCTATCCAGCCGCTCGCTCCCGTGACCCGGCGCAGACCTGCGCGGATCATCTGCAGTTCGTTGGCGGCAGTGGAGTTCCATCCCTTGGGTGCCGGATTGGCTGAAGAACCGATTTCGGCATAAATGACGAACGGTGTGCCGTAGTTGGCATCCGTGACATAACCACCATAACGTTTGAGTGTTTCGGCGATGCGACGGACCTCTTCGTTGGATATCTTGCTGGTGTCAAACGAGGGAGGAAGCATCATCAAGGATCCCTCAGGGATGCTGCCCTTGTTGAGCTTTGGCGCATTCGCATCGGCCGAAGTGGCCGGGAAGACATAGGCGGGATTGGCGCTCAAGCTGTTGAAGGTGAGCGACATCGTCAACGCATGAGAGTAATACTGGGGCTTGGCAGCAGCTTCATGGATGCGGATCAGTCCAGCAGAAGCTGGGATGCCGGTGGCGCGAGCACCTTGGTAATAATGCGCCGGGTCGGCCCAGCCGCGGCCATCGAGGCGCGTCCAGGCATAGAGCATGGCGGTCCACTTGCCATCCTGTTGCTTGAGGCCCCAGAAAGAATGAATGATGTTGGTAGTCGGATCGACGATGTCTGCGTGGCCATCGTTACCGGTGGCAGGCTTGGTTGCAGCAGGCCAGTGCGGGATGGTGATGTCGTGGAACGTCTCTTCGTCGGCAATTTTCAAGCTACCGCTTCCGGTCGGACCGGTGACCGTCACGGGCGGGTCATTTGGACTGGCAAGAAAAATGCCGGTAGAAAAATTGCTGTCGTTGACCATGGGATAGTAGTCCGAAGTCAGGATTACATCGTCTGCGAAGGTCGGGTTGACCGGCCTGCTGTTCCAAAGTGAGTCAGCAGCGAATGGAGTGAGGTAGGTTCCCCATTGCTGAGCCCAGCAGGGCGAGGTGGATAGCAGGGCGGTTGCCGCGAGAGTGAGACGGAGATGCTTTAGCATTTTGGGCGGCCTGGACATAATGTGGCTCCTGTGAAGTGGGAATAGCGATGATTGATGCAGCGCGATAAAGTTCGATTCATCTACAAATGCGAATCCAAGCACGCGTAGTGGAAAAGTATAGCCAGCATTGTCGATCATTTACGTACCGATAGGTTTTTCGCCTTCGCGTTTTCCCTATCCGTTGTTGAGGGGAGGGTTAGCCGTAGTTGCTTTCCAGTTTTTGGTGCAATGCGGTAAAACTTGATTCAGGTATCGCATAATGGAGCCAGTTTGCTATTGCGCGCGACGTATTATCGTTTTGCGAATATTTGGAGTGGGCGCTTTACGCGTGGCATGGATTGATGCTCTACGATCCAGGCGATCGATCTAAACGAGCAAACTACCTGAAATACGAGTGAGGCGTTTGCATCTGACTGTCTTGTTCGAAAGAAAATGGAAATGGCGATGATGCTTGTTCTTCTATTACAAACGATACAGTGGTTGTTCTTGACGTTACTGGCGGTACCGGTACTGGTCTTGTTGGTCCAAGTGGTGGCTGCATGCTGGGCCGCAGCTCGTGTCGTTGTGTTGAGTGAACAGCGGCCGCGGATTGCGATACTGGTGCCCGCCCACAACGAGGCCGGCGGTATCGGTGAAGTGGTGGCAGGGATTCGCGCGCAACTGGAGACGGGGGACCGTGTTCTGGTGGTCGCTGATAACTGTTCTGACGAGACTGCACGCATCGCCCGTGAAGCGGGCGCTGAAGTCACCGAACGCCGCCACGAGACCTTGCGCGGCAAGGGTTACGCCCTCGATCACGGAATTGGCCAGCTCGCGGCGGATCCGCCCGAGGTGGTGATCATTGTGGACGCGGATTGCTATCTGGGGCCGCAGGCGTTGGCGACAGTAGCCCGTGCCTGCATGCAGAACAATCGTCCGGTGCAGGCGTTGTACCTAATGCACGCACCGGAGGGCACTGGTCCGATGCGCAAAATCGCTGAATTCGCCTGGCTGGTCAAGAATCTGGTGCGTCCATTGGGCTTTCAGAAACTGGGCCAACCCTGCCAGTTGATGGGGACGGGAATGGCCTTCACTTGGCAGCAGATCAGTCAGGCCAATCTGGCTACCGGTCATATCGTGGAAGACATGAAATTGGGCGTTGATCTTGCAGAGGCCGGCCAACCACCGTTGTTTTGCCCGGAGGCCATGGTCTACAGTTTCTTTCCTTCCAGCGATAGCGGTGTCAGCACGCAGCGCACCCGTTGGGAGCATGGTCACCTGAGTGTGATCCAGTCCTATGTCCCGCGCCTGATGGTGGGGGCGATACGGCGCGGCAACGCTGCGCTGGCTGCGCTGGCTCTGGATCTGAGTGTTCCGCCCTTGGCTTTACTGGTGATGCTGGCGACAGTGAGCTGCATGATCAGCGTTGTCGCGTGGTTGGCGCTGGACCTGATGTGGCCTGCGCTCGCATCCATTGTGCTGGTGATGTGTATTGGCGTCGCGATTTTGTTGGCCTGGTCCGCATTTGGCCGCAAGGTCATCAGCTTGGGCGAATTGCTCAGTGCATTCGCTTACGTGGCACGCAAGATTCCGTTGTATTTCAAGTTCCTCTTCAATCGTCAGGTAGCATGGGTAAGGTCCAAACGTGACACAGAATAATGAATTTCAGATCGCTCCCGAAGAACTGGCACCGGCCACCACGATGTCGGCAGCAATTCCTGATTTCAATCGGGATGTCTTCTGCATTCTTGGTTTGCCGTTCGATCGCGTCAGCCTGGCGGACGCCGAGCGTATTGCGCGGGCGGCCGTGGATAGTCGGCAGCGCTGCTTCCTGTCCACGCCCAATCTCAATTTTGCGATTGCCTGCCTGGAAGATCCGCAGTTCAGGCTCTCCGTGATCCAAAGTGATCTGTCCATCGCCGATGGCATGCCCTTGATCTGGATCGCTCGCGCTACAGGTTTGCCGATAACGGAACGCGTGGCGGGCTCGTCGTTGTTTCAGTCTCTGCGCGAGGCGGCATTGCCTGCAGGAACGCTTCCCATGCGAGTGTATTTCTTCGGTGGGCCGCCAGGCGTTGCACAGGCTGCCTGTGAAAAGCTCAACGCAGCTTCTTCTTCCATGATCGGCGTGGGCTACGACAGTCCCGGCTTTGGTTCGATCGAGGACATGAGCGACGCAGCCAGCATTGCGCGGATCAATGCCAGTGATGCCGATTTTCTGGTGGTCGCGCTGGGCGCCAAAAAAGGGCAGGCGTGGATCCAGCATAACCTTGCCCAACTGAAGGCCCCGCTGATCAGCCACCTCGGGGCGGTAGTCAATTTCGTAGCCGGTACCGTCTCGCGTGCACCGACTTGGGCTCAGAAGACCGGGCTCGAATGGCTCTGGAGGATCAAGGAAGAGCCCCAGCTGTGGAGGCGCTATTGGAATGATGGGTTGGGATTGCTGACCTTGCTGGCTGATCGGGTCATTCCGCTGGCTCTGGCACGGCGCAGGCAGATGCCTTCCCGCGCTCTGTTTGACACGGCAGTGGTGGCCGTCGAAGAGCAAGAAGACGATTGCATTCTGACTCTGTCCGGCGCGATCGGACAAGCCAACATTGCACGTTTGCGTGCCGCGCTGCAAACTGCCGCGCGTTCGCACAAGCCTCTGGTACTGGACTGCGCCGGGCTTGATCATGTCGACAGTGCAGCACTGGCTTTGCTCATGTTGTTGTACGGCGCCTGTCACCAGGCAAAGCGACCGTGGGCCTTGCTTGCTGTAAAGCCGGCAGTACGCCGGCAGTTCGAACTGTATTGCGCACAATACTTGCTAGAGCCGTTGGCTTGACCAGAGCACTTTTGTTTCTGGTAATGAGGTGAGGTCGATGTGCGCGCTGAGCGGACATGATGGCCAACTTCCAGCCGGCTGGTTCGATACACATTTCGTCAATAGAAGAGGCATTCATGAAAGCAATGATTCTGGCAGCGGGCAAGGGGACCCGCGTACGGCCCCTGACTTATGCGCTGCCCAAGCCGATGATTCCCATCCTGGGCAAGCCGGTGATGGAGTACCTGATCGAACACCTGGTCAAGTTCGGCATTCAGGACATCATGGTCAACGTCAGCTATCTGCACGATCGCATCGAGAATTACTTCGGCGAAGGTCAGCGCTTCGGCGCGCGCATCGGTTATTCCTTCGAAGGCTACGTGGATGATGATGGACAGGTCTTCCCCGACCCGATCGGCTCGGCCGGCGGCATGAAGAAGATCCAGGAATTCGGCGGCTTCTTCGATGAGACCACGCTGGTCATCTGCGGTGATGCCCTGATTGATCTGGACATTCATTCGGCCTTGTTCGAACATCGTCGCAAGGGCGCGCTGGTGAGCGTGATCACCAAGGAAGTGCCGATGGAGCAAATCTCCAGCTACGGCATCGTGGTCGCCGAGAAGGATGGCAAGGTCAAGTCCTTCCAGGAAAAACCCAAGCAGGAAGAAGCACTCTCCAACCTCGCCAGTACCGGCATCTACATCATGGAGCCGGCGGCACTGGAGCTGATTCCCAAGGACAAATTCTTCGACATCGGTGCCGACCTGTTCCCGTTGCTGGTGGAAAAACAATTGCCGTTCTATGCCCAGAAGCGCTTCTTCAACTGGATCGACATCGGCAATGTCACCGATTTCTGGTCGGTCCTGCAAAGCGTGCTCAAGGGCGAAGTGGCACAGATGTACGTGCCGGGCACCCAGATCCAGGAGGGCGTATGGGTGGGCCTGAATACCCGCATCGAATGGGAAGGTACCACCATCGAAGGTCCGGTCTATATCGGCGCCGGCTCCCACGTGGCAGCAGGCTCCACCATCGTTGGCCCGGCCTGGATTGGCCATGGCAGCCATATCTGCAGCGGTGCAAAGGTGATTCGCAGCGTACTATTCGAATATACTCGCGTGGCCGGTGGGACGACCTTTGAAAACAGTGTTGTCTATGGCGCCTACAGCGTCACCCATGAGGGTGAAATGAAACATACGTCCGATCAGCCGGACGAGCAATGGAACGATGCACGGGATCGCCGTCTCAAACCGCGCAGTGCGATTCAGTAAACCAGGAGTGCTTAATGTCTAGTCCCAAAATCTATCCCGTCATCCTCTCCGGTGGTTCGGGCACCCGCTTGTGGCCGCTTTCGCGTGCGGCCTATCCGAAGCAGTTTCTTCCGTTGGTCAGCGAGCAGACCATGCTGCAGGAAACCGTTGCGCGGGTGAGCACTTGGCCGGAAGTGCAGGCACCGCTGGTGGTGTGCGGCAATGAGCACCGCTTCATGATCGCCGAGCAGATGCGCGAGATCGGTGTGCGCCCGCTGGGCATCATGCTCGAACCCCAAGGGCGCAATACCGCGCCCGCCGTGGCCGCTGCTGCCTTGCACCTGCAACGACTGGATCCGGAAGCGGTGATGCTGGTGTTGCCTGCCGATCACGTCATCACCGATGTGTTGTCTTTCCATGCAGCGGTGCGTCGTGCGCTGGCCTCTGTGGAAAAAGGTGCGCTGGCCACTTTCGGTATCGAGCCGAACCAGCCCGAGACCGGCTACGGCTATATCCTGCGCGGTGCTGCCGATAGCGCCGGAAGCGGCAACTTCCTGGTCGAGCGATTCGTCGAGAAGCCGGACCTGGCCACGGCCACGGGCTTCCTGCAGCAGGGCGGTTACTACTGGAACAGCGGCATGTTCCTCTTCAAGGCGCGTGACTACCTGGACGAGCTGGAGACACACCGTCCGCTGATCGGTGCGGCGGTCAAGGAAGCCGTGGCCAAGGCCTACAACGATCTCGATTTCTGCCGTCTGGACGAGACCGCCTTTGCAGCCTCGCCGTCGGAGTCGATCGACTATGCCGTCATGGAAAACACGACCCGCGCCGTCGTCGTGCCAGCCAGCATCGGCTGGAGCGATGTGGGCTCATGGAGCGCGCTGCATGAAGTGCTGCCGTCCGATGCCGATGGCAACGTGGTACGCGGCGACGTGCACCTGAACCAGGTGAAGAACACCATGGTGCGTGCGGAGAGTCGTCTGGTCGCGGTGCTGGGTGTGGAAGATCTGGTGGTGGTGGAAACGGATGATGCCGTGCTGGTGGCTCATCGCGACAAGGTCCAGGACGTCAAGGTCTTCGTCGACAAGTTGAAGCAAGCCAAGCGAACCGAACACGTTCATCACAAACGCGTCTTCCGTCCTTGGGGCAGCTACGAGAGTGTCGACGCGGGCGAGCGCTTCCAGGTCAAGCGCATCATCGTCAAGCCGGGCGAGAAGCTGTCGCTGCAGATGCACTACCATCGGGCAGAGCACTGGGTGGTGGTCAGCGGCTCGGCCCTGGTCACGCGTGGCGAGGAGGTGACCTTGTTGAGCGAGAACGAATCGATCTATCTGCCCATCGGGGTCACCCATCGCCTGGAGAATCCGGGCAAGTTGCCGCTGCATCTGATCGAGGTACAGTCGGGCAGCTATCTCGGCGAGGATGACATCGTGCGCTTTGACGACGTCTACAAGCGCGCCTGAGACTGCGAAGTCTCCATGAAAAAAGGAAGGAGAGCTTGCAGGCTCTCCTTTTTTTTATTGCCGGGGCCGCTGTCTCAGACGTTGCCAATGCGCTGATGCGACGTTGCGTGCGCCGTGATGGCTGCCTTGCTGCTGCGGGCGTGCAATGCCAGCAGTCTTTCTGCCAGCGCCGGTCCGGCCTGGAGGCAGGCGGGATGCTTCCAGGTGCCTTTGACGAAAAGAGTCCGGTCCAGGGCATCAAGGAAATCGTCGATACGTGCGGACATCTGCTCATCCACACCTGCTGCCGCGCGCTGCACGGTTGCATCGAGCTGGTCCAGGCGCTTGACCACGAAGGCGATCTCCGGTTTGGAGTAGAACGATTCACCCAGTACCACCGTCGGCTTCTTGCGGCGAATCGCTTGCAGGCCCACCGATGAATTGATGACGAAGACCATGGTGGCGCGATCCAGCAGGAGTTCGACGTCGAACTTGCGCAGCCACAGGACATCCGGATATTTCTGGCGCAACTGGCTGTAGTCGTAGCGGCCCAGGTCTTCAGGGTGCTCCTTGACGATGATGGGGTAGTCCGGTCCGCAGGTGCGGCGGATCGCGGCATGGACGGTTTCGAAGAACTCTTCCACCGAGTGCACCAGCTTCGAATTGAGCAGCACCTGGGTATCGTCGTGCACCTGGAGCGGGATGAAGGCAAACTGCGTCGGCAGCGTAGCCTCATCGTTGGCGATGGCGGCGCGCTGGCGCTTGATCTTCCAGGTCTTGATCCGGCTGAAGCCCCGTTGCTCGGGATATTGCGCGTAGTAGGACAGGTTGGCGCGGTGCGCCAGCGCGATCGCAGCCAGTTGCGTACGGGTCAGGGGACGCAGGTGCAAGGAGGGCGCCGCCTTCTCTGCCGCCACGGCAGCTGTTTGCGATCGCGCCTGTGCCAGCACCGCGTCGAAGTCCATGGAGGCCAGTGTGGCCGAAGCGTTGACCCCGCCCAGGTCGGCCTGCAAGGTGTTGGCGAAGTAGCCGTTCTCGAGATAGACCACGGTAATGCCACGGCGACGGCACAAGACGGTGATGATCTGTCCGATATGGTCCTGCCCGTTCCAGACCACGAACAGCTCGGGCTGTTGCTCTTCAAGGAAACGATGTACATAGCGCGCCACCGTATTGACGCGACCATGCCATTCATTGAGGCTCCCGCCGTGCTTGGTCTGCATGAAGCCGACCATTTCCTTCACTTCGTCCGGGGAGAACAGGGTGCTGGCCTCCTCTTTGCTGCCATCGAGCGTTTCCAGATTGCGCGGGTAGAGCTGGTCGGTATTGCTGGCCAGCAGCTTGTGATCGTGGGGCAGGAAGTTCAGGTAGCGTACCTGATGACCATGGTGCTGCTCCAGGCAATTGCCGGTGCTGAGCATGAGCGGCACGAACATGTCGGCCAGGACGAAGATGGCGATTTTCATGATGGGCAGCCGTTCTCAATGTGTTTCATTTTTTGATGCGTTTGAAGGCCAGTCGGAAGAATTCCTTGGCCTCAGCGCGCTGGAAGAGAGCCACCGTCACCAGCCAGAATAGAAAACCGGCACCAGTCAGCATCCCAAAAAGCAGCGTACCGGTGGCCGCAATCCGGCTACGGCAGAGCATGATGAAAAGCATCATTGCCACGCCTGAAAGCAAAGACGGAAGCAGTGCTGACAGGAATTGCTTCAGTCCCACGCCGATCAGGCGGCAAGCGAAATGGAAGGTGGGAAGCGCCATGACCATCGATACTGCCAAATACCCGATGGCCAGCCCCTGCACACCGCCCTGACGTGCGCCCAGTACGTAAGCCAATACGTAAAGCGGGCTGCCCACCAGTGAAAGCCTCAGCATCCAGCCGGTCTTTCCCAGTGCCATGAAAACGGGAGCCGCAACGCTGGTGATAACCTGGAGATAGCCCACCAATCCGAGGAACAGGAGGATGTCTCCCACCAGTGACCATTTCGGTCCGAGGAAGACCGCTACGAACAGATCAGACAGACTGGCTACACCGAACATCATCGGTGCCGCAATAAAGGAAATCAGACCGAGCGAGCGCAGTGTGAGGCTGGAGAGGTAGGGCTGATCGTCCTGGCGTCGACTCATCACCGGGAACAGGGAACGTACCGCTACCCAGGAAATATTCTGTACCGGAAACAGCATCAACTTGTAGGCCAGTGAATAATTACCCAAGATGGCAGCCCCTAACATCTTGCCGACGACAAAGCTGTCCGCGTTACGAAACACGTAGGCAGCCAACTGATTCCCGGCCATCGCACCACTGAAGGAAAAAACGCTACGAACAGATGCTCTGTCAAAGATCATCTTTGGCCTCCACGGCGAATGGCGCCATAGCAGCAACGTCGTGCAGACGGCAGTCATGACTGCCTGTGCCGTCAAGCTCCATACGCCTGCGCCACGGAAAGCCATGACGAGAGCGACAGCCAGTGACAGCAGGGACGCGGCCGATTCGATGCCGGCAATCAGACGGAAGCGTGAGACTCGCTCGAGCAAGGCCTGGTGCACCATGGAACTGGCGGCGACGGGGAAGGTGATCGCCAAGACCCACAATACCTGCGTCAGTCGCGGCTCTTGGAAGGTGGCTGCCATGAACGGTGCTGCCAGCCAGAGCATCAGCATCAGTATCAGACCGCCGATCATATTGAGCCAAAAGACCGAGGAACTATCGTTCTCATGCAGTTCGGCTTTTTGAATAATGGCTGCGGCAGTACCCATGTCCCGTAGAATGAAGGCCAGGTTTGTGGCGATGCCGGCCATGGCCATCAGGCCGTATTCCGATGGAGGAATCAGGCGGGTCAACACGAACATGTTGATCAGCTGGGATCCGATCTTGACGAACTGGGTGACCGCAATCCAGCGGACATTGGATGCAGCGCTCATGCCATCTCTTGATCAATGTTCTGGGCGGAGCTGATGCACGCTTGCCGCGCATGCGCCCATTGGACGATGCGCGGCAGAGGCCGGGCAGCCTCGTTGTACAGTGCCATGCTCAATGCGTATCCAGCTCAGGCAGGCTCTTGACCAGGTCATCGACGGCCTTGACCTGTTCCAGGAACGCCTTGAGCTGCGACAGCCGCAATGCACTCGGACCATCGCACAAGGCCTTGGTCGGATCCGGGTGCGCCTCCAGGAACAGACCGGCCAGACCCAGTGCCATGCCGGCACGGGCCAGTTCGGTCACCTGGCCGCGACGGCCACCCGATGCGGCGGCACCGGATTCGCGCTGTTGCAGCGCGTGCGTCACATCAAAGATCACCGGCTTGTTGCCGCTGACCTGCTTCATCACGCCAAAGCCCAGCATGTCCACCACCAGGTTGTCATAGCCGAACTGCGCGCCACGGTCACACAGCATCACATTGGTGTTGCCGCCTTCTTCGAATTTCTCGACGATGTTCTTCATCTGCGGCGGGCTGACGAATTGCGGCTTCTTGATGTTGATGACCTTGCCGGTCTTGGCCAGTGCGATCACCAGGTCGGTCTGGCGCGCCAGGAAGGCGGGCAGCTGCAGCACGTCGCAGACGCTGGCCACTTCGGCGGCCTGGTAGGGCTCGTGCACGTCGGTCAGCACCGGCACGCCGTGGGCTTTCTTGACGGCTTCAAAGATCTTCAGGCCGGCTTCCAGACCGGGACCCCGGTAGCTCTTGATGGAAGAACGGTTGGCCTTGTCGAAGGACGCCTTGAAGACATAGGGAATGCCCAGTTCCTTGGTGATGCGCACGTATTCACCGCAGACATCCACGGCGAATTGTTCGGATTCCAGGACGTTGATGCCGCCGAAAAGGACGAAGGGCAGTTCGTTGCCAACCTGAATCTCATTGATCTTGATCATGTTCCGTTTCCTCATGCAGGAGGTTATTTTCAAATTCCGGCGCCTGTGCATCGGCGCCCGGAGGGGAGAATACGTGGTTTTGCGCCGCAATCACAGCCGCTTGGCATCCAGCAGCTTGAGTACGCCCACCACATGCTGCTGTTCGTTCAGCGCGACCAGGGCGGTGATGTTCAATTCCAGCATCTTGGCTTCGGCATCGACGAACATCTCGTTTTCCGACACGGTCTTGGGCGAGCTGTTCATCAGGTCGGCAGCCGTGATGTGATAGATATCCTTGCGCGCGGCCAGGGCACGGCGCAAATCGCCGTCGGTGATCACGCCGCACAGCGTCTGGCGGTTGCCGTCGGCGCTCACCAGCGCCATGCCCAGGCCGCCTTCGGTCATCTGGCTGATCACGTCGACGATGGCGGTATCGCGCATGACCCACGGCAACTGGGTGTGCATCACATCCTTGACGCGGGTGAGCAGGCGCTTGCCCAGGCTGCCACCGGGATGGAAACGGGCGAAGTCGTTGGGCTTGAAATCGCGCTTTTCGATCAGCGCCACGGCCAGGGCATCGCCCATCACCAGCGTGGCGGTGGTGGAAGTGGTGGGCGCCAGGTTGTTGGGGCAGGCTTCGCGCGGCACCGAGACATCCAGCACCACGTCGGCGTTCTTGCCCAGCGTGGAAGCGCGCTTGCCGACGATGGCGATGATGCGCAGTCCGAAATGCTTCAGGGAGGGGATCAGGCGGATGACCTCTTCGGTCTCGCCGCTGTAGGAGATCAGGATGGCCGTATCGGCCTCGGTGAACATGCCCAGGTCGCCGTGATAGGCCTCGCCCGGATGCACGAAGAAGGAGGACGTCCCCGTGGAGGCGAGGGTGGCCGCGATCTTGCTGCCGATGATGCCGGACTTGCCCATGCCGGAGACGATCACGCGCCCCCGGGTGTGGTACATCAAGTCGACGGCCTGCTCGAATTCATTGGCCAGGCGTTCGGCGATCATGTTCAAGGCTTGCGCCTGTTCGTGGAAGACCCGGATTCCGGTTGTTCTCATGCTGTGCTCACTTTGTTGTAGGGCTGTTCACTGCGTCATGCGGCTCATGGCCTGGGCATAACCAGCGACGCTGTCATAGATGGCAGAACGGTTCTGCGCGTTCAATACGCTGTCGGAAAATTCACGGAAGGCACCGTGGCCGCCGGCCTTGGCCAGCACCACGCGAGCGTGACGTTTGACGTAATCCGGTGCGTCACCCACGGCCACCGGCCAGCCGCAGGCGGCAAAGCCGGGCAGGTCGATGCTGTCGTCGCCGATCATGGCGGTGGCGTGCGGGCCGACCTGATAGTGCTCCATGATGGCCCGGCAAGCTGCTGCCTTGTCCTTGGCACCCAGGTGGAACACGGTAATGCCCAGGTCCGCCAGACGGCGGCGCAGGGTCGCCGAGTCGCGCCCGGAAATGACGGCGACGTTGACACCGGCTTCCTGCAGCATCTTGATGCCCATGCCATCGCGCACATGGAAACGCTTCAGGCACTCGCCGCTGTCGTCGTACCAGATGCCGCCATCGGTAAGCACGCCATCGATATCGGTGATGACCAGCCTGACATCGGCCAGGCTGCCGGCCTCGAGCGCCGGATCGGGCTGCCCGGACATGAGCGCGCGCACCCGCTCCAGGCAAGCCGGGGTATCGACGCCGGGAGCAGCGTGATCGACTTCGATCACCCGGATCTGCCAGCCGGCATCCATGATGCGCAGCTGTTCCAGCATCTCGGCACCTTCCAGTTCGCTCGGCGGCAGGCCGGCGAAGGCGGCCAGCAGTTCGGCGCGATAGGCGTAGACGCCAATGTGCTTGAAATAGCGCGTCCTGCCGGTGGACTCGCGTTCGAACGGGATACGGGCACGGCTGAAATACAGGGCGTCGCCGGCGCGATTGCGCACCACCTTGACGGTATTGGGGTTCTCGGCCTCGCTTGCACTGATCGGGTGGCACAGCGTGCCAGCTTGTACCTGTGGTGCTGTCAGCATGGCCTGGAGCAGGCTGCGCAGGTGGGCCGGATTGACCAGCGGCTCGTCGCCCTGGACGTTCAGATAAAGGTCTGCCGGATGATGCTGCATGACCTCGCGCAGACGGTCGGTGCCCGAAGGGTGATCGGGCGAGGTCAGCAGGGCCTTGCCACCAAAGGAGCTCACGGCCGCCACAATACGCTCATCATCGGTGGCCACCACCACATCGGCCAGTTCATCGATGCTTTTGACGCGCTCGTAGACGTGCTGGATCATGGGTTTGCCCAGGATGTCGGCCAGCGGTTTGCCCGGCAGGCGGCTGGAACCGAATCGGGCGGGAATGACGGCGATACAGCGCATGGCGGGGCTCACGCGCAGATACCGCAATGCGCAGAGGCAATGCGGCCTGCCTGGGCAGCATCAAGCGCGCGACAAGGGGCAAGAAGACCAAGAGGAAGAAGAGGGCGAACCAGCGCGGCGATGAAGGCAATGCAGGTGATGCTCAGGAAGAGGGATGTCTCGGGCCAGTTCGATACCGTGGTCATGGAAGCGCTTTCAGATGAGAGGGAATGCTTTGCAGAAGCACCGGTCGCCGTCTTCATCGGGATTGCCGATGATGCCGCCCGGCCACCCGGATTCGATTGTTCAGGTCTCAGCCGCCTTCGCAACGACGCTCAAAGAACCCATGGGCCAAGCTCCCTGCATCGTTCTTCTGGTCCGGCGTGACGGCATTTGCTCTTATCATGAATCGAAGTCGGAGCCGCTTCCTCAGCGTGCCATCCCTGGGGTGCCACAGTGAGGAATTGTGATGCTTCGTGAAGCCAGCTGCACGGATCAGAAGCTGAACGAAAAGTTCCGTGACGATTTTCCGATCGGAAATTTTTCGCCGCAATTACTCGCAGTTGCTGGCTTGTTCGGCAAATTTATCATATTGTTGCGCTGCACAGTCGTCTTTTGACGCAAAAAACCGTTGTGAAGCGCTGCGAAGTTTTTGTTGTCTGTATGTGAAGTTTTTGACCTTCATGATGACAAGACGACAAGATCGCGACTGATGCAGATAAAAGCTTGATCAATGACCGATTTTGAAAGGAACATGGATGTCGCAGGATCCTGACTGGAGGGCTGATCTGGAGCGCTACAACCTGCGCCGCCCGTTCTTGAAAGAACAATCGATCTGGGCCATCTGGGTCTATCGCTGGGGGCGGCGCATCGAGGCCCGACCGGCCGGATGGGTGCGCAAGTTGCACAATGCGTTCTATTGGCCGGTATTTCGCCTCACTGAAACCGCATTCGGCATCAGCCTGCCGCGGGGGGCCAGGATTGGCCCCGGACTGCGGATCTGGCACTTCGGCAATATCTTCGTCAATGAACAGGCGGTCATCGGTGCACGTTGCACGCTGCGGCAGGGGGTGACCATCGGCAATCGCCATGCGGACGGGCCGTCGCCGGTCATTGGCGATGATGTCGAACTGGGGGCCTATGCCCAGGTGCTCGGGGGGATTCATCTCGGAGATGGTTGCAAGATCGGGGCAATGTCGGTGGTATTGCACGACGTTCCCGCCGGAGCCACGGCAGTGGGGGCACCCGCCAGGATCGTGGCAATGCCGTCGGCGGATTCGCCGGCATAAGCGGTTTTTGGAATAAAGCTTCACCTGTCCGCAAGGGGGGGCAATTGTGCAGGGGCAGTGGCTGCACATCCGTTAGCGCTACGCTGCCGGTCCCGCCTCGATATCGCAGACGTAAAAAAGCCCGAGCACTTTGTGCCCGGGCTTTTTTATTCATATCGGCCGAATGGCGGCTCAGGCGGCAGTCATGCCCATGGGCATCGACAGCTTCTGTTCGCCACGGCGACGACGCCACGCCATCATGCCCACGAAGACCAGGCCGCCCAGCATCATGGCGGTGGTGGAGACTTCGGGGACCGACGAGGTCAGGGTCAGGTTGCCGCCGTAGGTGCCCTTGCCGGTGATGTTGAGCGAGTAGTTGCCGGCGCTCAGGCGCGAGGCGTCCACGCTGAAGGTGATGATGGTGTTCTTGCCCGCCGTGGAGCTCGACGACACGCCCGTGGCGATGGTCGCGTTGGTGGTGGTATTGACCAGGTTATAGCTGGTCAGGCCGCCGCCATTGGTGGAAACGAAGGTCGCCGTCACCGCCGACGAGATGTCGGTCAGGCTGGAGATGGTGAAGGTGTAGCTATCGGTAAAAGACTGGTTGGCCAGGTACTTGGGCGAGCTGATGGACGCGGTGCCACCGGTGGTGTCCAGTACGAAGGAGGTAGCGTGGGCCGCAGTGCCGGCCATCGACAGTGCCAGGGCAACTGCGGAAGTGGCGAGAAGTTTTTTCATGGGATCAATCCTTAAGTTTGTAACTATGTGTAATGAGGATTGCGCGTGGCGCTCTCCATTCAAAAGCAGATCAACTCACTTTGCTGCCGGATTGCCCTCGGACACTTGCGTCGTGGCCAATCTTTTTGTTGTCTGAAATCAACCGATTCCCGACAAATTCTGACGGATGTTACAAAAAATGTGCTGATGTCGGAACTATAACATTCTGACCCCAGCTGAGCAATGAAATTTGGGCTGAAAATTCACTTTTCCTGATTTTTTTCATCGGCCGGAAACCCGCTCCAGTAAAGGATTTCAATAATTTCTGCCGGGCACTAGTGCAGAATTGTGCACTGCGGAAACTAAGAAATCCGTGTGGCAATTATTTTGTTCTATTGACAACGATTTTAGCAGATTTAGTTAATTAAATAACATCTAAAATTGCATTTTAAATAATGTCTAAATGAAAACTAAATAGAGACGATCTTTACCAGTGTCGGGATTGCCAGAATGACATTCAAATTGCATTGAGAGAGGCGGGGTGTTGTTTTATTGATAAAGCATCCGTACGTCGATTTCTCCGCTGGCATTCAGCGCAGAAGAGCGGGCTTGGATCGTCGGGCCGGAAGATGCGAACGCATTCCCGATGGAGGCAGGGAGCGTTGAGGTGAGGAGGGGGAGGTGGGCGGTACCAGGGCAGACTGGTCGGTCTGCCCTGGTACCGCCAGAGCGGCTCAAGCTTATTGGTCGGCGCTGGCGTACCACAGGCGCGCCAGTTGTTCGCCGCTGTCCTTGAGCAGGTCAGGCGCCTGTGCAATGGCCTCTTGCAGGCTCATGGGACCGAAGGCAATCGAAAAGCAGCCGGAGAAGCTGGTCTGCAGTTTTTCCAGTGACTTGCGGTCGATCCCGCCGGAGAGCAGAGTCGTTGGAACTCCGGCGCGGCGCGCCCGCTGGCTGGCAATGAAGGGGGCCTTGCCGTGCAGGGTTTGGGCGTCGCTGCGGCCTTCGCCGGTAATGAGCCAGTCTGCACCGGCCAGGGCCTGATCCAGTCCGATGTGGTCGGCCACGGTCTCTGCCCCTGAGCGGAATTGCGCGCCCAGCATCAGCAAGGCGTAGCCCAGGCCGCCTGCAGCCCCGGCACCCGGCCGGGTGGCCGCCTGGTGGCCCAGTGCAGCCTCCAGCACGCGGGCGAAATGGGCGAGGGCGCGGTCGATCACGGGCACCTGTTCCGGCTGTACGCCTTTTTGCGGACCAAACACGGCGGTCGCACCTTCTTCACCGCAGAGGGGATTGTCGACATCCGACATGGCCACGAATTGCGCCTGCTTCACCCGCGGATCCAGCAAGGAAGCATCTACCCGGGCAATGCGCTGCAGCTGTGCCGGAACCGGAGGCACAGGCTCGCCGGCAGCATCCAGGAATTTCACGCCGAGCGCTGCCAGCAAGCCGGCGCCACCATCATTGGTGCTGCTCCCGCCCAGGGCCACCAGGAAATGACGGGCACCGCGATCGAGCAGGCTGAGGATGGCATCCCCCACCCCCAGGGTGGTGCGCTCATCGACGGGCAGCGCGGTGCCGGCCGCATCGGTCAAGCCGACGATGGCCGCCGATTCCACGACTGCACTGCCATTGTTGAGGATGCCTACTGGTGCCGTGAAGGGTTCTCCCGCCGCGTTGCGGCAGGCTACGGTCAGGCGCTCGCCGCCGGCGTGCATGAGTGCATCCAGCGTGCCTTCGCCGCCATCGGCAATCGGGCATAGCCGGACCTCGGCATCAGGGATGGCGCGCTTGATGCCCGCGCCGATGGCGGCGGCCACCTCTTGAGCCGAGAGTGAACCTTTGAACGAATCGGGAGCGATGACAACAACGGGGGCGCGGTGGGAGGAGGCTGGCATGGTCATGTTGAGCGGCTTGTTCTGAAGCGCGGCACCGTGCAGGGCAAGGCGCGCGGAGGTCTCGTTTTATGATGGCGCCGCACTGGCGTGCGGCATGGCTTGTTGCTGCGCCATTATATAAGTTGCGTGATCCTGCATTATGGTTGCGCGGGTATAGGCAGTAAAAACACCTGGTGAAGATCCATTTGCCTGCCGACATGTTCATATACCGACAGGTAGAGCGCGTAACAAAGGGTAAGCGTGATGGCTGCGCCGGGGCCGCTGGGCGATAGTGTCACGTTGGCGCTGCAGCGCCTGAGGAGCCATTCATATGAAGCATCTTGCGCGTCTTGCGCTCTTGTCGTGTGCATTGCCGACGGTTCTGCTGCTCGGTGGTTGCGTGGCAGTCCCTGCAAGCCCGTACAGCGGTGCGGCGGTTTATCCGGCGCAGCCGGTCTATTCTCCTTATTACGGCTATCCCACTTATCCTGCCAACCCGGCTTACAGTTATCCCTCTTCGTCCTTCTATTTTGGTTACAGCAGTGGTTGGGGTGGTCACCGACGCTGGCGTTAGGGAGGGCGAGGTGCTTGTTCACAATGTTGTCCGGTTCCCATGACAAAACCGGCTAAAATGGCGCCTTTGCCGATGGGCATGCAGGACAGGGCAATAGCGGGACGAGGCGCATGGGGCGCTCGTATCCGAGCTCTGCGGCACTGATTGTAGGCCGTTGCGCCGCAGCCGTCTTCACACCGTATGAGTTTTTCCGTTTCGTCGACCCGAACAGAGGTGATTTCCCGATCGCGGCGCCGCACTGCGCTGGGCATTGCCTCGTCGGTGCTGGTCCACGCAGCACTGTTCATGTTCGTGCGCGCCAAGCTGAATGAAGCGCCCCCGAGATTTGATGCGCCCGGCCGACCGGATGCGCCATTGCAGGTCACGTTCGTCAGGCCTGCGGCTCCGGTGGTCCAGCCTGAGCCTCCCAAGCCTGTGCCGGAGCCGAAAAAGCCCGAGCCGGTCCACAAGAAGCCGGTTTCCAGGGCGGCTCCGCGCCACAGCGCGCCAGCGGTGCGCCATTCTGTGCCGCAGCGTACGCCGCTGCCGGTGACGCAGGCGCCCAGCAGTCAAGCCGCGGCGGCGCCTGCAGCGCCGGCGGAAGACTTCATGACGTCGATCAACCGCAATCGTCAGAAGCGCGAGGAGGCCGAGCAGGCCGCTGCCCAGGAAAATGCAGCCGCGCGGGCGGCGGAAAACCCGTCTGCCAACGATATTGCACGTGCCAACATCGCCTTCCAGGATCGGCGTGGTCGCGGCACCAATGGCGTTTTCCAGATCATCAGCATGGGCCCGCGCGTGGCGCAATACAGCTTCCGTGGCTGGACGACCGACCAGCGGCGCAGCCAGAACCAGTTGATCGAGGTGGACGCCGGTTTTGGCGGCAACGTGCAGCTGGCGGTGGTCAACAGCATGATCGCGTTGATCCGTCGGTACTATCAGGGTGATTTCAATTTCGATTCACAGAAGCTGGGGCGGGTGGTGACCTTGTCGGCCAGACTGGAAGATACCAAGGGATTGCAGAATTTCCTGCTCAATGAATTCTTTGGCGAGCGGTGAGTATTTGAGTCTTGTGGAAGGGGAGAGCGTGCGGACAGATGCGCGCGAGTCCTCCCGATAAATGATTAAAAATGTTTTCCAGAAACAGTTGATTTAATAACACAGGCGCTCTATAATCTTTGTCTTCAGTCGGGGCGTAGCGCAGCCTGGTAGCGTACTTGCATGGGGTGCAAGGGGTCGTGTGTTCGAATCACACCGTCCCGACCAACAGAATCAAGCACTTGCAGCGAAAGCTGTACAGATAGACAGCACTGAATATTAGGGTTCTCTAATATTCAGTGCTGTTTTGCTTTGTGGCCCAGGGAAGCGGGAGGTCGATCTCCGCGGTCGGGGCAATCACTTCCTTGATATAGATTTGGATATCTGCGGCGACGTGTGCGTCAGCTGGATCCGGGTCTGTCCCATCGGCAGCTTCTTTCGAGCTGCATCAGTAGCGCCAAGTGCGCGCAAATCCCTTCCCAGGTTTCCTTTTGTGAACGATGCCGGACGTGCCGAGCGCTTCTTGTTCTGTATTGCTCGCGGATTGTCGCCCGTGTAATATTGTCAACTCTAAATGATGCAATGCAAAAACCGCCGTCTACGGACTTTGTCGCGGTTTGCCGGTGATTTATCTGGTCGCTATGTTGCAATAAGAGTTGACCCACCATGCGCACGGCACCAAACCAAGTTGTCTGCTAATTGACGGACATGAAAATATGCTTCGACATTGGATGTAGCTCCGCGCCAAGGATAGTGGACCTTTATCTGCCAGCACTCTATTCATTCGACTTTTAACAGGACTGCGGGAGCCCATTTGAAAGTACTTGTCCTAGGAGCAACCGGATTCATCGGACAGCGGCTGGTATCGCATCTACGTGATGTCGGGTGGGCTACACCGCTCCTGGCGGGCCGTCGTCCGCCGGCTACTCTCACTGGTGGGCTCGAATTCCGTCAGGTCGATACGCTTGATGTGGGTAGTCTGCGACGCGCACTGGCGGACGTGGACGCAGTGGTCAACTGTGTGGCAGGTGAGGGTGATGCGATTGGCCTTGGCGCCAAGTTGCTGGTGGAAGCTGCGATGCACACCTCTCATCCTCGTATCGTCCATATGAGCTCCATGGCTGTCTACGGACGCCAAGAGGGGTATTTGGCCGAGGATAGCCCGCTTGACCCGGGGGGCAGCTGGTATTCCCAGGCCAAATGCGAGGCCGAGCGCCATATGACCGCCTACGCAGCAGCCGGGCAGCGGCTGGTCATGCTGCGTCCGGGCTGTGTGCACGGTCCTGGCAGCGACATGTGGGTTGCGCAGATTGCTCGTCTTCTGGCCGCCGGCAGGCTGGGCGATCTGGGGCCATTGGGTGCTGGCTGGTCCAATCTGGTCCATGTCGACGATGTCTGTGCCGCAGTCCTGCTGGCCTTGCATCATGAGCCGGAGACCGGGGGGCAGACCGGTGCCATCGCCCCGGCGATCTTCAACCTGGCCGGCCAAGACAGTCCTCGCTGGAACCGTTACTTCGTGGATCTGGCGCAGGCCATCGGTGCCGGGCCAGCACAAACAATTTCTTCCGCCCGCCTGCAACTCGATGCCAGGCTGGGTACGCTGATGATCCGCGTATTGCAACGCATCTCTGGTAAGTCCGGATGGTTCGGCAAGGAGTTGCCGGTGGCGATGTCGCCCTCCTTCCTGCGCTTGTGGCAACAGGATTTGCGTCTGGATGGGCAACGCGCGCACAGCGTCCTGAAGTTCGTCGCTCGCCCCTATGAACAAGGCCTGGCGGAGTCTGCGCAATGGGCCCTGACGCAAGGTATTGGAACTGCAGCGGCGGTTCGATGATCCATCCATGCAATCCTCCACTGTGCCTCCTGAAGCCCCTCAACTCTGCCTGTCAAAAACCAAAATGAGAATTGCCTATCTGACCAGCGTCTACGCGCGAGCCAGCGATACCTTCATCCGCAATGAAGTTCTGGAGTTGCGCCGCCGTGGTCATGAGGTGCAGACCTTTTCGATACGCCGTGAGGCCGGTGATGCTGCCGTCAGCGCCGACGTCAAGAGCGAACAGGCCAGTACGGATTACATCCTGGAAAATGGCCTGCCCCGTCTGCTGGGCGTGACACTGCTTACCATCCTGCGCTCACCCGGGCGCGTGCTGGAAGTGCTCAAGCTGGCTCACCGCACACGCGCGGGCGGACTGCGCCCGGCGTTGCTGCATGTGCTATATCTGATCGAGGCCTGCTACCTGGCGCGCCGTCTGACCGAGCAGAAGATACAGATCCTGCATAACCACATCGCTGAGAATTCGGCCACCGTGGCCATGTATGCTTCCATGCTCAGCGGGATTCCATACAGCATGACTGTCCATGGCCCTGGCATCTTTTTCCATCCCGTAGCCTGGGCTCTGGGCGAGAAGGTGCAGCGTTCGGCTTTTACCGCCACCATCACCCACTTCTGCAAGAGCCAGTGCATGTTGTTTTCCGACGTCCAGGCATGGTCGCGCCTGAATGTGGTGCGTTGTGGCGTTGGTCCTGCCTTCGAGGATGCCCCGGCCTTACCCATTCCTGCAGTGCCGCGCCTGGTGTTTGTCGGACGGCTGTGTGCAGAAAAGGGCGTCCCCCTCCTGATCGAGGCGGTCGCCCGTCATGTCAGCGCCGGCAAGCCCTGCGAGCTAGTTCTTGTAGGTGATGGCCCGCTGAGACCCTTCATCGAGAAAGCCATGGTCAGTGGTCCGCTGGCCAAGGTGATCCGCATCCTTGGCTGGAAGAGCAGCGCTGAAGTGCGCGCGGAGATCGAGTGTAGCCGGGCATTGGTACTGCCCAGTTTCGCCGAAGGTTTGCCGGTGGTGGTGATGGAAGCGCTGGCCTTGTCGCGCCCGGTCATCAGCACGCGTATTGCGGGCATTGCTGAACTGGTCGAGCACGACGTGAACGGTTGGGTGGTCTCGCCGGGCTCGGTCGATGAACTGGTTGCGGCCATCGATCAGGCGACGTCGGCCAGCGTCGAGCGCTTGCAGGAGATGGGGCTGCATGGTGCAAAGGCGGTCCGTCAGAAACACCATCTGGGTACTGAAGTCAGCAAGCTGGAACAGCTGTTTGCTGCGCACGGCCTGCGGCAAAGTTGAACAGGGGAGATTCAGCTTGATTCGATATCTCTCCGATTGCGAGGCTGCGAGCCTCCAGGACTATCCCGTCTGCGTGGTGGGTAGCGGCCCCGGCGGCCTTAGCCTGGCCGTCGCACTGGCACGGCAGGGCCAGCGCGTCCTGCTGGTCGATGGTGGCGACTGGCGCGACGACCAGATCGACGACGACGCCTATCAAGGTGCCGCGTCGGCGCCGCATCCTGGGACGACAGAATATCGTCGGCAGCGCTTTGGCGGTACCACGCATCTGTGGGGTGGTCGCTGCGTACCGCTTGATCCGGCCGATTTTGCCGCCCGCAGTCATGTGCCGTTGAGTGGCTGGCCGATCTCCTACGAGGAATATGCGCGCTACTTGCCCGAAGCCATGCAGTATTGTGATGCAGGCAATGCAGACTTTACCCCGGCCAGTCTGGCCGGCGGCAACGCACCGATGTTCTCGGAATTGCCGCAATTGAGCCAGGCACTGACCGAGTACATCGAACGCTACAGCCTGCCTACCGATTTTGCGGCGAAGTTCTCCGAGGAGCTGAAAGCCTCGGGCCTCGTGAATGTTGTTCTGCGCGCTCGTTGTACGCGTCTGCTGGCCAATACCGATGGCTCGCGCATCGATGCTGTCGTGCTGCATGATGGTCAGCAGGAGGTGCAGGTGCGAGCCAGCCAGATTGTACTGGCCGGAGGTGCGATCGAGGCTACGCGCCTGCTGCTGTGTACGCGCGAGCAGGTTCCGGCATGGCAGCGTTTTGATGGCAGTCTGGGGCGGTATTACGCTTGCCACTTTGACTTGATCTTCGGGGAGATGCGGCTCAAGGGCGAGAAGCCTCGTTTCCGTTTCCAGAAGACGCAGGATGGCGTCTATGCGCGCCGCAAGCTCCAGTTCACGCCGCAATGGCAAAACCAGCTGGGTCTGCTCAATTCGACCTTGCGACTGCATTTTCCGTCTTACGCCGATCCGGGGCATGGCAGTGGCGTGCTGTCGGCAATCTACCTTGCCAAGTCCATCCTGCCTTCCGAGCATCAGGACATCCTCAATCATGGCAACCAGAATGCGGTTGCCCATCCCCGTCGTCTTGCCCATGTGCGCAACGTGATGCTCGATGCCGGATCCGTGTTCGGGTTCGCTTACGACATGGTGTTCAAGCGCAAGCTGGCCAAACGCAAGCTGCCCTATACGCTCATCCCCAACCGCAACGGTACGTATCCTCTGGAGTTCAACAGCGAGCAGGTGAGTGATGCTGCCAATCGCATCAGTTTGCTCGATACCACTGACCGCTATGGCATGCGTCGGGTGGACGTGCAATGGCGCCTGACATCACAAGATATCGACTCGGGTGTTCAGTCATTCATGAGCATGCAGTCGTTGCTGGCCGGGACCCGGCATTGTCGACTGGATTTCGATCCGGGTGAGCTTAAGGAGCAGGTTACGCGTGCCCTGCCGGTGGGTGGACATCATATCGGCAGTACGCGCATGGGGCGCTTTGTGGAGGACAGCGTTGTTGATACCGATTGCCGCGTGCATGGCGTGAGTAACCTGCTGGTGTTGAGCTCCTCAGTTTTCCCGACCAACGGTCATGCAAATCCGACGTTGAGCATCGTCGCTTTGGCGTTGCGGATGGCTGACCATCTACAAACAGTATTAAGGTGATTTCCATGCAGAGTCCGAAAGTCGCTGCAGGTACAGCCGACTCCCGCAAGATCCTTGCAGTTCAAGGTCTGCGTGGCATCGCGGTACTCGCGGTGCTGTTGTTTCACGTCAAGTTCACGACTCTTGCCGGGGGCTATCAAGGGCCGGATATTTTCTTCGTCATATCCGGATTCGTGATTACGCTTTTGCTGCGCAGACGAATCGAGGCTGGCACTTTCTCTTTTCTCGAATTTTACATGCGGCGCGCTTGGCGCTTGCTTCCTGCCCTGATCGTCACCCTGGTATTGACGGCCGTCGTGTTTTCCATCTTGACGCCCATCTCGATCAACAACACCTTGCTTCCCTCGCTGGTGGCCTCGGCAGCAGGTGTCGCCAACCTTTATTACGCGGGGACCATCGATTACTTCGCCAGTGGAACCTCCAATCCGGTTCTTCATACCTGGTCGCTTGGCGTTGAAGAACAGTTCTATCTGGTATTCCCCCTGCTGGCAGTAATACTGGCTCGGCATACCCGGAAACCGGTCCTGTTGCTATTGGGCTTATGTCTCGCCAGTTTTGCTGCCGCAGTCGTGGCCACAGGGCATGATGCAACGGCGGCGTTTTATCTGCCTTGGTACCGGGGTTGGGAATTTCTGGCTGGCGCCGTCGTGGCTTATATCGACCAGGACAAACTCAAGCCCCGTTTCTCCAATTTCTTGTCGGTGGCGGGTTTTTTGCTGATGATGGGTTGGGTCTGCTTTTACAAGGAAAGTTACATTTTTCCGGGCATCGGCGCTTTGGGTGCGGTATTGGGGACCGCTATGGCGTTGCTGGGATCGCGGCAAGAAAACTGGGTCAACAAGCTGCTTTCTGTGACGCCATTGGCGAGGCTGGGCGACATGTCGTACTCGGTATATCTGGTGCATTGGCCAGTGGTGTGCTTGATCGGCATGTTCTTCCCGTTGGAGCGCCCGTCTCATCAACTGGTGGCGCTGCTCCTCAGCCTTGTGCTTGGCTATCTATGCTGGCGTTTGATCGAACAACCTGTCTTGAAGCGCTATCGTCCTGCCAGATCGGCCTCGGGTTGGTTGGTCGTACCGGCGGTATTCGCTTTGACTGCGGCCATCATCGCATCCATCTCTTACGGTGCTGAAGGACTCTGGCAGCGCAACCCGATGGCGATGCGCTACCTGGAGCCAACGCCGAATGAACGGGCGATGTTTCGTGAAGGGCAGTGCTTTTTATCCTACCGCTTCGGCTTTGAGACGTACGACAAGAGGGTTTGCCTCCAGGGCGACATGAGCAAGCCTGGTCTCTTGGTGATGGGGGATAGCCTTGCGGCGAACATTGCATTGGCGCTCCAGGAAAAAATGCCTGAATACAACATACTGCAGGCCACGGCGGTCGAATACCGTCTCTCCAATCCATCTGGTTGGCCCGATTTTGCACAGCGTCTGGATCAACTGGTATGGGGAATGGACGGACTTGGTGGGCGTCGCGATATCAAGATGGTTGTGCTGTTTGCGCGATGGGGTGACGATGATCTCGACGGCCTGCCCAAGGTCATCGACCGGCTCAAGGCACATGGCGTGAAGGTGGTGGTATTGGGTCCTTCACCGGAGTTCTATATCAGCCTGCCGCTGATTCTGGCCTACAGCAAGGTCACCGGGCTGGATCTTACTGCCATCATGAACAAGCCGGAACGTTCCGCCTTGAATACCCGCTTCACCAACGCACTCGCCAGCAAGGTCGAATACATCTCGATGATGGATGTCATCTGTCCGAAGGGGCGTTGCGACGTAACCGAGGGCAAAGAAAGGATTTCGCTGTTCCTGGACAAGATTCACTTCAGCCGGCCAGGCGCGGAGCTGTTTGCATCCCGGGTCCCATTGCATTAGCGTGCAGACCGGCAGCTTCACTGCAAGCGCTTACACAAAAATACAATTTCAAGTCCGCCCAGCCCCTGTCCGGCTCGTTACCTGATCACCACCCCCCAAGTGGTTCCGGCGCCTTCGGGCGCCGGCCCTTTCCGCCAAACAAAATCAGGAGCAAGCCCATGAAATCCCTCGTATTGATACCGGCGTTGGCCGCGGCCTTCGGCCTGAGCGGCTGCGTCGTGGCCCCGCCCACGGTGCGGCCGGCCTATGTGGCCGAGCCGGCTTACGTGGCACCGCCCGGCGTAGTGTACGTGCAGCCCACCTATGCCTCGCCCGGTCCCGGCTGGGTCTGGGAATATCACGCCCACTATGGCTGGGGCTGGCATCATCCGCGCTACGGCTGGCATCGCGGCTGGCGCTGAACCTGAGCCCAACGGATGGGCCAGACGCAACAACAGCGGCCTCGGCCGCTGTTTTTTCTTGATCCCTCCCGGCACCCGGTGCCACCGGTTTATCGGGCTTGATGCAGTTCCAGTGTCAGGTGGCGCAGCTCGGTCACGGTCGCCAGTTTCTGGCGCAGTTGCGCCTCCGTCATGACCTGCCTGGCCGATACGCTGACAATGGCCGCCCGCGCCGCAGGACCGATGCGCCAGACATGCAGGTCCTCGATCTGCACCGGTGCATCAGCCAGCGCCCGCTCGATCCGCGTCGCCACCTGTGCATCGGTCACGTCCAGCAGCACTGCCGCACTGGAGCGCAACAGGCTCCACGACCAACGTGCAATCACCACCGCGCCCACCACCCCCATCAACGGATCCAGCCAGGTCCAGCCCAGATAGAGCCCCGCCAGCAGAGCGGCAATGGCCAGCACCGAAGTGAGGGCGTCGGCCACCACGTGCAGATAGGCCGAACGCAGGTTGTTGTCATGCCCTTCGTGATGATGGCCGTGATGATCGTGCCCATGCCCGTGGTGATCCTCGTGAGCGGGATGTGCATGCGCCGCTTCATGGGCATGCGCATGATCGTGCCCATGCCCCTCCATCAGCAACAGGGCACTGACGATGTTGACGATCAGGCCGACGACCGCAATCGGAATCGCCTCGCCAAAATCCACCACGCTGGGAGTGGCCAGTCGCCACAGCGATTCGCCGCCGATACCGATGGCGATGACCGCCAGTACCAGCGCCGAAGCAAATCCCGCCAGGTCGCCGACCTTGCCGGTGCCAAAGCTGAATCGCTCGTCGTGCGCATGCCGACGGGCAAACACGTAGGCGCCGGCGGCAATGGCCAGCGCCCCCGTGTGGGTGGCCATGTGGAAGCCATCGGCCAGCAGGGCCATGGAGCCGGTCAGGTAGCCGACTGCGATTTCGGCCACCATCATCACCGCCGTCAGGGCGACCACCCACAGTGTGCGGCGGGTGTTGCGGTCATGGTTGGCGCCCAGATAGTTGTGGTCGTGGCGGTAAGTGGCGTGGCTGTTCATGCTGTCTCCTTTGATCTCATTTGGCATAGCGGCGGATCGCTTCCAGGAGCTCTTGCAGCCCCTGTTGGCGTTCTTCGTCGCTCAGACCCGATCGGGCCACGTGTTCGCGGGCATGCGATTCGATCAGTTCATCCATCAGGCCGTGCACGGCACCGCGAATGGCCGCCGCCAGGTGCAAGGTCCTGGCGCAGTCGGCTTGACCTTCCAGCGCGCGCTCCAGCGCCTGCAACTGACCACCGATGCGACGCACACGATTGAGCAGGGCATCCGTGTGCTGTGTCAGATGAGCCATATACCATACCCCCCTATCCTATAAAGTGAGGCGATTATAGTCGCCCCGGAGAAAAAAGTGTTGGGTGCCTGGTGCGGGAGGTATCGGGCCTGTTGTGATGTGGCAATATGGGGATATGAAGATTTGTTCGTTCAGTTAGGCGTAAGCTGGCCGCTATAGCCTCTGGAAACTGCGGTGTATTTGGTCCGCACCCAAACCTGTGTGGGAACAGGTGAAGAAAAGCGGAAAAATCCGCGAGGAGACAAGAATGGGGAAGATCACGGAGACCGGTGCATCCGCCCGGACATGGAGCGGCGCATTACCCTGGATGGCGGGCCTGGTGCTGGGCGGCGCAACGGCGCTGGCGCTGCATGCTGCCGGTGCGGCGCAGTGGCTGAGCGCGCCAGGCTGCAGCGGCGTAGCTGTCCTGCTGGGCCTGTTGGCGTTTTCGCTGGCGCAGCGGCGCGGGCAGACCGGGGATGGGCAACTGGTGGACAAGATCGGTGGGGAGATCGATCACATCATGATCGGGGCGGCCGAGACGTCCTTCTTTGTCGATACCATCAAGAGCAAGATCAGCAAGGACGTGGTCGCCGCCGATCGCATCACGGTCAGTGCCGAGCAGAACGCGACCACCACCGAACAGATTGCGGCCAATGCCGAGCGCGCCTCGGCCATTGCGGCAGAAGTCCGTACCGAAAGCGTCAGCGGCCGTTCCGAGGTCGACCGAGGGCTGGAGCAGATCGGGCAGGCGCGTACGGATGCCTTGTCGGCGTCGTCGATGATGGCGCAGTTGCAGGAAAAGTCGCGACGCATCCATGGCATCACCGAAGTGATCAGCGAGATTGCCGCCCGCACCAACCTGCTGGCCTTGAACGCGGCCATCGAAGCGGCCCGCGCCGGCGAGCAGGGGCGCGGGTTTGCCGTGGTGGCCGGGGAGGTGCGCCAGCTGGCCCAGCGCACCAAGGAAGCCACCGACGACATCGGCGTGATGGTGCGCGCCATCACCGAAGAAGCCGAGCGTGCCGCCACGGGCATGAATTCGCTCAGCAGCCGCGTGCTGGAGGCGGCGCAGAACGTGGAAAAGGTGCATGGGCTGCTCAACAGCATCGAACGTTCCGCCAGCCAGTCGCAGGAACAGATCGAGGAAATCGCGGTAGCCTCGCGCGAACACGTGCAGACTACCCAGGAGATCGCCGAGGCCATCACCGACATTCGCAACGGCATGCTGCAGACTGATCACGAACTGCCGCGCGTGGCGGCGTCGGCCATGCTGCTCTCGGAGCGGGCCGAGGCCGTGTTCGAGGCCATCATCGATGGCGGCGCGCGCAGCGGACACGACGCCATTCGTGTGGCAGCAAGCGGTGCCGCGCAGGCGGTGGGCAAGCTCTTCGAGGCCTCGATCCGGTCCGGTCAGATCAGCGAAGCAGCCCTGTTCGACCGCAGCTACAAGCCCATTCCCAACACCTCGCCACAAAAGCATTCCAGCCAGTTCGACGGTTTCACCGACCGCGTCCTGCCGGCGATCCAGGAAGCACTGCTGGCCAGCATGCCGCAACTGGCCTATGCGGGTGCCGTCGACAATAACGGTTACTTTCCAACCCACAACAAGAAGTTCTCTCAGCCCCTGACCGGCGACTACGACACCGACCTGGTCAACAACCGCACCAAGCGCATCTTCAGCGACCGCACCGGCAAGCGCTGCGGGGCCAACACCAGACCCTTCCTGTTGCAGACCTATAGACGCGATACCGGCGAGGTGATGCACGACCTGTCGGTGCCGATCTACGTCAACGGCAAGCACTGGGGCGGGTTCCGGGTAGGGTATCGGTCCAGCCATACTCCGGCGCAGTCTTCCGCATCGGCCCCAGAAGCTGCGGCTCCGGTCAGCAAGGCCGCAGCACGCTCGTCGGGGAGTGGGCGTCCCGCGCGGCCGGTGAGGATTTCCAAGGTTTGAGAAGCCTATGCACGTCGGCCCCTGATTGACTTGCCGCAATAGGGGGGTAAAACCGTTTCATTTCCACGGCTGATTCGCTTGACCCCGCCAGACGGCTGATAGATTATGCGCCAAGGGGGTGTCCGTCCAGATAGGGCGGGCGATAGACAGCAAGCAGCGTCTCAAGGGGCGCTGCGCCAGGGAAGGAAAGACAGTGAAGCCGACGGTACCAGGCAAGGGCGAATCATCCGGCAAGGAGTTCGATTTCAACAGCCGTGATTTCGAGCGTGTGCGTGGCCTCATCTACCAGCGGGCCGGCATCGCGCTGGCCGACAGCAAGCAGGAAATGGTTTACAGCCGCCTGGCGCGGCGCCTGCGGGCCACCGGCATCACCTCCTTCCAGCAATACCTGGACATGCTGGAGCGCACCCACGACTCCGACGAGTGGGAAGCCTTCACCAATGCGCTGACCACCAATCTGACCTCGTTCTTCCGCGAGGCGCATCACTTCCCGATCCTGGCCGATTTCCTCAAGACCCTCAAGGAACCCGCGACCATCTGGTGTTCGGCGGCCTCCACCGGAGAAGAGCCCTATACCATCGCCATGACCGCCTGCGAAGCCTATGGCTCGATGACGCCACCGGTACAGATCGTGGCCACCGACATCGATACCAATGTGCTGGCCACCGGCGCCAATGGCGTCTACCCCATGGAGCGCATCGAGAAGATGTCGCCCGAGCGGGTCAAGAAATTCTTCCTGCGCGGCAAGGGTAGCCATGAGGGCTACGTACGCGTGCGTCCTGAACTGCGCAAGCTGATTACCTTCAAGCAGCTCAATCTGCTGGGCGACGGCTGGCCCCTGAGCGGTCAGTTCGACGTGATCTTCTGCCGCAACGTGATGATCTATTTCGATAAACCGACCCAGAGCAAGATCCTGTCCCGATTCGTCCCCTTGATGAAGCCTCATGCCCTGCTGTTCGCCGGCCATTCGGAGAACTTCCTGTATGTCTCCGATGCCCTCAAGCTCAAGGGCAAGACGGTCTATGAACTCAATGCCACGCAGCGCGTCGCAAGGACCAAGCCATGAGCCAGGCCTCGGAGCAGATTGCCACCAATCTCTATTACGATCGCACCTTCGATTGCGATGCGGCCAAGATCTTGCCGGGCGAGTACTACTTCACCACCAAGGACATGATGATCGTCACCGTGCTGGGCTCCTGCGTGTCGGCCTGCATCCGTGATCGCGTCTCCGGCATCGGCGGCATGAACCACTTCATGCTGCCCGACGGCGGCGGCGACGACGGCAGCCCGGTCTCGGCCTCGGCACGTTACGGTACCTATGCCATGGAAGTGCTGATCAACGACGTGCTCAAGTCCGGCGCGCGACGCGAGAACCTGGAAGCCAAGGTATTTGGTGGCGGCAATGTGCTGCGGGGCTTCTCGGCCATCAATGTGGGCGAGCGCAATGCCGAATTCGTGCGGCGCTACCTGAAAGCGGAAAACATCCGCGTGGTCGCGGAAGATCTCAACGACATCTATCCGCGCAAGGTCTATTTTTTCCCGCGGACCGGCAAGGTGCTGGTCAAGAAACTGAAACAGATGCACAACGACACGCTGGTCAATCGCGAAAAAGCCTACGCCAGCAAGCTGGTCACCAAGCCGGTCGGTGGCGAGGTGGATCTGTTCTGACGGGGTGGGGCGGGCACTGCCCGGCCGTAACCGGGGCAACCTGCAATATTGAGTTTGAGTGACTGAGTGATGAAAATTAAAGTTCTTATCGTCGACGATTCTGCACTGATCCGCAGTGTCATGCGCGAAATCATCGGCAGCCAGCCGGACATGGAAGTGGTCGGCGTGGCGCCGGACCCGATCATTGCGCGCGAGCTGATCAAGCAGACCAATCCGGACGTGCTCACGCTGGACGTGGAAATGCCGCGCATGGATGGCCTGGATTTCCTGGAAAAGCTCATGCGTCTGCGCCCCATGCCGGTGGTGATGGTGTCTTCGCTGACCGAGCGCGGCTCCGAAATCACCCTGCGCGCGCTGGAGCTGGGGGCGATCGATTTCGTGACCAAGCCCAAGATCTCGATCCAGAGCGGCATGCAGGAGTATGCCGACATGATCGCCGAGAAGATCCGCGCCGCCGCCAAGGCGCGCGTACGCGCCCGTCCGTCGCGCGCGGCCGAGCAGGCCGCCACGCCCGGCGAGGCCTTGCCGCAGATTCGCAATCCGCTCACCAGTAGCGAAAAGTTGATCATCATTGGCGCCTCCACCGGCGGCACCGAAGCCATCAAGGAATTCCTGATCCGCATGCCCTCCGACTGCCCGGGTATCCTCATCACCCAGCATATGCCGGAGGGTTTTACGCGTTCCTTCGCCCAGCGTCTGAACAACCTGTGCAAGATCTCGGTGGTGGAGTCGGCCGGCAATGAACGCGTGCTGCCCGGCCATGCCTATATCGCACCGGGCCACTCGCACCTCAAGCTGGTGCGCAGCGGCGCCAACTACATGACCCAGCTCGATCAGGGACCGCCGGTGAACCGTCATCGCCCCTCGGTGGACGTGCTGTTCCAGTCGGCCGCCACCTGTGCCGGCAAGAATGCGGTGGGCGTGATCCTGACCGGCATGGGCAAGGATGGCGCCCAGGGCATGCTGGAGATGCGCAATGCCGGTGCCTACAACTTTGCCCAGGATGAAGCGTCCTGTGTGGTCTTCGGCATGCCGCGCGAAGCCATCGCCATCGGTGCCGCGCACGAAGTCCTGTCGCTGCAGGCCATGCCGGGCAGGGTGCTGGCGTGGCTGGCGGAACACGGAAGTCGCGCACTGCGCGTCTGAAGCGGGTTTCGGCGCGGATTGTTCTGCCGATTTTGTTTTGCTGCACTACAATGCGAGGCAGATGAGGGGCAGCACGGGCGCTCAGCCCGTGCTGAGGTGAAAAGAGGTATCGGTTCAAGTTGGCTCATGCACTTGCCGATAACCAAGAATTCAATTGTTCAGATGGAGTCTTAGCATGTCGGGTCCCAATACCAAGTTCTTAGTCGTCGACGATTTTTCGACCATGCGCCGCATCGTGCGCAACCTGCTCAAGGAATTGGGCTATACCAACGTGGATGAGGCCGAAGATGGCGTGCAGGCGTTGCAGAAGCTGCGCAGCGACCAGTTCGACTTCGTCGTCTCCGACTGGAACATGCCCAACATGGACGGCCTGACCATGCTGCAGGAAATCCGCAAGGATCCGGCCCTCTCCAAGCTGCCCGTGCTGATGGTGACCGCCGAAGCCAAGAAGGAGAACATCGTCGCCGCCGCCCAGGCCGGTGCCAACGGCTACGTGGTCAAGCCTTTCACCGCCGCCACGCTGGATGAAAAGCTGGGCAAGATCTTCGAAAAGATGGCCGCAGGTGGCTGAGGTGGACAACGCTGCCAATCCTGCCCGTACCGCTTCCGGCGAGGGTGCCGGGGTCAACGACGAGGTGCTGGTCCGCATCGGCCACATGACGCGCAACCTGCACGACAGCTTGCGCGGTCTGGGTTTTGACCGGCTTCTGGAGAAGGCCGCCAGCGACATGCCCGACGCGCGTGACCGCCTGGAATACGTGGCCCGCATGACCGAGCAGGCGGCCCAGCGCGTGCTCAATGCCACCGAACTGGCCAGTCCGCTGCAGGAGCGCATCAATGAGGGTGCCAGCGAACTCAAGGCGCAATGGGATGCAGCGGCCACCGGCAGCTTTGCCGAAGCCGATGTCCGCGCCCTGGCGGCAAAGACTTCGGCCTTCCTGGCCCAGACCAGCGAGGACAGCAGCCTCACCAAGCAGCAACTGCTGGACATCATGATGGCCCAGGACTTCCAGGACCTGACCGGCCAGGTCATCAAGCGCGTCACCAAGCTGGCGCATGACTTGGAGTCGCAACTGGTGCAACTGCTGGTGGACTATGCCCCGTCCGAGACCAAGCGCGAAGATACCGGCCTGCTCAACGGTCCGCAGATCGATCCGGCCGGCAAGGATGTCATCGCCAACCAGGGCCAGGTGGACGACCTGTTGGAGAGTCTGGGCTTCTGAAGTCGTTCTCTTCCTGCCGTTTTACCCGCAAACGCTCCGTGACTTGCCATTAAGGCAACTTCGGAGCGTTTTGTCTTGATGTGGCCTGTACGCCACGCGGGACCTGCCTTCCGGGCCGGGCAGGTGGCCGCGAGGGCCCGTCCGGCTTGACTTTCTTCATCTATTGTTGAACCGATACGCAGCGTTTTGTCGCAGGCAGACCCTTGGGTTTTTGCCTAGTCCGAAATGGGGCAGCTTTTCGCCCTTATTCCCCTGATGCTCGGGGCGCTTGCTCGCCAATAATCCTAGCCTATTGTTCTAGAAATCCGTCCAGCGCGTGCAGTGCTGGAGGAAAAGCGGTTTAGCAGGGGGATACGGCGGATGGCCGAAGACAGCGACATGGAGCGGACCGAACCCGCCACGGGCAAACGCATTGAGCGTGCCCGTGAGCAGGGGGATGTCCCGCGTTCGCGCGAATTGGCCACGACCTTGATGCTGCTGGTTGGTGGCAGCTGTGTCTGGCTCTTCAGTGGTTCGGTGGTCACCAGCCTGGATCGCGTGCTGGTGGCGACCATGAGTTTTGAGCGGGCGGCCGCTTTCGATCCGGTGGTGATGTTCGACATGCTCGCCGCGCACCTGCTGGATGTGGCCATCGCGCTCATTCCCATCGCCTTCATGATGGTGCTGGCGACCATCGCGGCCCCGCTGATGCTGGGGGGCTGGCTGTTCAATGTCGAGTCGCTGGCGCCCAAATTCAGCAAGCTCAACCCCATCAGCGGCCTGTCCAACATGTTTTCGGTCAATTCGCTGGTGGAACTGGGCAAGGCCGTGCTCAAGACTCTCTTGGTGGGAATCGTGGCCTGGATGGCCATTCGCAGCCAGCTCGATGCCGTGCTGGGGCTGGGGGTGGAGTCGCTCAAGACCGCCGGCGCGCATTCGGCGCAGTTGCTGTGGTTCAGCTTCATCACCATGGTCTCGGCGCTGATCCTCATCGCCGTGCTGGATGTGCCTTACCAGATCTGGAATTACGGTCGCAAGCTGCGCATGACGCGCGAAGAGGTCAAGCAGGAGCACAAGGAATCCGAAGGCGACCCGCACATCAAGGGCAAGATCCGCGCGATGCAGCGCGCCATGGCCCGTCGCCGCATGATGGCTGAAGTGCCCACTGCCGACGTGGTGGTCACCAACCCGACCCATTATGCGGTGGCGCTGAAGTACGCCGAAGGCAAGATGGGCGCGCCCAAGGTCGTGGCCAAAGGTGCCGATGACATCGCCGCCAAGATCCGCGAGCTGGCCCGCGAGCACAAGGTTCCGCTGCTGGAAGCGCCGCCCCTGGCGCGTGCGCTGCACACCCATACCGAGATCGGCGACGAGATCCCCGAGGCGCTCTACACCGCCGTGGCAGAAGTGCTGGCCTATGTGTTCCAGCTGCGTACCTATGGGCAGTTCGGCGGCAATCGTCCGGTCGAACCGACCGATCTGGCCGTGCCCAGAGAGCTCGATCCGGCGACCGCGCCCAAGAAACCGCGCGGACCCAAGAATAGAAACAGACGGTAACAATGGCAACCAAACTCAACACCATGAAAATCCCGGCCTGGGTCCCGATCAAGAATGGTCGGGCGCTGGCGGCGCCCATCCTCATCATCATGATGCTGGCGATGATGGTGCTGCCCTTGCCGGCCTTCATGCTGGATCTGCTGTTCAGCTTCAACATCTCGCTGTCGGTGATCGTGCTGATGACTGCGCTCTACACCGTCAAGCCACTGGACTTCATCGCCTTCCCGGCGGTGCTGCTGGTGTCGACCATGCTGCGCCTTTCGCTCAACGTGGCCTCCACCCGTATCGTGCTCACCGAAGGACATACCGGCCCGGATGCGGCCGGCAAGGTGATCGAGGCCTTCGGTCACTTCCTCATCGGTGGCAATTACACCGTCGGTATCGTGGTGTTCGTGATCCTGACCATCATCAACTTCATGGTGGTGACCAAGGGTGCCGGTCGTATCGCCGAAGTGGGCGCACGCTTCACCCTGGACGCCATGCCCGGCAAGCAGATGGCCATCGACGCCGACCTCAACGCCGGCCTCATCGGTGAGCCCGAGGCGCGCGCCCGCCGCAAGGAAGTGGCGCAGGAGTCCGAGTTCTACGGCGCCATGGACGGTGCCTCCAAGTATGTGCGCGGTGACGCCATCGCCGGCATCATCGTGACCGTGGTCAACATCGTCGGCGGCCTGGTGGTGGGCATGGTGCAGCATGACCTGGCCTTCGATGCAGCCCTGAAGAACTACACGTTGCTGGCCATCGGTGACGGCCTGGTGGCGCAGATTCCCTCGCTGATCATCTCGACGGCCGCCGGTGTGGTGGTCTCGCGCGTGGCCAACGATCAGGACGTGGGCGGACAGCTGATCAATCAGCTCTTCGCCAAGCCGGAGGTGCTCTACATCACCGCCATCATCATCGGCGGCATGGGCATGATCCCGGGCATGCCGCACATTGCCTTCCTGCTGCTGGCGGCGGCCATGGCGGGCGGCGCTTATGCCATCGGCAAGCGTACCGAAAAGGCCAAGACCGAGGCTGCTGCGTCGGCGCCCCAGGCAGCGGCTTCGGCCGCCGCGCCCTCCGAGGCCGAGGAGGCCACCTGGAACGACGTGATGCCGGTCGATACCCTGGGCCTGGAAGTGGGTTATCGCCTCATTCCGCTGGTGGACAAGGGGCAGGGCGGGGAACTGCTCAAGCGCATCAAGGGTATCCGCAAGAAGTTCGCCCAGGAGGTCGGTTTCCTGTCGCCGCCGATTCATATCCGCGACAACCTGGAACTGAAACCCTCGGCCTATCGCATCACCTTGAAGGGCGTGGAAGTGGGCAATGGCGAGGCGCATGCCGGCCAGTACCTGGCCATCAATCCCGGCATGGTGACCGGTCCGCTGCCGGGCATGATGACCTCGGACCCGGCCTTCGGCCTGCCGGCCGTGTGGATCGACAGCGGCCTGCGCGAACAGGCTTCCACCATGGGTTATACCGTGGTCGATGCCGGCACCGTGGTAGCGACCCACCTCAATCACCTCATCACCACCCATGCCGCCGAGCTGCTGGGCCGCCAGGAAGTGCAGAGCCTGCTGGACCACCTGGCCAAGGAAGCCCCCAAGCTGGTGGAAGACCTGGTGCCCAAGATGCTGCCGCTGGGCACCCTGCAGAAGGTCTTGCAAAACCTCTTGCTGGAAGGGGTGCATATCCGCGATATGCGCACTATCATCGAAACATTGGCCGAGCATGCCGCCCGCATTCAGGACCCGACCGACCTCACGGCGATTGTCCGGATTGCCTTGGGCCGGGCCATCGTGCAACAGATTTTCCCGGGCGAGAACGAGCTGGCCGTCATGGCCCTCGATTCCAAGCTCGAACGCCTGCTCATGCAGGCACTGCAAGCCAGCGGCGAGACCGGCGGTATCGAGCCGGGCCTGGCCGATTCGCTGGTACAGCAGACCGAGATGGCCGCGCAACGCCAGGAACAGATGGGCCTGGCGCCGGTGCTGCTGGTCGGCGCACCGCTGCGGACCTTGCTGGCGCGCTTCTTGCGCCGCGCCATGCCGCAGTTGCGCGTGCTGTCGCACGCTGAAGTCCCCGAGTCGAAAACGATTAAAGTTACCAGCCTAGTTGGAGGGCAAGCATGAACGTCAAGAAATTTATCGCCAATTCTTCTCGCGAGGCCTGGCGCCAGGTTCGCGAGGCGCTTGGTCCGGATGCCGTCATTCTCTCCAACCGCAACATTCCTGACGGGGTGGAGATCCTGGCCATGGCCAACGAGGACATGACCACCCTGGTGGCGCCGACCGGCGCACGCGATCCGAATGGACGTGCCCAGGCGGCTTCGCTGCAGCAGCAGTCGGGCTTGCCCAGCGCCCAGCAGCCGCGGCGTCCGGCCCTGCTGTCCTCCCCGGTGGCGCAGCAGCCCACTCGCGCAGCACGCCCCGAGAACGCGCCACTACTGGATCAGCCCGCCCAGGCGCGTACCCCGGCGCGCGCGGCAGAACCTGCATCGGCCAGCGACGCCCGCGTCTGGCGCAGCCGCCGCGCCGAGCAGGCCGCTGGCGGCCGGGCAGCGACCTCGGCGCAGCAGGCGCAGGAGTCCGGCGAGCAGGATATGCGCCCGCGCTCGGCGCTGCCCGAATTCGATGGCAAGGACTATGACGAAATCCTGTCCGAGGTCATGAGTGAAATCCGCTCCATGCGCGGCGTACTGGAAACCCAGTTGGCCGAGATTTCCTGGGGCGGTACGCAAAAACGCGACCCGCTCAAGGGTGTGGTCCTCAAGGAAATGCTGGCGGCCGGTTTTTCGGCCAGCCTGTCGCGTCTGATTACCGAAAACCTGCCCGCCAACTCGAAGTCGCAGGACATCATGTTCTGGGTCAAGTCGGTGCTGGCACGCAATCTCAACACCCTGGCCAACGAAAACGAGCTGCTCGAAAACGGCGGCGTCTTCGCCCTGGTCGGCCCCACCGGCGTGGGCAAGACCACCACCACCGCCAAGCTGGCGGCGCGCTGCGTGATGCGCCACGGCTCCGGCAAGCTGGCCCTGATCACCACCGACGGCTACCGCATCGGCGGTTACGAACAACTGCGCATCTACGGCAAGATCCTGGGCGTGATGGTCCACTCGGTCAAGGATGAGACCGACCTGCGCATCGCTCTGGAAGAGTTGAAAGGCAAGCACACCGTGCTGATCGACACCGCCGGCGTGGGCCAGCGCGATCAGATGGTGGCCGAGCAGGACGCCATGCTGGCCGGTGCCGGCGTGGACATCAAGCGCCTGCTGTGCCTGAACGCCACCGCCACCGGCGGGACCCTCAACGAAGTAGTGCATGCCTATTCCAGCTCCGGTCTGGCCGGCTGCATCATCACCAAACTCGATGAAGCCGCCACCATCGGCAATGTGCTCGATGTGGTGATCCGCCACAAGCTCAACCTGCATTACGTGGCCAATGGCCAGCGCGTGCCGGAAGACCTGCACGTGGCCAACAAGCTGTATCTGGCCGACCGCGCCTTCAAGCAGAAGCGCGAAACCGCGCCCTTCGAGTTCCAGGAGGGCGAGTTGCCGGGCGTGATCGGGCCGACCGCGATGTCGATGAATGACAAGGGCCTGCGCGAGGTGAGCTTTGGCTAGTTACGACATCGACCAGGCAGCAGGACTGCGCCGGATGCTGGAAAGGCCGGTGCCGCGACTGTTTACCTTCTTCTCCGTCCTCGGCGAGGAAGAGAAGAGCGCCATGCTCATCAACCTGGCGGCCTCGCTGTCCCAGGCCAAGCACAGTGTGCTGGTCGTGGATGGCGACGTGGCCAGTACCGGACTGTTGACGCGCATCGGTTTGCGCCATGACGTGGCCACGCTGCAGGAGGTGGCGCGCATGGAGCGTCCCTTGATCGAGGCTACCCGTCTGCTGCCGGAAGGATTTTCGATGGCGCGCATCGCCCGCCGCAGCGTTCCTTCGGCCACCGACCCGCACGCAGGACGGCTGGCCGAGATCTTCGACAGCCTGATTGGCCAGGCCGAGATCACCCTGGTCAATGGCGTGCTGGCGCGCGACCTGTCGCTGCCGGTGCCGACCATGGAAATGGGCGAGATCGTGATCCAGGTCTCGACCACGGCCTCGTCGATCAAATCGGCCTATGTGCTCCTGAAGAGCCTGAGCGACCGTATCGGTCGCCGTCCCTTCAGTCTCATCGTCAACGATGCCACCGAAGCCGAAGCCCGCACCGTCTATGCCAACATGGCCCAGGCTGCCAGCCGCTACCTGGCGGCGCAATTGAATTTCATGGGGTCGATTCCGGCCGATGACCATATCCGCCGGGCCACCGGGCAGGGCCGGGCGGTGATGGACGTGTTTCCCTTCGCCGGGGCGGCGCTGGCGTTCCAGCGCCTCTCCAAGCGCTTTACGGCGACCCCGGACGCGACCGGCAGCAGCTACCGCATGGCCACCGACGGTGCCAGCCTGGGAGTGTGACGTGCATGTATAACGTCAAGGGAAAAAAGGGCAAGAACGATGTGCTGGAGCAGCATGCGCCGCTGGTCAGGAAGCTGGCGCATCAGCTCAAGGCCAAGCTGCCCCCCAGCGTAGAGGTGGACGACCTGATCCAGGCCGGCATGATGGGCCTGCTCGACGCCGTCAACCGCTATGAGGAAACCCATGGCGCGCAGTTTGAGACCTATGCCGTGCAGCGTATCCGTGGCGCCATGCTCGACGAACTGCGCAGCAGCGACTGGCTGCCGCGCAGCATCCGCCAGAATGCGCGCAAGGTGGAAGAGGCCATGCAGACCCTGCTGCAGCAACTGGGCCGCCAGCCGCAGGAGGCGGAAGTGGCGCAGCACATGAAGATCAGTCTGAGTGATTACCAGGCCCTGCTGACCGACTGTGGTGGCCATCAACTGATTTATTACGAGGACTTTCACGACGACGAGGGCGGTCATGAGCACTTCCTGGACCGCTATCAGACCGGCGAGGGTGAGGATGATCCGCTGCAGACCCTGATCAACGGTGGTTTCCGTGAAGCAGTGGTGGATTCCATCAAGGCCCTGCCCGAGCGTGAGCAGCTCCTCATGGCGCTGTACTACGAGCAGGAAATGAACCTCAAGGAAATCGGTGCGGTCATGGGTGTCTCCGAATCGCGCGTATGCCAGCTGCACAGCCAGGCGATTTCGCGCATGCGTTCCTATCTGCGCGAGCATTCCTGGAGCGGGGTGGCCTGAGTCCGCAGTACGACAATGAGCAGCATGCCGTATTTGCCGATGCCTCATTTGCAGACACGTTAACGACAAAGCCCGGCCATGCCGGGCTTTTTGCTGGTACCGCGCCTGAGCGGGAAGCGCTACACCACACCCAGTCGACGGCCCGAGGATTTGATGCTGTTCTGACCGTCGGGGCCATAGAAATTGCCAGTGCCGGTCTTGCCTTGCAGAATCGTGAGTGCGCTCTGGTTGATGGAGAGCTTCTTGCCGATCAGCAGGCCATTGACGCGGTTCAGTTCCTTGGCATCCTGGGCCAGTTCGAAGAGGCCGGCCCAGAGATCGCGGTCGGCCTCGCTGGCCTGTTCATTCATCCACTTCTGCATGCCGGCTTCATCTGCGCTGTAGCCCAGCGTACCCAGCAAGGCATGACGGTTGCCAGCCAGGGTGGACATTTCAGCAACGATGGCAGCTTTTTCGGAAATGATGTCGGTCAGCCCTTCCGCAGTGGCTTCGGCCAGCAGAGCCTGTTCCTGGGTCAGTTTTTCCACCAGGCGCGACATGGCAGCGTGTTCCTGGGACAGTTTGCTGGCCGGATTCATGCGAAAGATCCTCTGCAAAAACGAAAGGTGATCAGGCCGGGCGGGCGCTGATGAGGGTCTTGACGGTATCGATCAGGCCATTGGCGACCTTCTCGGGATCGATCTGGAAGGTGCCATTGGCAATGGCGGCCTTGATCTCGGCCACTTTCTTGGCGTCAAAGCTGCTGCTCTTGCTGTCGCCCTTGGTTTCCAGCGCCTGGTAGGTGCTGGACAGGCGCACGCTGTCCGAGGTGGCGGCGGTGGCAGCCGCGCTGTTGCCGGCGGCAGCGCCGCCCTGGGCGGTGGTGCGGGCTTGCGTCTGCGTCTGCTCGGTGTTGAGGGCAGCGGATTTGAGGGCGTCGTTAACGTTCACGGCAGTATTCCTTGTAGGGTGGGGGCGCAGCGCACCCGCCTGTCGTATGGATTATCGACCAGTTCTGGGCAAACTTTAACATTCCCGCACCTGAAATCAGCGCATTTCGGGTACTTTTCTTCACATTCCTGCCAGGGCGATCCGCTGCGTTCCGCCTGGGCATTGTTCTCCGGGAAATTGCTTCATATCAATAAAGAAACCGGCCTGGCCGGCTCAATAATTGATTTCCAGGATCCCGCCGGCCTTGGCAATGCCGCTGACGACCTGGCCGGTTGCCGTGCGGGCCTGGGCCATCTGGCCTTCGTTGGCATTGGTCAGGGCGCGTGCTTCGGTGGAGATCTGGAAACCCGGTCCCGTCGAAACCACCCGCACCGCCTGGCCCTGCTGCACCACGCGCTGGTTGCGGATGGCATCCAGGCGCAGGGGCGTGCCGGCGCGCAGAGACATGTTGGCCACCCGGCCGATCACTTGCGATTCTTCGGTGACGACCCCGCTGGGCAGGGTCGACATGTCACCATGGATGCGGGTGACGTCACTGGCGCTGATGGTCTGGCCCTGGGCCAGCGGTACGGCGGCGACCAGGTAATCCGAGATCACCTGGACGTTGGCGCGCAGGTAAATGGTCCAGGGGGAGGGCGCCACGCACTTGACGCCGACCGTGGTGCGGCCGAACAGGCGGCCGCCATTGGGCATGAAGGCTTGCGGTTCCAGGCAGGCCGCCAGCGTGAGGCGTGTATCGACCGGATCGATGGTGACCGTGACGCTGCCGGGCAGGCCCGAGGTCTGGCCTTTCAGGAATTCTTCCGCCACTTGTTGCAAGGCTGATAAGTCCTGCTTTTGCGCAGTATTGGGCGTAGCGGAAATATTGGCCGTGTTGGTGCTGTTGGGGCTGCTCTGGGCGTGGGCAGGTGCAAGCGTCCCCAGGCCGGCTGCCAGCAGGGCGAGGGCGGCGAAGGTGCGGCGCAGGGCGCGCAAGGGGTGGTTCAGGTGTTTCATGTTGTGCAACTTGCCGGCAGGGCGTAGGCGAATCTTGGCAGTGATGTTACTTCGCGCGCGCGAGGTCAAAAGCGCAAACAGGGGAGGCTTTTCTCTCTTTATCGCCCCTTAGAGTCCGGGGACCGAACGTATGATCAAGCCTACGTAATTCCATCATCGGCGCAGTCCGCAAGCGGCCAGGCAAGGGCAGGCGAGAGCGGCGCAGCGACGGTATTTCCGGAGGACCCGATGGTCTCTAAGCTCGACGATTTTTTCCGTTTCAACGAGATGGCGCTGAACCTGCGGGCCCAGCGCCAGCAAGTGCTGGCGTCCAACATCGCCAATGCGGACACGCCCAACTACAAGGCGCGTGACGTCAACTTTGCCGATGCGCTCAAGAATGCGCTGGACAGCAAGAGCACCACCCTGCCGCCCCTGCAGCTGGAGCGCACTGCCGCGGCCCACGTGGCCGGTACCGCGCCCGACAATGGTCCGGGCAGCATCGGCGGTTCGCCCTTGCAGTACCGTACGCCGGCCCAGGGCAGCGTGGACGGCAACACGGTCGATCTGGACGTGGAACGCAATGAATTCGTCGACAACGGCCTTCGCTACGAAGCCGGCGTCACTGCCGTGAACGGCCAGATCAAGGCCATGTTGAACGCCATCCAACCGGGTTGATAAACCATGTCTCTTTCCAACATCTTCAACGTGGCCGGCTCGGCCATGAGCGCCCAGGCCCAGCGGCTCAATGCCACGGCCAGCAACATCGCCAACGCCGACAGTGCCACCAGCCCCGACGGTACGCCCTACAAGGCCAAGCAGGTGGTGTTCGAAGCCATTCCCGTGGGCGGGGTCAAGGACAGCGGCGTGAAGGTCGCGGCCGTGGTCGAGGACCAGGCCCCGCCCAAGCTGGTCTATGACCCCAAGCATCCCATGGCCGATGGCAATGGCTACGTGGCCATGCCCAACGTCAATCCGGTCGAGGAAATGGTCAACATGATCTCGGCTTCGCGCTCTTACCAGACCAATGTGGAAACGATGAACACGGCCAAGGCCATGCTCGTCAAGACCCTTACCATCGGCCAATAACCAGGACCTGAATCATGGCAATCGTCTCCAGTGACCTGCTCACCGCAATGAATGGTACGAGCAGCAGCTCGTCCACCACCACCAGCTCTTCCAGTCTGGACGACAACAGCCCGGACGCGATCCAGAATCGCTTCCTGACGCTGCTGATCGCGCAGATGAAGAACCAGGATCCCAGCAACCCGATGGACAACTCGCAGCTCACCACCCAGATGGCGCAGCTCTCGACCGTCTCGGGTATCAGCCAGTTGAACAACTCGCTGTCCACGCTGATGGGCAATCTCAATTCCTCGCAGGCACTGTCCACGGCCAACATGATCGGTCACAGCGTGCTGGCCCCGGGCAACAGCATCCAGCTGACCTCCGATACCACCAAGGACAGCAGCGGCAATGATGTCACCAGCCAGAAGGCCGTCTTCGGCGTGAACCTCTCCGGTACCGCTTCCTCGGTGGTGGTGACCATCAAGGATTCCACCGGCGCCGTGGTGCATACCACCGATCTCGGTACCCAGGCAGCCGGCGTGGTGCCGGTGATCTGGGATGGCACCAACAACACCGGCGGCAAGGTGGCCGACGGCAACTACACCTTCACGGTCAGCGCCTCCAACAACGGTACGGCGGTGAGTGCCTCGACCTTGTCCTTCGGCACCGTATCAAGCGTCTCGACTGCGTCGGACGGCGTCAAGCTCAACGTCTCCAACATCGGCACCATCAAGCCGACCGACGTCGTGCAAATTCTTTAATCGTCATTACCGACAACATTCGGAACAAGGGGATATCTCATGAGTTTTCAACAAGGTCTGAGCGGACTGAATGGCGCAGCCAAGAGCCTGGACGTCATCGGTAATAACGTGGCCAACGCCAGCACGGTGGGTTTCAAGCAGTCGCAGACGCAGTTTGCCGATATGTATGCCAATTCGATGAACCGTTCCGGCAATTCGCCGGTGGGCATCGGCGTGACCGTGGCCAACGTGGCACAACAGTTCACCCAGGGCAACATCAGTTCGTCCAACAATCCGCTGGATATCGCCATCAATGGCGATGGCTTCTTCCAGGTGGCTCCGTCGCTGACCGACCTGTCGCCGATGTACGGTCGCAACGGCCAGTTTCAGCTGGACAAGAATGGCTACATCGTCAATCCCAGCATGAACGGCGCTTACCTGATGGGCTGGGCGGCCGGTACTTCGGGAGGGGACCCGGTTGCGCTGCAGATCGATACCTCGGCCATTCCGGCCACCACGACGACTTCCATCACCACCAAGGTGAACCTGGATTCGCGCCTCGATACGCCGACCACCACGCCGTTCAATGCGGCCGATCCGACGACCTACAACAATTCCACGGGCGTGACCATCTACGACAGCCTGGGTAATCCGTACAGCGTCCAGACCTACTACGTCAAGCACGACCCGGACACCACCGTGACGCCGCCCACCACCAGCTGGGACGTCTACGCCAAGGTGGGTGACAAGACCCTGGTGACCACCAGCGGCGGTTCGGTCCCGCTGTCCCTGGGCACGATGACATTCGATTCCACCGGTGCGCTCATCAGCGGCGGCACGATGAGCATCGACCTCACCGCGACCGGCGCGAACTCCGATGTGGCTGCCGGCGGCGGCAACTTTGCCAGCGCCATCTCGCTCAGCTATACCGGCTCGACCCAGACCGGTTCGGCCTTCGTGAACCTGGCGCAGAGCCAGAACGGCATGCCGCCCGGCACCCTGTCCAGTTTCTCGATCGACAAGGACGGTTCCATCGTCGGCTCCTACAGCAATCAGCAGACCAAGAACCTGGGTACCGTGGTGCTGGTGAACTTCGCCAACCCGAACGGCCTGCAGCCGCTGGGCAACAACCTGTACCAGGCTACCGGCGCAGCCGGCAGCGCGCTGGTGGGCAAGCCGACCACCGGTACCTTCGGCACTCTGCAGGCGCGTGCGGTGGAAGACTCCAACGTCGACCTGACCGCCGAGCTGGTCAACATGATCGTGGCCCAGCGCGTCTACCAGGCCAACTCGCAGACCATCAAGGTGCAGGACACCGTGCTGCAGACCCTGGTCAGCCTGCGCTGATAAGTTTCACAGGATGTGCCCGGCGCGCCGTGCGGCGCGCCTGCTTCAAGGCTGCCGGCGTCGTCGGTGGCCGGTTTGAACCGATGGCGCCAGGGATGGACGCCATTACTAAGGGGTGATATGGATCGTCTGATCTATACAGCGATGTCGGGTGCCAAGCACACGCTTGAGCAGCAAGCCAGCGCCAGCAACAACCTGGCCAATGCCACGACCACGGGTTTTCGCGCCCAATTGAATACCTTCCGTTCGGCGCCGGTGGTGGGCCCGGGCCTGCCCACGCGCGCCTTCGTGGTGGATTCCACGGCCGGCAACGATTTTTCCCAGGGGCCGATTCAGGATACTGGCCGTGCTCTGGATGTGGCAGTGCAGGGCCGTGGCTGGATCGCGGTGCAGACCGCTGACGGTGGCGAAGCCTACACCCGCAACGGCAGCTTCAAGATCAACGAGAACGGCATCCTGCAGACCCAGAACGGCCAGTCCGTGCAGGGCGACGCCGGTCCGATCACGATTCCGCCGGATACCACCGTGGCCATTGCTGCCGACGGCACGGTGTCCTCGATCCCGACCAACGGCATTCCCAATGCGGTCAACGTGCTGGGTCGTATCAAGCTGGTCAATCCGGACGACAAGAATCTCCAGCGTGGTGATGACGGCCTGTTTCGCACCATCACCGGTGCCGCCCAGCCCGACGCCAACGTGCGCCTGGCCAGCGGTGCGCTGGAGGGCAGCAACGTGAACGTGGTGGAAGCGATGGTCAACATGATCAACCTGTCGCGCCAGTTCGAAATGAACATGAAAGTGATCCAGACCGCCGAGAGCGATGCGACCAAGGCGACCTCGATCCTGACGCTGTCCTGATGCTGGTCACGCACTTGACCTCAATGATGTACCCGCAGCGCAAGCGCTGATTACCGGAGAAACAAATGATTCGTTCCCTGTGGATTTCCAAGACCGGCCTGGATGCGCAACAGACGCAGCTGGACGTGATTTCCAACAACCTGGCCAACGTCAGCACCAATGGTTTCAAGCGCTCACGCGCCGTCTTCGAAGATCTGCTGTACCAGACCGTGCGCCAGCCCGGTGCCCAGTCTTCGCAGCAGACGCAATTGCCCTCGGGCCTGCAGATCGGTACCGGCGTGCGTCCGGTGGCCACCGAGCGCATCTTCACCCAGGGCAACGTCAACCAGACCAACAATGACAAGGACCTGGCGATCCAGGGCAATGGCTTCTTCCAGATCCTGCTGCCCGACGGCACCACCGCCTACACCCGCGATGGCTCCTTCCAGACCGACAGCCAGGGCCAGATGGTGACCTCCAGCGGCTACACCCTGCAGCCGCCGATCACCATTCCGCTCAACACCACCAAGCTGACCGTGGGCCGTGACGGTACCGTCTCGATCATGCAGGCCGGTTCCACCGCTACCACGCAGATCGGTACCATCCAGGTCGCCACCTTCATCAACCCGGCTGGCCTGGAAAGCCGTGGCGAGAACCTGTACGTCGAAACCGCCGCTTCCGGTACACCCAACCCGAACACCCCGGGGACCAACGGTGCCGGTGCCCTGTGGCAGGGTTACGTGGAAACTTCCAACGTGAACGTGGTGGAAGAGCTGGTCAACATGATCCAGACACAGCGCGCCTATGAAATCAACAGCAAGGCCATCACCACGTCCGACCAGATGCTGGCCAAGCTTTCGCAGCTGTAAGGCTTCGCGCGGTGGATGTTGAACAAGGTAGTCGGTAGCAGAAGAAGGACGAGGCAGAGATGAAGAGCATGCTGAAATTGGTCACCATGGCGGGCGTGTTGAGCGTGAGTGCTTGCACCACCGTTCCCGACAGTATCGTGACAGGTCCCAAGACGGCGCGTCCGCAGCCGGCGTCCTACGCGCCGCCGACCTCGGGTGCGATTTTCCAGTCGGCGGTCTATCGCCCCTTGCTGGAAGACCGTCGCGCGCGTTTGGTCGGTGACACGCTCACCATCATCATCAACGAGAAGACCAGTGCCGCCAAGTCCGCCGCGAGTTCGGCCAGCAAGACCGGCGAAGTGGCCTCGCCCGCACCGACCATCTTCGGCACCTCGATCAAGGAATTGTCGGCCTCCGGCAGTTCCTCCTCCAAGTTCGATGACAAGGGCGCCACGACCTCCAGCAACACCTTCACCGGTACCATCGGCGTGACGGTGGTGGAGGTGCTGCCCAACGGCAACCTGGTGGTCTCGGGCGAAAAGCAGGTGTCACTGGACAAGGGCGTGGAATACGTGCGCTTCTCCGGCACCGTCAGCCCCGACAACATCCAGACCGGCAACACCGTTTCCTCCACGCTGGTGGCGGATGCGAAAGTCGAATACCGTACCAACACCCGCGTGGACATGGCTGACTTCATGTCTTCGCTGGGCCGATTCTTCTTCAGCGTTTCTCCTTTCTGATGTGGAGTAGTGCAATGACCCGGAAAGGATTTTTCGCCATGGACATGATCAGGATGGGCAGCAAGCTGCTTTCGGCGGCAGCCGTCGCAGCGCTGTGCCTGGCAGCGGCCATGCCGGCCCATGCCGAGCGTCTCAAGGACCTGGCCAGCATCCAGGGCGTGCGCCAGAACCAGCTGGTCGGTTATGGCCTGGTCGTGGGTCTGGATGGCAGTGGCGACCAGACCACGCAGACGCCGTTTACGGTGCAGAGCGTCATCAGCATGCTGCAGCAGCTGGGCGTGAACGTGCCCTCCGGCACCAGCAGCAACATGCAGTTGAAGAACGTGGCTGCCGCCATGGTCACGGCCACCTTGCCAGCCTTCGCCCAGCCGGGCCAGTTGATCGACGTGACGGTGTCCTCCATCGGCAATGCCAAGAGCCTGCGTGGCGGCACGCTGCTGATGGCCCCCCTGAAGGGTGCTGACGGCCAGATCTACGCCATCGCCCAGGGCAACATCGTCATCGGCGGTGCGGGCGGTTCGGCTGCCGGCAGCAGCACCATCGTCAACCAGCTGTCGGCCGGCCGCATTTCCGGCGGAGCGACCGTGGAACGGGCCGTGCCCAGTTCGCTCGGCGGCGGCGACGCAGTCGTGCTGGAGCTCAATGACTATGATTTCTCGACTGCCAGCCGGGTGGTCGATGCGCTCAACAAGCGTTTCGGCAGCGATACCGCCGTGGCTCAGGATGGCCGTGTGATCCGCGTGCGCGCGCCCATTTCCAGTGGCGACCGGGTAGCCTTCCTCGGTGCCCTGGAAAACGTGGATGTCACCCCCGGCAAGCTGGCGGCCAAGGTGATCTTGAATGCCCGTACCGGCTCGGTGGTGATGAACCAGAGCGTGATGCTGGAGACCTGCGCGGTCTCGCACGGCAACCTGTCGGTAGTGATCCAGGCCGACAATGCGGTCAGCCAGCCCAATGCCCTGGCCGGTGGCCAGACGGCGGGGGTGCAGAATGCCCAGGTCTCCATCAACAAGGAGCCGGGCAAGGTCATGCTGTTGAAGGGCGGTGCTTCGCTGTCGGATGTGGTCAAGGCGCTCAATGCCATCGGCGCCACGCCCCAGGACTTGCTGGCGATCCTGCAGGCAATGAAGGCGGCCGGTTCCTTGCGCGCCGAACTCGAAGTGATCTGACGCTGCAGGCCGATCCAACATCCAACGCTTTCCACCAAGGTCATCCATGCTCAACAAGATCAACCCATCCAATCCGACCGAGAGTCTTGCCGTCGATGCGAATGGGCTGAATGGCCTGCGCGAGGCGGCCAAGCAGAATTCACCGGAATCCATCAAGGGTGCCGCCAAGCAGTTCGAGGCCATGTTCCTGAACATGGTGATGAAGAGCATGCGGGATGCCACGCCGCAGAACGGGCCGTTCGACAACGAGCAGACCAAGATGTTTACCTCCATGCTGGACCAGCAACTGAGCCAGAGCCTGGCCCAGCGCGGGGTCGGGCTGGCCGATGTGCTCACGCGCCAGCTCTCGGCCTCGCTGCCCAAGAAGCTGCCTGATGCTCAGGACCTGGACGGCAATTCCACACCGGGCGATGATGGCCTGCCGATGGGCATCCCGCTGGTCAAGGACATGAGCGATGCCGACCGCGCCAAGTTCATCCAGAGCTTCGCCAGCCAGCAGGCCGCCGAAAGCACCGACCAGGACGGTCGCAACAAGCAGCGCCGCAGTTCCAACAAGCCGGCCCATGTGGAAGCCTTCCAGAACCGTTTGCAGGCCGATGCCGAACTGGCCAGCAAGATGACCGGCATCCCGGCCAAGTTCATGCTGGCGCAGGCGGCGCTGGAAACCGGCTGGGGCAAGAAGGAAATCGTCACCCGCGACGGTCGTTCCGCCCACAACCTGTTCGGTATCAAGGCGACCGGCAACTGGACCGGCAAGGTGGTTGAGGCCACCACCATCGAATACATCAACGGCAAGCCGCAGAAGCGCGTGGAAAAATTCCGCGCCTATGATTCCTATGCGGATGCCTTCAAGGATTACGCCAACTTGCTGCGCAGCAATCCGCGCTACGAGAAGGTCCTGGCCAGCGCCCAGGATGCCCACGGTTTCGCCTACGGTCTGCAGCGCGCCGGTTATGCCACCGATCCGCACTATGCGGAAAAGCTCTCGCGCATCATCCGTACCTCACTGTCGGCCTGATCCCGCGCCGCCGCAGGGCATGATCGCGCGGCAAGCTCATCGGTTCCGACCGGAAACAAATTCGGGCCGGAGCCGCTAAAGTTTTGGTCAATCCTGCCGTTGACTTGGTTATTCCGCTAAAAGCTTTCAGGGACGACAACCTAGCATGGCAACTAACATCTTCAGTATCGGGCAAAGCGCGTTGCAGGCGGCCATGGCGGCGCAGGCCACCACCAGCCACAACATCTCCAACGCCACCACTCCCGGCTACAACCGCCAGGAAGTCGTGCAAAGCTCGGCCGGCGGCATCAACTATGGCTACGGCTTCGTCGGCCAGGGTGCCCAGGTCACCCAGATCAAGCGCATCTACAACGATTTCCTGACCAAGCAGGCACTGGCCTCGCAGAGCTCGGCGAGCTCGCTGGATTCGTATTACTCGGAGATCTCGCAGATCAACAACACGGTGGCCGACACCAAGGCCGGTCTGTCGCCGGCCCTGCAGGATTTCTTTGCGGCCGTGCAGAATCTGGCCTCCAACCCGAATACCCAGGCCTCGCGCCAGTCGGTGCTGTCGCAGGCGTCGACCCTGGTGGCGCGCGTGTCCAGCATCAACGACCAGCTCGCCCAGAGCAGCGCCAGCGTCAACAGTCAGATCACCTCGACGGTGACCACCATCAATTCCTACGCGCAACAGCTCGCCCAGTTGAACCAGGCCATCGTCAATGCCGTGGGGACCGGCGGCGGGCAGCAGCCCAACGATCTGCTGGATCAGCGCGACCAGTTGGTGGCGGAGCTCAACAAGTACGTCAAGATCACCACGGTGCCGCAGGATACCGGGGCGGTGAGCGTGTTCATCGGCACCGGCCAGTCGCTGGTGACCGGTGACCAGGTGACCCAGCTGGCGGTGACCAATTCGCCCACCGATGTCTCTCGTCTGCAGGTCGGCCAGGTGCTGCCCGGTGGCGGCACGGCGACCATTCCCGACAGCTTCTTCTATGACGGTGGCAGTCTGGGTGGCCTGCTGAAGTACCGTACGGAAACCCTGGATCCGACCCAGAACGCCCTGGGCCGCATCGCCATCGCCATGGGGACCGCGTTCAATGAACAGCAAAAGCTGGGGCTGGACCAGAACGGTAACGCGGGCACCGACATGTTCAACGTCAGTTCGCCCAACCTGATCGGCTATCCGACCAATACCGGCACCACCAACCTGACGACGACCATCAGCGACCCCTCGGCGCTGAGCACGAGTGACTACACGCTGACCTACGACGGCACCAACTACACCTTTACGCGTCTGTCGGACAACACCAAGACCGTCAAGGCCGCCGGCGACTTCCCGGTCACGCTCGACGGCGTGACCTACTCCGACGGTGGCTCTCCGGCGGGCGCGCCGACCATGGCCAGCGGCAATATCTACAAGATCCAGCCGACGGCCAACGGTGCCGCGGCCTTCTCGCTGCTGCTGAGCAATACCCAACTGCTGGCCACGGCCGCGCCGATCTCGACCTCGATCAACGCGACCAACAACGTCAACGCCAGTACCGGCGCCAGCAACACCGGCAACGCGATCATTTCCAACACCTCGCTGGATCCGAGCTCGTTCAAGCAGGGTTCGTCGGTATCGTTCAGCACTACGCTCGATACCACGGTGACGCCGAACCAGCTCCAGCTGGCCGCCACCTGGACCAACAATACGCCCGCGCCGGACGTGACCTATACCAACCCGGACGGGACCACCGGTACGGCCACGGGCGGGGCCGCGTTCAATTACACGCCGGGCATGACCATCAGCAGCGGCGGCGTGACCTATACGCTGACCGGTACGCCCAGCACCGGTGACACGTTCAATTTTGCCCCGGTGGCGGCCAACAAGGGCACGGCGACCATCAGTACCGGTTCGGTGACGGCGGACTACCTGACCACGACCACGCCGCTGACCAAGCCCACCACGCTGAGCTACGACAGCACGGCCACGCCCCCGGTGTTCGTCATGTCGCCGGCAGCGCCAGGTACAGGCACCATTACCCATCTGGATGGCACGACCACCACGATCAATGCGGGTGATACCAACATCCCGTACAAGGCCGGCGATACCTACGAGATCAGCGGTGTGAAGTTCCAGATCTCCGGCCAGCCCTCCAATGGCGACCAGTTCACCATCTCGGCCAACACCAATGCGGCGTCGGACAATCGCAATGCGCTGGCCATGGCCAACCTGCAGACGGCCAACACCATCAATGGCACCAGCTTCCAGGGTTCCTACTCGCAGCTGGTGGCCACCATCGGCAACAAGACCAACGAGATCAACGTCACCAATACGGCCGAGAAATCGCGCCTGACGGCGATCCAGACCCAGCAGCAGTCCGAGTCCGGTGTCAACCAGGACGAGGAACTGGCCAACATGATCCGCAACCAGCAGCAGTACCAGGCTGCGGCCAAGATCATCCAGGCCGCCAGCGACATGATCAATGTCCTGCTCACCCTGGGCAGCTAATCAGCTAAAGGAAGATGACCATGCGTATCAGCACCCAGATGCTCTATCAGTCGAGCAACAATGACCTGACCAGCATGCAGGGCCAGATCCTGAAGCTGACCCAGCAGGTGACGGCGCAGCAGAAGGTCTTGCTGCCCTCGGATGATCCGGTGGCCGCCGCCCGCGCCCTGGACATGACCCAGACCTCGGCCCTGAACGACCAGTACAAGACCAATCGCCAGAACGCCAACAGCGCCCTGTCGACCGTGCAGGGGACCCTGGACAGCCTGACCAACATGCTGACCAAGCTCAAGTCCAATGTCATCACTGCAGGCAATGCCTCGTATTCGAATGCCGAGCGCATCAACATGGCTTCCGAGATCAAGGGCAACCTCAACGAAGTGCTGGGCTATGCCAATGCCCAGGACGGCCAGGGCAATTACATCTTCGCCGGTTTCAAGAGCACCACCCAGCCCTTCACCCTGGACGGCACCGGCGGCGTGGTCTACAACGGCGACCAGGGCGCCATGACGCTGCAGGTCGACTCGACCCGCCAGATGGATATCAGCGCCTCGGGCCAGACGGTGTTTCAGGGCAATGGTCAGGATATCTTCAAGACCATGACCAACATGATCAATGTGCTGTCCGTGCCGGTGACCGAAGCGGCCAACACTGCCGACGAGACCGCTGCCAACAATTTCGAATATCCGTCCGGTTCCGGCCAGACCCCGATTGCCGCCTACAAGACGGCACAATCTGAACTGGATGCCCTCAAGCCGGACGATCCGACCTATCAGGCCAAGTTCACCGAAACGGCGGCGCTCAAGCTGCAGGCCGATGCTGCCGATGCGGCGCGTACGCCGGTGGCGGGCAGCCAGGCAGCGCTGTCGCGCAACCTGGCCAAGTTCAATACCCAGATCGACTCGATTGCCAGCAGTGTCTCCACCGTCAAGGCGTCCATCGGTGCCCGCCAGAACGAGCTGGACAACCTGGATGCGGCCGGTGAGGTCAACAAGGAAAACTACACCCAGACCATCAACAACCTGCTGGGCCGCAATCTTTCCGATACCAGCGAGCTGATCAGCGACCTCACGCTCAAGCAGACCTATCTGTCGGCAGCCCAGAAGGTCTTCGTCACCACCAGTGGCCTGACTTTGCTGAATTACCTCAAATAATGAAGTTACCTTCACAGCGACGGCGTTGCAGGCCGATCGCAGTGAAGGAAAATGCAAAAAGGCGAACCCGCGGGTTCGCCTTTTTGCTTGGGGCCATCGCGTTTCACCGGGGAGGAGTCGCGCGGGCATCGCCACCCAAGGCCTGGTATAGCGTCATCTGGTTCTTCAACTGGTTCAGCCGCACCTGGGCCAGGGTGTCCTCGGCGCTGCGGCGCTTGTCCTGCTGGTCCAGCCAGGCTTGCAAGGTGGCCGAGCCGGCCCGGTAACGCAGCGCGTAGAGCTGCTCGGCCGCGCGTGCCACCTCGACGTTGCGGGCCTGCAGCGCCTGCTGCCGGGCATATTGCTCGCGCGCCGACAGGGCGTTTTCGACATCGCTGAAGGCGGCGTACAGGGTCTGGCGGAACTGCGTCAGAGCACTGTCGTAGTCGGCTTGGGAGACGCCGACCTTGAGCTTCATCTGGGTCTGTTGCAGGAAGGGCAGGGTCAGTTGTGCGGCCAGCGAAGCCACCGGATTCTGCACCAGACGCAGCAGGGCATCGCTGCTGGTGCCGAGCGAGCCGGTCAGGCTCAGCTGCGGATAAAAGCCGGCCCGTGTCAGGTCGACATTGGCCAGGGCTTCGCGCAGTCGCAATTCGGCTGCCCGCAGATCCGGACGTCGTCCCAGCAGTTCGGCCGGCAGGCCCGCCGCCAGGGACGGCAAGGGCTGCTCCGGCAGGGCCGGCGGCAGTTGGCGACGCTGGCCGGGCGGACTGTCGAACAGGATGGCCAGGGCATTGTCATTTTCCACCCGCTGCTGCACCAGTTCGGTATAGCTGGATTGCTGGCTCAGCAGGTTTTGCCGGGCCGTGAGCACCTCCAGGGATGACACCGCACCGGCACGGTACTGGGTATTGACCAGGTCCAGCGTCTTCTGCGCGTAGGCGATGCTTTGTTCGGCGTTCTGGATGCGCTGGTTCAGGTAGGCACCGGTCCAGTAGAGGTTGGCGGTGGTGCCGACCAGGGCCAGGGCAGTGGCGGCGCGGTCCTGCTCGGTGGCCAGGGCTTCCCAGCGGGCCACGTCGTAGTTGGCGCCCAGGCGGCCCCACAGGTCGACTTCATAGGACAGGCTCACCGAATTCTGGCTGGCGCGGGTGGTCTGGCCGTTGCCATCGAGCGCTTTGCCGGCACTGCTGCCGAGCTGGGCGCTGAGGGCCGGGACGAAGGCATCGTTGGCGATCCCGGCCTGCAATTGGGCGCGCCTGAGCTTGATGGTCGCCACCGCCAGGTCGTTGTTCTTGCGCAGGGCCTCATCGATGAGGCCGTTGAGGGTCTGGTCGTCGAAGGCTTGCCACCACTGGCTGGCGTTGACGCCAGCGGCCGGATCACCCTGTTGCCAGGCCGCAGGGGTCCGGGTCGCCGGTGCGGTGTAGGGAGTGCGCACCAGGCTGCTGCAGCCGCCCAGCAGGGCCAGTGCCAGCAACAGCGTCAGGCGGGAAAGTGAAGGGAAATTCGGGAGCTTGGACATGACGTGCAATTTCATTCGCGGGCGAGGGCGTCCACCGGATTGAGGCGCGCGGCATTGCGCGCCGGCAGGAAACCGAACACCACGCCGATCAGGGTGGAGCAGGCAAAGGCGCTGACGATGGAGACAGTCGAATAGATCAGGTGGAAACTGCTGACGAAGTGGGCAAACACCGCGCCAAAGGACAGCGCCACCAGCACGCCCAGCAGTCCGCCGGCCAGGCAGACCAGCACCGCTTCGATGAGGAACTGCTGCATGATGTCGCCCTGGCGCGCGCCCACGGCCATGCGCACGCCGATCTCGCGGGTACGCTCGGTGACCGAGACCAGCATGATGTTCATCACGCCAATGCCGCCCACCACCAGCGAGATCAGCGCAATCATGGACACCAGCAGGGTCAGCGTGGCGGTGGCCTTCTCGATGGTCTGGCGGATGCTGTCGGTGTTGAAGATGTAGAAGTCCTTGGTGCGATGGCGCAGCGTCATCAGTTGCGTAATGCCCTGCTCGGCGGCCGCGCTGGGGACCTTGTCGCTGACCCGCACGGTGATGCCGCTCAGGTAACGCTGGCCGATCACGCGGGTCATGGCGGTGGTGTAGGGCACCCAGACATTGAGGGCGCTGTTGTTGCCGAAGCCGTTCTCGCGCTTCTGCGTCACGCCGATCACGCGGCATGGCACGCTGCCCAGGAAGATCACTTCGCCCAGTGCATTGCCGCCGTTGGGGAAGAGCTTCTTGTAGGTATTGGCATCGATCACCACTTCCTGCGCCTGGCGGCGGATGCCGTCGTCGTCGAAGCTCATGCCCTGCGCCATCTTCAGCCCGCGTACGCGGAAATATTGCTCGCCCACGCCGTTGATGGTGGCGCTGACCGAGATGTTGCCATAGCGTGCGGAGGAGGCCGTGGACACGCTGGGTGTGACGCTGTCGACGTAGTTCTGCTCGGCCAGGGCGGCGGCATCTGCGGGCGTGAGGGTGCGGATGGCGGCTGATTTCATGTCGCCGAAATCGGTGCCGGGGAAGATGTCGATGGTATTGGTGCCCATGGCGCTGATGTCCGACAGGATCTGTGCACGCGAACCGCTGCCCAGGGCGACCACCGATACCACCGAGGCGATGCCGATGATGATGCCCAGCATGGTCAGGAAGCTGCGCAGGCGGTGCGCATTCATGGCCAGCAAGGACATGCGCAGCGCTTCCTTGAAGCGATCCAGTCCGGCGCGCCAGGCGCTGGCCTGTCGGCTCTGCTGGCCTTGCTGCTTGTGCGCGCTGCTCACCGCTGCCGCTGCGGGTACCTGGTTGCGGCGATCCGCAACGATCACGCCGTCCTTGATCTCGATGATGCGCTGGGCATTGCCGGCCACCTGCATGTCATGCGTGACGATGATGATGGTGTGGCCTTCGGCATGCAGTTCCTTGAGGATGTTCATCACCTCGTGACCGCTGTGGCTGTCCAGCGCGCCGGTCGGTTCGTCGGCCAGGATCACGTCGCCGCCATTCATCAGCGCGCGCGCAATCGAGACGCGCTGCTGCTGCCCGCCCGAGAGCTGGCCCGGCTTGTGGTGGCCGCGCTCGGCCAGGCCCAGTCGCGCCAGCAGTTGCGCGGCGCGCTGGCGGCGCTGGGCCGGTTCCTGACCGGCATAGACCGCCGGTACTTGCACGTTGGCCGTGGCATCCAGGTCCGAGAGCAGGTGGTAGCGCTGGAAGATGAAGCCGAAATGCTCGCGCCGCAATTGCGCCAGTTCGTCCGGCTCCAGCTTGCCGGTCTCGCGTCCGGCGACCAGGTAGCTGCCGGCACTGGGCTTGTCCAGGCAGCCGAGGATATTCATCAGAGTCGACTTGCCCGAGCCGGAAGCGCCGACGATGGCGACCATCTCGCCGGCAGCGATGTCGAGGTTGATGTCGTTGAGCACGGTGATGGTGTCATCACCGGCGGGAAAGTCGCGGCGCAGTCCGCGCAGTTGCAACAGGGGCGTCGTCATGGCCGCCTTACATGCGCGGCGGCGGGCCACGGCGCTCGCTGCTGCTGTCGGCGCTGCCCGCCAGGGCGGTGCCGGTCACCACGCGCTCACCGGCCTTGAGTCCTTCGATGATCTGTACCTGGGCATTGGTGTTGATGCCGATGCGCACCTGGCGCTCCTGTGCCTGGCCTTGCGCATCCAGCACCCGCACGGTGTAACGGCCCTGCGCATCCTTGGCCCCCAGTGCGGTGGAGGGCACCACCAGCGCATCCTTGGCCTCGGCCAGCACGATGTTGACCTGCGTGGTCATGGAGATGCGCAGCTTGCCATCCGGGTTGGGCAGGTCCAGCAGGCCGTTGTAGTAGATCGCCGTGGAGCTGGAACTGCTGCTGGTGCTGGTCGTGGTGCTGGTACTGGTGTCGTCCTGCAGGATCGAATCCGGGGCCGGCTCGATGGCGCGCAGGGTGGTGCGATAGCGGTGGTCGGGGTCGCCCAGGATGGTGAAGTACACCGGCAGGCCAGGCTTGACGCGGACTACGTCGGCTTCCGAGATCTGCGCCTTGACCGTCACGGTATCCATGCGGGCCACCTTGATGATGGTCGGAGTGGACTGGTTGGCGTTCACGGTCTGGCCTTCCTGCGCCACGATGGCCACCACTTCGCCGTCGATGGGTGCGGTAATGCGGGTATAGCCCAGGTTCAGGCGGGCGGTATCGACCTTGATGGCGCCGTCCCTGATCTGCGCCTGCAGGGCGGCGATGTCGGCGCGGGTGGAGTTCAGGGTCGCCTCGGCGCTCTCGAAGTTTTCGCGCGAGCTGGCCTCACCGGCCAGCATCATCTGCTGGCGCGCATAGGCCAGTTGCGCCTGCTTCAAGGTGGCTTGCTTGGAACGCAACTGGGCCTGCAGGTTCTGCAGCGAGTATTCGGCGCTGGCCAGCGCATTGGCCTGGGTCAGGGAATCGATCTCGGCCACCAGTTGGCCCTTCTTGACGTGGTCTCCGAGCGCGACCTTGAGTGACTTGATCTGGCCCGACACCTGGGCTCCCACGCTGACCTGCTTGTAGGCCTTGACGGTACCGCTGGCCAGGACCACGTCCTGGATGTCGGCGATGGCCGCGGTGGCGGTAAGGTAGGCGGGCGGCGGCGGCGGGGTGAAGGCCCGGTACCCCAGATAGCCTGCGAGCAGCAGGATGGCAAGCGCGGCGAAGATGATCTTGGGACGGCGGAAATAGGCGATGTTCATGCGTCAGAAGGCAGTGCGAAGGAAGGCCCTGCGGACCTGGCCGCAGAGGCGACAGTGTGAGGCAATTCGGCCGGAGTGCACGTCAGGAGACGTAAATTTTGTGCAAGCGGAGGTTGCCGGCCTCAGGGCCTGGGCAAGGCATTGACCGGCGGTACGCTGCCCAGCAGCCGCACCATCTCCACGCCCTCGACCAGGAAGCGCTGCAAGGGGGTGAGCATGTAGGGCAGGGCCAAGGCGATCAGGACGAAGCCAGCCAGCATGGTAATCGAAAACCCGATGCCGAACAGATTCAGTTGGGGAGCCGCACGGGTAAGGATGCCCAGGGCAAAGTTGGTGATGAGCAGGGCGATGAGCAGCGGTAGCGACAATTGCACCCCCATGCTGAATACCTTGGCGCCCCACAGGCCCAGTTGATGGAAGCCTTCGGTGGTGATCGGTACGCCGGTGATGGGCAGGGTGTGAAAGCTTTCGGCCATCACCTGCAGCAACACCAGGTGGCCATTCAGGCTCAGGAAGACCATGGTCGCCAGCAGCGAGAAAACCTGGCCAATGACGGCTGTGCGCCCCTGTGTCTGGGGATCGAAGAAGGCCGCGAAGGACAAGCCCATGGTCGAGCTGGTCAGCTCCCCGGCGGCCTCCACGGCGGCAAAGACGATACGCATGGCAAAGCCCATGGACAGACCGATCAGCAGTTGCTGCAACAGGATCAGCAGGCCCGTCATCGACATCGGATCGATGGCCGGCGGCACCGGCACATCCGGTGCCAGCACCGCGCCGATGGCAATGCCCAGCAGCACCTTCACCAGCATGGGGACACTGGTGCTGCCGAAAGGCGGCGCAATGGAGAGCAATCCAAGGATGCGCGTGGTCGGCCAGATGAACATGGCGACCCAGGCATAGAGCTGCTGGCTGGAGAAGGTGAGCATGGTCGGCAAGCGCAGGGCGGCGGCCCCGCGCGCGGGCGTGCTACTGGACCATGGCGGGGATGCCGCTGAACATGGTGTGCATGTAATCGAGGATGATGGTCAGCATCCAGGGACCGGCGATGATCATGGCCAGGAACACGCCGACCAGCTTGGGGATGAAGGCCAGGGTCTGCTCGTTGATCTGGGTCGCGGCCTGGAAGATGCTCACCAGCAGTCCGATGAACAGGGCAGTGAGCAGCATCGGGGCCGCGACCAGGAGGGTGACTTCGATGGCCTGGCGGCCCATGGTCATGACGCTTTCGGGTGTCATAGTGATCCTTGCCTTGGTCGGCGACTAGTAGAAACTCTGGGCCAGGGAGCCGATCAGCAACTGCCATCCGTCCACCAGCACGAACAGCATCAGCTTGAAGGGCAGCGAGACGATGGCCGGCGACATCATCATCATGCCCATCGACATCAGGATGCTGGCCACCACCATGTCGATGATGAGGAAGGGAATGAAGATGGCAAAGCCGATCTGGAAAGCGGTCTTCAGTTCACTGGTAACGAAGGCCGGTACCAGCAGGCGCAGCGGCACGTCTTCCGGGCCTTGCAGGGCCGGTCCGCGCGAGAGCTTCACATACAGTGCCAGGTCGGCCTGGCGGGTCTGCTTGAGCATGAATTCCTTGAGCGGTGCGGCCCCCTTGTCGAGCGCTTCCATCATCTGGATCTTGTTTTCCGAGAAGGGCTGGTAGGCCTCGGTGTAGATGCGGTCGAACACCGGACTCATCACGAAGAAGGTCAGGAACAGCGACAACCCGACCAGCACCTGCGTGGGTGGCGTGGACTGGGTGCCCAGTGCCTGGCGCAGCAAGGACAGCACGATCACGATGCGGGTGAACGAGGTCATCATCAGCATCGCCGCCGGAATGAACGACAGCGAAGTGAGCAACAGCATGGTCTGGATCGGCAGCGAATAATTCGTGCCGCCGCCTGGGGCGGGCATGCTGTTGAGCGCGGGCAGGCCCTGCTGGGCCGAGGCCGCCAGCGGCAGGCACAGCAGCGCCAGCCACCAGTAGGGGCTGCGCAGCAACGCGGCGGTGCGGTGGCGCAGGAAAGAGAGTGTGCCTCGCGGCTTAGGATGTGCTGCCATCATTACCCGGACGGTCGCCGTTGCCGGTACCGCCATTTCGTTTGTCCATGGTGTGCTTGAGCCAGGTGGCAAAGGCCGGTCCGGCCGTGACCGGCTGGGCCGCCACGCCTTCCTGGCGCGGCAGGGTGGCCAGGGCATTGACCCGACCGGGAGCCACACCGACCACGATCCACTGGTCGCCGACTTCGACCACCATCACCCGCTCGCGGGTACCCACCGACACGCCGCCGACGACCTTGGCCACGGCATTGCCGCTCATGCCGCTGGCCAGGCCGAAGCGCTTGAACAGCCAGGCGACTGCGGCCATCACGGCCAGTACCGCGACCAGCCCCAAGAGCATGGTCAAGACACTGCCGGTGGAGGAGGGAAGAGCGCCGGCTGCTGCCGGTGCCGGGACAGCGACGCTGCCGGCGGTGGTGTTGTCGGCCCGGCTTTGGGCCGTGACGGCCAGACTGCCGCCCAGAAAGATCAGGGCGGACACCAGGTCCGCCCGGGACTGACGCAAGGCTTGTCTCATCGATGCTGCGTAAATACGTCTCATGAAACGGAAGTCATTGCGCTCAGCGGTTGAGCTTGCGAATGCGTTCGGCCGGCGTGATGATGTCGGTCAGGCGGATACCGAACTTGTCGTTGACCACCACCACTTCGCCTTGTGCGATCAGGCAGCCGTTGACCAGTACGTCCATCGGTTCACCGGCCATGCCATCGAGTTCCACCACCGAGCCCTGCGCCAGTTGCAGCAGGTTCTTGATGGCGATCTTGGTGCGGCCCAGTTCCACGGTGAGTTGTACCGGGATATCGAGGATGAAGTCGATGTCGTTGGGGGTATTGGTCTTGATATCGGCCGCACTCAGGTCCTTGAAGACGGTGGCCATCGCAGGGGCTGCGGTGATGCCTTTCTCGTCTTCCATCTCGCCTTTTTTCTGCGCCTCTTCGGCCTCGCTCTGCTCGGCCATGGCCGCGCCCCACGGATCGTCTTCCGCTGCGCCTGCGCCTGCTACGTTCTCATCAGCCATTGCTAATCTCCTTGAAAGCTTTCCGGTGTTTCTTGATGGGTGATGGACAGCAGTTTCTCCACGCGCAGGGCGTATTGACCATTGGACTGGCCATAGCTGCATTCCATCACCGGTACGCCGTCAACCTGTGCCTCGACGGTCGTATTGGTCTGCAGCGCGATGACGTCGCCGACCTGCATGTTCAGCAGATCGGTGAAATTGACTCGGGCAGTACCGAAATTGACGATCAGTTCGACCTCGGCGGTCTGGATCTGCTGCTTCATCAGGCGGATCCAGCGCTTGTCCACTTCCAGCGCTTCGCCCTGCATGCTGCTGGTGAGACGGTCACGCACCGGCTCGATCATCGAGTAGGGCGTGCAGATGTGGATCTCGCCCGACACCGGCCCCAGCTCGACGGTGAAGGTGGTCGAGACCACCACTTCGTTGGGCGTGGCGATGTTGGCGAACTGGGTATTCATTTCCGAGCGGATGAATTCGAATTCGATCGGATAGATCGGTTCCCACGACTTGGCGTAGGTCTCGAAGGTGATCTCCAGCACGCGCATGATGATGCGCTGCTCGGTGGGCGTGAATTCGCGGCCTTCGATGCGGGTATGGAAGCGACCATCGCCGCCGAACATGTTGTCCACCAGCATGAACACGAACTGCGGGTCGAACACCACCAGCCCGATGCCACGGAAGGGCTTGATGTGGACCAGGTTCAGGTTGGTCGGGACCACCAGGTTGCGGATGAATTCACTGTACTTGGACACCTTCACCGGACCGACCGAGATCTCGGCGGTACGGTGAATGAAGTTGAACAAGCCGATGCGGAACAGACGCGCGAAACGCTCGTTGATGATTTCCAGCGTAGGCATGCGCCCACGCACGATGCGTTCCTGCGTGGCCAGGTTGTAGGTACGTACCGTACCAGGAGCTTCTTCGACGATTTTTTCTTCGTCTTCATCTCCCGTCACGCCCTTCAAAAGGGCATCGACTTCTTCCTGTGATAGAAAATGCTCGGCCATGGTCGACGATCTCTGACTTCGATACGGTGTTACTGCTGTTGGATCACGAACGAGGTGTAGAACACGTCGGTGATCTGCGGTCCCTTGCCCTTGCCCGAGAACGGCTCGCCCAGTTGGTCGATGATCTCGTCGGTCAGACGGCGCTTGCCTTCGCTGGTGAGCAGTTCGGACGCCTTCTTGCTGGAGAGCACCATCAGCAGGCGGCTGCGCACCTGGGGCATGTACAGCTTGAGGGCTTCGGCGGTCTGGCTGTCCGGCACCTGCAGGGTCATGGCCACTTGCAGGTACTGGTCGCCGGTTTCCTGCTGCAGGTTCACCACAAAGGGTTCGATCACCACGAAGGTCGGCGCCTTGGCCTCGACCTTCTCTTCGGCATGATCCTCACCCTTCTTGCCCTTGCCACCCATCATGAAGAAAGCTGCTGCACCACCGATCACCAGTACCAGCACGACACCGACGATGATGAAGAGCATCTTCTTGCTGGATTTTGCCGGTGCTGCTTCTGCTTCAGCTCCCTTGGCCGGGGCTTTTCCTTTTGTTGCCATCTACTATTCCTTTCAGTTCGTCAGCGCGGGTTGAGGGCTTATCTGCTTATCGGCAGCCAAATCGCATTGTTGAGTCCCGCACGGACGAAAATTGCATGTTTTTTAAGGTTTCCGGTCTCGGCGCTTACACGAAGGTATCGACCAGGCCCAGTCCACTGGAGGTTGCGGCTGCCGTGACGCTGCCGCCGAGGGCGACGTCGCCCTCCTGTTCCTTGCCGAAGCTGGAGGAGGACCCGCTGCGCGCCTGCTGCTGGCCATTGCCTGCCCCCTGATGCTGGTTGGGCATGCCGGTCTGGACATTGGCCTGGCCGAGCTGGATGCCGGCCTGGTCCATCATTTCGCGCAGCTTGGGCAGGGCCGCTTCCAGCGCCTGCTTCACTTCCGGCTGGGCGGTGATGAAGGTGGCATCGGCTTGTTGGTTGTGCACGTTCAGGACCACCTGCATCGGGCCCAGGTCCGGCGGGTTCAGGCTCAGCGAGGCACTCTGCATGCCGGCGGTGGCCATCCAGGTGATCTTGGTGCCCAGGGCCTGGTTCCAGCCGGCGCTGCCGACGTTGGACTGGATCTTGTCGCTGTAGGCCGGGGCGAACACGGCCTGCGTCTGGTTGGCCGCAGCGGTTTGCTGCATGACGGGCAGGGCCAGCGGCTGCGGGGCTGCCTGGGCCTGGTCCTGTCGGGCAGGCGCTGCCATCTCGGGCGCGGTCTTGTTCAGCTGGGCACGTGCGGCCAGGGCACTGGCATCTTCCTTGGGCTCGGCCTTGGCGGCGGCGCTGAGGTCGATGGCTGGCTTGCCGTCCTTGCCGTGGCCGTTTTGCTGGGGCGGGTTGGCCTCGGCGTTGCTCTTGCCGGCCAGTTCGCCGGCGGCGGCACCCTGCTTGCCTCTGGCGGCAGCCAGGGCATCCTGCAGGGCGGCCGGATCGAGCTTGCCTTGCTTGTCTTCGGCCAGGGCTTGCTGCTGATCCGCCAGGGACAGCTTGCCACCGCCGCGCTTGGCCTGGGCCAGCAGGTCGGCCTCGCTGCTCTCGCCCTTGGCCTTGCCATCGCCGGGCTTGACGGCGTTCTGGGCGATGTTGGCCACCAGGGCCAGCAGTTCGGCCGAGGCCTGGGTGGTGGTGTCGCTGCCGTCTTCGTCCTTGTCCTTGTCGCTGACCTGGCTGCTCTCGTCACTGCCGTCGCTCTTGCCGGCGTGACTGGCGCTGTTGGCGGCGTTGGGGGATTGCTGGCTGGCAGCCGATTGACTGGCGGCCGCCTGTTTGGCCGCAGCCTGGGCATTGGCGGCCTGGTTGTCGGCGTTCTGCTGGGCCTGGCGCGCCTGGGCCTGGTTGTCCTGCACGCGCGTGCTGACCTGGCTGTTGAGCACCTGGTTGAAGGGGACATCGGCCGAGAAGCTGTCGGCAGGATTGCCCGAGCGCGCGCCTGTGGCGGCCTGGGAGCCGGTAATCACGTTCAACAACGGCAGGGAAGTGTTCATGATGGTGGGCCTGTCGGTAAGTGCTGTCTGCTGCTCTAGGATGCGGGTTGTGGTGCGTTGCGTACGGTTTCGGTATTGCGTGGCCGGGCGTTTCAGCGCTCAGCGCTTGTAGAAACTGATGCGGGCGGCATGCTCGTCCATGGACTTCTGGTCGCGCTTGTTTTCCTTGCGCTGCTCCTGGTCCCGGGCGCGGGTGGCCAGGGTGTCATAGGACATGCGCTTGCGCTCGCAGGCCTGCCATGCTGCACGGGCTTCGGCCACACGCTGCTGGCTGCTTTGTACCACGTTGACCTGGCCGTCGATGGCGTTGTCGATCTTTTCCAGGAACAACTGGAAATTGCGATAGGCCAGCGCAGTCAGGCCATTGGTCAGTGTTTCCTGGAAGCGCGCGGCGTAATCGTCGCGGTATTGCTGCAGGATGCCCAGCTTCTGCTGTGCTTCTTCACTCACGCGAATAGCCCGACCGAGGCGCTTGGTCGCTTCGTCGGTCTCTTTGGTCGCCAATTCAATCAGCGTATCAAGTGCGGAGGGAGTAGCCATGATCGCTCTGATTATATTTTTGAGGATGCGCGCTCAATCACCCGAATAGAGCGGTAAGTTGCCTCAAGCTCTCTGATACATCGGCTTGCTCATGGATGCCTTGCTGCAAAAAGGCTTCCATTCTTGGCAACAAGGCAATGGCTTCATCCAGGATGGGATCGCTGCCGGCGGCATAGGCGCCCACGCTGATGAGGTCGCGGTTGCGCTGGAAACGTGAATACAATTGCTTCAGATGGCGTGAACGGCGCTGATGGTCGGCGTCGGTAATGCTGTGCATGGCACGGCTGATGGATTGCTCGATGTCGATGGCCGGATAGTGGCCGGCTTCGGCCAGCTGGCGGTTGAGCACGATGTGGCCGTCCAGGATGGCGCGGGCGGCATCGGCGATCGGGTCCTGCTGGTCGTCGCCTTCGGTCAGCACGGTGTAGAAGGCGGTGATGGAGCCGCCTCCCTCATCGCCATTGCCGGCGCGTTCCACCAGGGCCGGCAGCTTGGCGAAGACCGAGGGCGGGTAGCCCTTGGTGGCCGGCGGCTCGCCGATGGCCAGGGCGATTTCGCGCTGCGCCATGGCATAACGGGTCAGCGAATCCATGATCAGCAGCACATCCTTGCCCTGGTCGCGGAAATACTCGGCAATGGAAGTGCAATAGGCGGCGCCCTGCAGGCGCATGAGCGGCGGGGTGTCGGCCGGTGCAGCCACCACCACCGAGCGTGCCAGGCCCTCGGCACCAAGGATCTGTTCGATGAATTCCTTCACTTCGCGGCCGCGCTCACCGATCAGGCCGACCACGATCACATCGGCGCTGGTATAGCGCGCCATCATGCCCAGCAGCACGCTCTTGCCTACGCCCGAGCCGGCGAACAGGCCCATGCGCTGGCCCCGTCCTACGGTAAGCATGGTGTTGATGGCGCGAATGCCGGTGTCCAGGATGTCGCGGATCGGTGCGCGTCCCAGCGGATTGGCGGCACGCACGGCCAACGGGGCCGAGCGTTCGGTATGCAGGGGGCCCAGATTGTCCAGCGGCCGACCGGCACCGTCGAGCACACGGCCCAGCAGTTCGTCACCGACCGGCAGGCGGCGGCTGTGCTCGTCGGCGCGGCGCGGGGTGAAGCTGATGGGGCCGGTGCGCGGCGGTGGACGCACCGGTTCGACGGGATAGACGCGGGTGCCGGGAACGATGCCTTCGACATCGCTCTGCGGCATCAGGAACAAACGTTCATCTTGAAAACCGACGACTTCGGCTTCGATCATCGTGCCGTTGGGCAGCGGCACATTGCAGGGGCTGCCCACAGGAAGCTTCAGTCCGACCGCTTCCATCACCAGTCCGGCCACGCGCGTGATGCGCCCGGCCGTGCGGGTAGGCTCGGCCATGGCCACCAGGCTGCGACAGTTGTGCAGATAGGCTTGCCACAGGCTGCTATGGGATGGCATCGGGGAGTTCATGCGGGTCTCCCGTTCAGGTCGGTATCACGGCGGACACCTCATTCCAGCCAGTCGAGCTGCTTGGACAGCGACTCGCCCAGACGCTGCCAGCGCGTCTGGGTGGTGGCATCGATCTGATTGGTGCGGGTTTCGACACGGCAGCCGCCGCGGTCGAGCAGGGCGTCTTCCTCGATCTTCCAGCCTTGCTGGGCCAGTTCTTCGCCCAGGTGCTTGCGCACCAGCGCGGCATCGTCCGGGTGCAGTGTCAGGCTGGCCGGCAGTTGCAGCACGGGCAGGGCGTGGATGGCGGCACTCACCGTCGGCAGGATCAGTTCGGGGCGCACGTTCAAGGCCGTCTTCAACATGGACTTGGCCAGGTCCAGTGCCAGGTCCAGCAGTTCGGGGGCCATCTTTTCGCTGCACTGGGAGACTTCGGTGCTGAAGTTGACGGCGATCTGGCGGAAGTGCTGGATGACTTCGTTGACTTCCTGCTGGCCTTGCTGCAATCCGGCCATATAGCCCTCCGAGCGGCCGGCCTGCAGGCCGTGCCCGCGGCCTTCGGCAAAGCCCTCCTGGCGTGCGGCCTCGCGGATGGCGTCGAGCTGCTCGGCCGTCAGTTGGGGGACTGGCGGCGGTTCTTCCAGAAACTCTTCCTCTTCCGGCAGCGGTTCCGGCTCCGGTTCGGGCTCTTCGTTGAAGGACGCCAGCTCCCAGCGCTGGTAGGGCGTCATCTCTTCCTTGGGTATGATCTTTGCACGCATGGCTTCTTTGACTCCTCAGGCCGGCATGCCGACAGCATCCTGCATGGACCGCTTCAAGTGCATCAGATGAACGCGTCCTCGCCCTTGGCACCCAGCACGATCTGACCTTCGTCGGCCAGGCGGCGCACGATCTGCAGAATGGCCTTCTGTTGCGCATCCACTTCGGACAGGCGCACCGGTCCCTTGGACTCCAGGTCTTCCTTCATCATCTCGGCCGCACGCTGCGACATGTTGGCGAAGATCTTGTCGCGCAGGCCTTGCGAGGCGCCCTTGAGGGCCACGATCAGCGACTCGGACTGGACTTCGCGCAGCAGCAGCTGGATGCCGCGGCCGTCGATATCGATGATGTTCTCGAAGACGAACATCTCGTCCATGATCTTCTGCGCCATGTCCTCGTCGTAGGAGCGCAGGTTGTTCATCACCGAGGTCTCGTTCTCGCCCGACATGAAGTTGAGGATCTCGGCCGCAGTACGGATGCCGCCCATCTGTTGCTTCTTGAGGCTTTCGTTGCCGGTCAGCAGCTTGGTCAACACGTCATTGAGTTCGCGCAACGCGGCCGGCTGCACGCCGTCCAGGGTTGCAATACGAAGGATGACGTCGTTGCGCAAACGTTCCGTGAAATTGTTGATGATGCCGCAGGCATGGTCGCGCTCCAGGTGGACCAGGATGGTGGCGATGATCTGCGGGTGTTCGTTGCGGATGAGCTCGGCCACCGACTGCGCGTCCATCCACTTGAGGCTTTCGATGCCGGACGCATCGCGTCCGCCCAGGATGCGGTTGAGCAGGGAGGTGGCCTTGTCGTCGCCCAGGGCCTTGGTCAGCACGCTACGGATGTATTCGTCCGAATCCAGTCCCAGCGAGGAGGCCTGGCCGGTCTCGGCGACGAAGGCTTCCAGCACTTCGTTGATTTCTTCGAAGCTGACATTGCGCAGGGCCGACATGGCCGCGCCCAGCTTCTGGACCTCTTTCGGGCCCAGATATTTCATGACTTCGGCGGCCTCATCCTCGCCCAGGGCGAGCATCAGGATGGCGCCTTTTTGAACGCCGTCGTTACTCATTGTTCACCCATGACTTGATGATGCTTGCCACCAGTTTCGGATCATTCTTGGCCCACTGCTTGGCGGTTTCCAGATTGGCCTTGTACTGGGCACGTTCGTCCACTGCCGGCTCGCCGGAGAGGTTGACGATGGCGTCCGGATCGTCCGGATCGAAGCCGGCGGCAACCGCTGCGGCAGCGGCGGCGGCTTCGGCCTCGGCCTTTTCCTTGGCCAGGCGTTCGCGTTCTTCGCGGCCCGACAGCTTCCAGACGATGGGGCGCAGCACGCGGAAGTAGAGGAACAGCAGGACCGCGGCCACCAGCACGTACTTGCCGATTTCCTTGGCCAGTTCGATCATGCCCGGCTGCTTCCACAGCGGCACTTCCGGTTCCATGTCGGTGCTGAACTGGGTATTGACCACGTTGAGCGAGTCGCCGCGATCCTTGTTGTAACCCATCGCCTCCTTGACCAGATCGGTGATCTGGTTGCGCTCGGCTTCGGTCAGCGGGCGCATGACGATCTTGCCGGTGTTGTCCAGGGTGCGCTTGTAGTTCACCACCACGGCCACCGTCAGGCGACGCACGCCACCCATGGGTTGCTGGGTGTAGCGCACCGTCTTGTCGACCTCGTAGTTGATGGTCTCATCCTTGCGCGAATTGCCGCTGGCCGCAGGAGTCGGTGCTGCGCCATTGGGCGTGGCCGCAGTATTCTGGTTGGCTGCACCATTGGCGGCCGCCGGATTGACGATCTGGGCGGTGGCCGGGGCAGGGGGCTGGTTGGTCAGCGCGCCGGGTACGCCCGACGTGCCGGAGGTGGCGCTGTTGGACTCGCTGCTCTGCTTGCTGCGAACGGCGGCGGTGTCGCGGGTCTGATTGGGCTTGTAGGCTTCGGAAGCCTGCTCGGAGCGGGAGAAGTCCACATCGGCCGTGGCCTCGGCACGCACGTTGCCGTTACCGACGATGGGTGCAATGATGGATTCGACGCGCTTGACGATATCCTGCTGCAGATCCTGGACATACTTCAGCTGGGTCGGATCGAGGGTGTTGGTCTGGCCTTGCTTGGTGGTGTCGGAGAGCAGATTGCCGTTCTGGTCGACGATGGTCACGGCCTTGGGCGAGAGCTCGGGGACGCTGCTGGCGACCAGGTGCACGACGGCACTGACCTGTTGCTGATCGAGGTAGCGGCCCGGATAGAGGCTCAGGATCACCGAGGCGGTCGGCTTTTGCTGGTCGCGCACGAACACCGAGGCTTTGGGCAGGGCCAGGTGCACACGGGCGGTCTGGACCGGCGCCAGGGATTCCACCGAGCGCGCCAGTTCGCCTTCCAGGGCGCGCTGGAAATTGACTTGTTCCAGGAACTGGGAAATGCCCAGCTTCTGGTTCTCCATCAGCTCGAAGCCGACATTGCCGCCCTTGGGCAGGCCCTGAGCGGCCAGTTTCAGGCGCGCGTCATGCACCATGTTTTCGGGCACCAGGATGGCCGTGCCGCCTTCGGAATACTTGTAGGGCACGTTCATCTGCTGCAACGAGGCCACGATGGCGCCGCCGTCGCGGTCATTGAAGTTGGCGAACAGGACGCGATACTCGACCTTCTGGCTCCACAGCCAGATGCCGGCCATCAGCGCCAGAGTCGCGGCGGCGGCAATGATGAGCAGAATGCGCTTGCCCTGGGGCGAACGGGCGTAGCCCATCATGCCGCCCTGGGCGGACTGCCCCTGGGGCATGCCCTCGTTGTTGCCGAGTTCGCCCGAATTGTTGGTCTCGCCGGTCATCGTGCCGTCGGCTGCTACCGCCATGATTTCCCCTCTGGCGTTCCCTCGATTGCCAGCTTGATGAATACTTTGATCACTGCCTACCTTTGTGAGGTTTTTTGCTCAGTGTGGATTGTCCGTTGGTAGCGGGAATTTGATCGGCCGAACAGAATGGCAAATTCCCCGCTTATTGGTGCGATTTGTCAATGCAGCAGTGTTAAGGTGCTGCTGTAGATGGCGAAGGTGCGCGTGGTACTTTTGCCAGGCGGCAAAATGAACTCAAGAGGTGGGAAATGGCAATTGACAGCGTGATCGACACCAGCAAGATCGAAGCAATGGTAGCCCAGCTGAAGGCGGCAGCGGCCCGCGCCCAAGGAGGTGTGGACCCGGTTCAGAGCAGCGTGGCAGCCGAAAAACCGGCCCAGCGGGTGGATTTTGCCGACGTGCTCAAGGGCGCGATCGACCAGGTCAACGATTCTCAGCAGAAGGCGGCCAAGATGTCGCAGGCCTTTGCCATGGGGGATGACAACGTGAACCTGTCGGATGTGATGATCGCTTCGCAGAAAGCCAACATTTCCTTCCAGACCAGTATCCAGGTGCGCAACAAGCTGGTCTCGGCTTACCGTGACATCATGACCATGCAGGTGTGAAGTTTTCTGCTTGAGGTCGCCCCTGGCAAGGGACGGTTGTACATGACAAAACACCCCAGAACCGGTGATCCGGTTGCTGGGGTGTTTTGTCATTGGCGCGCCCGGCAGGGCGCACCGGCTTACATCATGCCTGAGGCCTTGGCGTTCTGTTCGCGTTCCAGCTTGGTGATGAAGCGCTGGATCGCGGCCAGCACCGTACGCGGGATGTCGATGAACTGCAGACCGAAGCGATTGACCACCTTGCCATTGGTCATCTTGAATTCCTTGCAGTCGCGCACCTGCAGCTTGACCGATACCAGGGTATTGTCACCCAGCTCCAGCTGGCAATCTTCGTAGGTCACGCCCGGAGTGGTGGGGAGCAGCTTCTTTTCGTCGGTGATGCCCACGCCGCCGGCGCTGATATTGTTGAGCAGCGTAACGACCGTGATGAAGGAGCCATCCGGCTGGGTGATGCGGAAAGTGCAGCGCAGCGGCTTGGCGATCGGCGTGGGGATGCGGAAATACTCGCGGCGCTGCAGGCGCACCAGGCTTTCGGGGATATCGACCCGCAATGCCGGGCGGCTCTGGTATTCGACCTGGCGTGCGCCATCGACGGCAAAGGTAATGCGGATGCTGTTGTAGAGCGCCTCGAAATTGATGCGCTTGCTCGACACGATGCTCTCGTTGAGCATGGCGCTGGGGGCGGCGTCGATGATGAGCGAGTCGTCATCGTCATCGACTTCCAGAATGGAAGTGATCACGGACTCGGATCCGCCCTTGATCAGCAGGCTCAGGAGCTGGTTCTTCTCCATCATGCTGGTCAGCAGGGCAATGATCTCCCTCCGTGAATGAACCCGGTATGGGCTGTCGTCGTCGATCTCGTCGTGGTTAGCCATCTGTGCGTCTTGTACGTCTGAATTCAGCGAGTGGGATCGCTTTCCCCTGAGGATTTGTTGGAATAATTTAACCCCGTATCATACATCACTGACCCGCTTAATTGCATATTTTCAATACGATATAGCCAGGCCAGCAATTCCGCCACGGTGCGGTACAGGGCAGGGGGGATCTGCTGGTCCAGTTCGACCTGCATCAGCAGCGAGACCAGCTCCTTGGATTCATGGACATAGACGCCCGCATCGCGCGCCCGCGCAATGATGGCTTCGGCCACCAGGCCGCGGCCCTTGGCCACCACCTGCGGGGCTGCCTGGCTGGCGTTGTAGGCCAGGGCCACGGCGTTTTGCAGGGGGATATTAGGTTTCTCCATCGGCTTGCTTGACAATCAGTGAGTCCAGGGAGGTGCCGGCAGCCGCCATGGCACCGGAAAACAGCGCGCTGTTGCCGCGCAGGGCAGCGGCGGCGGCTTCGTTGTCGGCTTTCACCTGTACGTGGATCTGCTGACCAATCAACCGGATCGAGGCCGAGACGCTGCCCAGGTGGGCAAAGTTGAAGCGCACCACGCTATGCCAGGTGGGCGTGTTCTCGTCCTCGGCGCCGGCTTGTTCGCGGCTGTTCTGGCCCTGTTCCTGATTGATTTCCCATTCCATCTTCTGGCCGGGCCAGACTTCGCCGTGCCAGACCACGCGCTGCTGTTCCAGGGCGTTGAGCTGGAGGTTGATGATCTGTCCCAACTGATTCTGGGAGGGATCGCTGTCGCTGAGCAGATTGATGTCGCCACCCTGTCGCGCAGCGACCTGGGCTTGCGGTTCCTTCATCAGGTCTGCGGCCGGACGTTGTCCGGCGGCCCAGGCGGCCACGTGCGACTCGTAGAAGACGCCGCTGTTGGCAATGGCATCCTTCAAGGCCGCGGCCATCTGTTCGGGGGCGACCCCGGCCTTGGGCAGCAAGGGGGTGGCCGCATTGATGTGATCGGCCACGTCGCCCTGTTGGGATGCGTGCAACAGCGTGTCGATCAGGCGGCCGGCATGGCTGAGCGTGGTGGTGGTACTGGCGGGAGCGCCCGATTGCCCCTGGCGAGGGCCTTTGGCCTGGGCATCGGCAGCGATATCCTCGTTCTGCGCGATCTGTCCCGCACCGCTTTCGTCGCGGGTAACGAACTGCAGCGACTTCAGATCCTTCTGCATCGCGCGCCCGGCACTGCTCAAGGCCACGGAGGCGCTTTCCTCGTCAGGGTGGATGCTGCCTTCGTTGACCGAGAAAGTCGGGCGGGGATCCTTCGAGACCAGCGTCAGGGTCAGGGTATCGCCTACCTTGGCGCTGTTGGGCAGCACCATGCGCGCGGCCGTATTGGCGATGCGCACCAGGAAGGTGCCGTCGTTGAAATTGGAGAGGATGCGGCCCGACATCTGCTGGCCCACTGCAATCTGGGCCAGGCGACTGAAGGCTTCCTGCCGCGCATCGGCAACCGAAACGACGGCGGTCGCCGCTTCGACAGGATTGACGGGCTGGACGGCGCTGGCAATATCGGCCCGCGGCAACATGGTCAACTACCCATGCCGTAGGTATTGAGGAGCTTCTGTTCGGTCTGGTTGCTCTGGATCATTGCCGACAGTTTGCGCAATCCCGGTTCGGTGAGGTTGCGGATGTCGCGGTCGTCTTCGAGGATCTTCTTGATGATGTCGACCTTGCGATGGCGCAGCGGCTCGGGCAGGGCGACATGTTCCTCGCTGTCGCGCAGGCTGGCGATGTGCTTGCCGCACTGGGCTTCGAGTGCGGCCAGCAAGTCCCAGTCACCGGCACGGGCGGCCGACAGCATCTCGTTGGTCAGCTTCGAGATGGACTCGTAGAGCGCGATGACGTCGTCACCGTTCATGTCAGTCATGCCTTTGCAAAGCTGGAGAGAGGGACGTCTTGCACCATGGTCATCGGCGCAGCGGGCTGCGCTGCATTCGGACCGATCTGTTCCCACGCGGAACGGATATCCTCAAGCAGTCCGTGGATCTCGTCGAGGATGGCCGGGTTGTTGGTCGCGTTGGCCTCGAACAGGCGGCGGCTCATGTATTCATAGAGCGAATCGAGATTGAGCGCCAGTTCGCCGCCGACTTCCTTGTTCAGGCTGGCGCGCAGGCCGTTGTCGATGATCAGGATGGCCTTGGTGATGGATTCGCCCTTGTCCTTGATGTTGCCCTCGCCCATGGACTTCCTGCCCAGTGCGATGGCCACCAGTGCGCCGTCGAAGAGCATGGTGATGAGCTTGTGCGGACTGGCCGCAACCACCCCGGTTTCCACGCCGATATTTGCGTAGGCGTTGGCCCCGCGTTTCATGGTTCCGAACATGACGTTCTCCTATGTTCGCGGTGTCACTTCAACTGCTCTTGGCCAGGCTGGCCAATTGCTGGGTCAGGTAGCTCTGGGTGGACTGCATGCTGGCCAGCGTGACGTTGAGGCGGTTGAACTGATTGGTATAGTCGTCTTTCAGATTCGACAGACGGGTCTGCACCGCGGTCTGGCGATCCTGGTTGATCTTCAGACTGGCTTGCAGTCCGTTGGTCTTGGAGGCAATGATGCCGGTATCGCTGAGCAGATTGGTCATCAACGTCTGCAATTTGGTGACGATACCATTTTTGGACGATGTGGTGTTGGTCGGATCCGGATCAGTGGCAGTGAACAGATTGGCAATGCCCGCGAAGTTGTTGGTGGTCGCCGTCGACAGCTTGGTGGCATCCAGTGCCAGGGTGCCGTCCTTCTGGAAGGCGATGCCGATGTCGGAGAGGGTGCTGATGCCGTTGCCGCCATCCACACTGGAGAACAGGGTGTTGCGCAGCTGGCTCATGATGGTCTGCACCGACGACTCGCTGGCCAGCGGTGCCGACGTATTGGCCTCGCCCAGGGTGGTCGAGGGTGTCTGCGAGGTCATGCTGGCCACGGCCTTGGCCAGGGTGTTGTAGGCCGATACGAAACTGTTGGCCGCCGTGGTGATGCCGGAGGTGTCGTTGCTGATGTTGAGCGTGAAGCTGTCGGACGAGGTGGTGACCTTGGACAGGTTCAGTGTCACGCCCGAAATGACGTTTTCGACCTTGTTGCTGGTGCTGGTCACGGTCACGCCGTCGATGGACAGCTTGGCATCCTGTGCCTTGAGCAATTGGCCCATGCCGCTCATGGTCAGCCCGGAATAATCACCGGTCCCGGTCAGTGAAACAGCCGCCGTCGCGCTGCTGCCGGTGGGTGTGAGCACCAGGTGGTCGTTGCTGCCATCGTTGCTGATGGAGGCGGTCACGCCTGCGCTGGCACTGTTGATGGCGCTCATGACCTGGTTCAGGTCGATGTTGCCGCTGCCGTTGGCAGTGGGGTTGATGGCCACGGTGGTGTCGCCCACCTTCAGGTTCAGCGTGCCGGAACTGTAGGTCTGGCTGGTGCTGACGTTGGGTGAGATCACCGTGCCGCTGGGGTCCGAGCTGAACACCGAATAATTGCCGGTGCCGGTGATCTTGATGGTGTTGGCCGCACCGCTGTCCTTGGCCGTGATGACCAGGTGGTCGTTGGTACCGTCGCTGACAATGGTGGCGTTCACGCCGGCATCGCTGCTGTTGATGGCATCACGCACGCCGGTCAGGCTATTGGTGGCAGGCTGGATGATGGTAGTCGAGCCGGTGCCGGTCTTGATGGCCAGGATGCCACTGTCGAAGGTGGTGCCGGGGGCGATGCTGGCCGAACTCAGCTTTTGAGTTTGCGCCAGCTGCGACACGCTGACCGAATAAGTGCCCGAGGCCGCCTTGGTGGCGTCACGCGGCGCCTGGGTCTGGGTCATGGTGCTCGGTGTCGAGCTGGACGGGTCGTAAGCGAAGGCGGACAGGCTGTTGTTGGCGCTCACCTTGATGGTGTTGGCCGTGCCGCCGGTGTTGGACTCCAGCACCAGGTGATCGCCGCTGCCATCGGTGACGACGGAGGCGGTCACGCCAGCCTTGGCGGCATTGATCGCGTCGCGTACGCCGGCCAGGGTAGCGTTGGCCTTGAGGGTGATGAAGGTCGGTGAACCCGTGCCGATCTTGATCGCAATCGAATCCCCGGCATTGTAGGTGGTGCCGCTGCTTACGCCGGCCGACTGGATCTTCTGCGCCAGGATCTTGGTGGAGTCGTCGCCGTTGATATCGGCGGTGAACGGATCGGTGGTCAGAGTGGACCCGGTACCGGCGTTGTTGACTGTGCTTTTCTGCGAACTGAAGCTGGCCGACGTGAGTGACTTGATCGCCGACTGGTAGCTCGACAATGCACTCTTGAGGCTTCCATACGCGGAGATGAGCGTGTTGTAGCTGCTCGCCTGGGTGGTCAGCGGGGTCAGTTGCGATTGACTCTCGGCCGAAACCAGCTGGCTTACGAGAGTGGCTACATCAAGCGGGCCTGCCGATGTGGAAATGGTGCCGGTGGAAGTCGCCACGGTTCAACTCCTGATACTTTGCGTGAAGCACAGCGCTGTGCAGTTTCCAGCGCGGTCAAGAGGAGACGGGCTCTCGAGTACGGCGTCGGGGAAAGAGGGACGCTGTGCGGGATGACTATCTGAATCCGTTATGAACTAGAGTAGTCGAATCCGACATGCGCAATGAGCGAGCATTGGCGCATGCGGTTATTCGAGCCACTGCAGTTCGTACCAGACTCGAGCTGACACTCAAGCCTTGTCCTTGATCAACAGGCCTTGCATCTTGTCGATGGACTTTGCGATGGCAATCGCTTCTTCGCTGGGAATCTGGCGAATCACGGTGTCAGTCGCAGTATCAACGACCTTGATGATGGTCTTGCCGGTATCCTGGTCCTTGGAGAAATTCAAGGCGGCGGCATTGGCGGCGGCAAAATCGTTGAGTTTGCCGACGGCATCATTGACTTCGCTTTCGGTTGCGCGGCGGGCTTCCGGAGTGGCCGCCGGTGCGACCGTCGATACCACGGGATTGGGCTTGTCGGCAGCCTTCGGTGCTGCATATGCAGTACCGGAGTCGCCAGCAGCAGTGATGTTAAGTGGGGCAATCGACATGGTACTACTCCCTTCCTTAAAGGAACGTGCGGAGAATAAGGTCTATCCCCCGCACGTCATCCTACCTAGCTATCAGGCTTATTTCAACAGCGACAGCACTTGCTGGGGTGCCGAGTTCGCCTGCGACAGCATGGCGGTACCAGCTTGTTGCAGGATCTGCGCACGGGTCAGGTTCGCGGTTTCCTGCGCGTAGTCGGTATCCATGATACGGCTGCGCGACGAGGTGATGTTCTCGCTCGACACTTGCAGGTTGCTGATGACGGCGCTGAAGCGGTTCTGCACTGCACCGAACTCTGCGCGCTTGGAGGAGATCAGGCTGATGGCCTTGTCCAGGTTCTTGATCGCCTTCTGGGCATCGCTCTGTGCCGACGGAGCAGCCACTGCCTTGTCCAGGGACAGCTTGGCGCTGTCCACGGCCTTCTGCAGGGTCACAGCCGAAGCAGCCAGGGCGCTGGCCGACAGCGAGGAGCCGGTGGCGAACAGGTTGTCCAGGGCAGCCTTGGCCGAGGTGTAGGTGGTTTGAGCAGCGCTCACGCCGGAGGTGTCGCCCAGACCGATCAGACCCTTGGCGCTGGTGCCGATGACGTCGGCCATGGTGCCGTTGTTGGACAGGTCATCCAGAGTGATGGTGATCTGGTCGTTGAGCTTGTTGTCCGACACGTTGGCGCCGACCTGGAAGGACAGGGTCAGCGAAGCCTTGACGTTGGCCGACGAAGAGCCCACGCCAGCCGAAGCACCTTGACCGACACCGGTGAACAGGTTCTGGCCGTTGAAGCTGGTGCCGTTCAGAACGCGGAACACTTCCTGCGACAGCTGGGTATATTCGTCGTTGAGGGTCTTGCGGTCTTGTGCGCTGTTGGTGCCGTTGGCAGCCTGCACAGCCAACTCACGCATACGTTGCAGGTTGTCGCCGACGGTCGACAGAGCGCCTTCAGCGGTCTGCGCCATCGAGATGCCGTCGTTGGCGTTACGCTGTGCAACTGCCAGGCCCTTGATCTGGGCGTTCATGCGGTCGGCAATGGCCAGACCGGCGGCGTCGTCCTTGGCGCTGTTGACGCGCAGGCCCGACGACAGACGTTGGATCGAGGTGTTCAGCGACGCTTGCGACGAATTCAGATTGCGCTGGGTGTTGAGCGACGCAATGTTGGTATTAATGACTGCTGCCATGTTAATTCTCCTAAGATTTGAGACCGATGATCCGAGTTTCAGTGCTTAACTTTGGTCTTCTACCCATGAGCCCCAGGCGTTTCAACCGCTGTTGATTGCTTTATCGGGCAGTCTTGGAAAAAGTTTAGGGTTTGCTGCAAAAAAATCTTTTTCAAGGCTTTCCGACCTAAAACTACGTGCTTTGAAACTCCAAGCACATGTTTTTCGACGGCACTTCAGAAAACTTTAGCGATTTTTTGTTGAAACTGAGAAATTTTGTCCGCCGCTGACAAAAAGCCCCGCTGGTGCTGCGCACAAAGCGGGGCGGTCTCTGGAGAAGGGCGTCTTATCCCTGCATTTTTTTCTGTTGCAAGATGACCAATTCGTCGGCAAGCCGGGTCAGGACCGAGTCCCAGTCACTGATGGCGGGCTGGCGGAACAGGCGCATGCTCGGATACCAAGGGGAGTCGTCGCGATTCTGGAGCCAGCGCCAATCCGGTACATGTGGCACCAGGGCCCAGGTCGGATGGCCCAGGGCACCGGCCAGGTGAACCACGGAGGTGTCGACGCTGATCATCAGGTCCATATTGTGGATGGCTGCGGCGGTATCGGCGAAGTCCGTGCACAGATCGCCCAGGTTGTGAACCTTCTGGTCTGGCGGCAGGGTGCGCAGCCCTTCAGTGGGCTTGCCTTTCTGTAAAGAGTAGAACTCGATGTTCGGCAGGCTGAACAATCTGGCAAATTTGTTCAGGCTGATGGAGCGATGGCGGTCGTTGCCGTGTTCCGGATTGCCGGCCCAGACTACGCCCACACGCAGCTTGCCGGGTGCCGCGCCGCCCATGGCGGCGATGCGCTCGCGCCAGACCTCGACCAGGGCCGGATCGGCTGCCAGATAGCTCGGGAATGCCGGGATGTCTTCCACCGTATCGGTTCCCAGTGCGTAGGGCAGGCTCATGAGCACATAGGCGCAGTCGCAGGGTGGCAGCGGATCGCTTTCGCGGATGAGCGTGATTTCCGGTGTGAAGGACTGGAACAGCCGGTACAGAGGATTCTTGACGTGCAGCGCCACCCGCGCGCCCTGTGCGACCAGCAGCCGGACATAACGGAGGAACTGGATGCTGTCGCCGAAGCCTTGCTCGTGCATCAGGAGGATGTACTTCCCGGCCAGCGAGGACTTTCCATCCCATTTCGGGATGATGCCGAAGAGCTTGTGGATCAACTTGTAGACATGGGCGCGCTCGCGCGTGACCAGACGGCTTTCGTGGCAGGCCCAGCCTTCCTTGAGTTCGCCGTGCAGCAACAGGCTCAAGGCCAGGTTGTGTTGCGCCGTCGGATAGTTGGGGCGCAGCGTCAATGCCTTGCGGAAGTTGGCTACGGCCTCATGGGTGTCGCCGTGATCATGCAGGACCGCGCCCATGTTGTTGTAAGTCAGCGCCTGCCTGGGATCCAGTTCGAGGGCCTTGTTGAAGAGCTGCATGGCATCCTCGAAGCGGTCCTGGGTCGCAAAGAGGCTGGAAGCAAGGCGGATGTAGCTGTTGGGATCCCTGGGGGCAATCTCGATGATGCGTTGCAGGTGCTCGTGCGCTTCGCTGATTTTCTCCAGTTTCAGATAGGCATCGGCGATCTTGATCTGGGCATAGGTGTCTTGAGGGTCGAGCAGGATGGCCGTCTTGAGCGATTCCAGTGCTTCCTTGTACATCTCCATGCCGTAAAACGCCTCGCCCAAGGCGGTATGTCCGGGTGCGAAACTGATGTCCAGTTCCAGCGATTTGAGAATCGTGGCCACCGCCTCCTGGTAGCGTTTGGCCTCGACCAGGGCGCGACCGAGGTGGGACAGGGGGCCGGGGGCATCCGGCTCCCGTTTGACCGCGTCCTCGAAGTAGGCAATGGAGGCTTCCGGGTCATTCTTTTCGTGCAGCGCATTGGCCAGGCCGATGCGTGCTGCCCGGTTTTCCCGGTCCAGCGAGATGGCCTGCTCGTACAGCTTGATGGCCTCGTCCACCCGGTCCTGTGCCAGCACGGCGGCGGCCAGGTTGCTGAGGTATTCGGCATTGGCGGGATCGGCCGCAAAGGCCTTGCGCAAATAGTGCTCAGCCTCCGGGTGCAGGCCCTCCTGGGTGGCGATCAGGCCGCGCGCGTGATTGGCAAAGACCAGTTCAGGGTCGCGTTTGAGAACGGCCACGCAGATGGCCTTGGCTTGTTCGGTCTGGCGACTGTCCAGCAGATCGAGACTCTTGCGGACATCCAGCAGATCCTGCAGGTTGGCCTTGGCGGCGGCCGGGGCCGGAACGGGTTTGCCGTGCTTGTTGCTGCTCTTGCGCGTCGACATCGAAAGGGGTCCTCTTGGTTGGGCGCATCGCTGGCGCCGGACATAGCTATCCAGCAGACATGATATGCGCAACCCGTCACTTGCGAAGAGCTGAATAGAAAGCAAAAAACCTCCGTTTTAGGCGGAGGTTGATGCAGCAAGAGACGGCGCGCAGCCTGCTGGAGCGGCTTGCGGCCTGCTCGCCTGGTGCGGGGTGGTGGGCCGCCCCGGGCTCAGTTCCAGCTGCGCAGCAATCCGACGGCCAGTCCTTCGAGGGCGAACTGGTCTTCTTCCGGCTTGACGATGATGGGTTCGAATTCCGGATTCTCGGGGAAGAGGGTGATGACGCTGCCGGTCTTCTGATAGCGCTTGACCGTGACTTCATCGGCCAGGCGGGCCACCACGATCTGGCCGTTGCGCGCCTGATCGGCGCGGCGCACTGCCAGCAGATCGCCGTCGAGGATGCCGGCGTCGCGCATGGACATGCCGCGCACCTTGAGCAGGTAATCCGGCTTGGCCGGGAACATGGCCGGGTCGACCTGGTAGGTCTTTTCCACATGTTCCTGGGCGAGGATGGGCGAACCCGCCGCCACCCGTCCGATCAGTGGCAGGCTCAGCTGCATCAGCGCCGGATGGGGCAGGGCCATTTGTCGTGCTGCCACGGATCCTGGGAGTGCGCCGGACTCGCGCAGGCGGATGCCGCGCGAGGTGCCGGGAGAAATCTCGATGGCCCCCTTGCGGGCCAGGGCCTGCAGATGCTCTTCGGCCGCATTGGCGGAGCGAAAGCCCAATTCGGCGGCGATCTCTGCGCGCGTGGGAGGGAAGCCGGTGTTCTCGATGGCGTTCTTGATCAGGTTCAGGATCTGTTCCTGGCGCGCAGTCAGTTTGAGCATGGGGGTGGCCTTTCTCGGAGGGAAGGCTGTCTGGATGAACAGTCTGTATTTTTATACAGGTACAATCCTTGTGTCAACGGCAACATGCACTTTGCGAGGCGGAAAAGGCAATCTTTCTCCTGCATATATATAGGCAGACACATGAGATTTGATGCCGCCAAGTCGGAAAGTGTGGCGCGCTGACCGCTCGATCTCACCGCCGGGGCGGCGTTTGTGGGCTCCGACATTGCCCTGGTGGGCGAAAGCTAGTATGATCTCTGGTTTTCTTCTTCCCACACCCGTCTTGACGCCGGGGTGGGCGTCTTCAATAAGTCCATAAGGAGTCTACATGCGTCATTATGAAATCGTATTTATCGTCCACCCGGACCAAAGCGAGCAAGTGCCGGCGATGATCGAGCGTTACAAGGGCATCGTCACCACCCGCGGCGGCAAGGTCCACCGTGTCGAAGATTGGGGCCGTCGTCAACTGGCCTACCAGATCCAGAAGCTGGCCAAGGCTCACTACGTCTGCCTGAACATCGAAGTCGACAGCGAAACGCTGGCTGAAATCGAAACCGGCTTCAAGTTCAACGACGCCGTCCTGCGCCACCTGACCGTCAAGATGAAGAAGGCCGAAACCGGTCCTTCCCCCATCCTGAAGGCAGTGCAGAAGGAAGACGCGGCCAAGAGCCGTACCGAAGCACCGGCAGCTTAAGCGCTGCGAACATCGCGGAGAGTGAACCAGTTTCAAGTCATCGCCAGCCTGGCAGAACGTGATGTTTTACGTTACACGCCGGCCGGTATCCCGATTGTCACTGCCAGGTTGCAGCATCAGTCGGAACAGATGGAAGCTGGCATGCAGCGTCAGGTCGAATTCGAGATCGCAGCGCTGGCAGCAGGAGAAATCTCCGGTGCGCTCAACAGGGCAGCGCTGGGGGAGGTCTTCCGGTTCACCGGCTTTCTGGCCCGCAGGAATCGCAACAGCAAGAGTGTCGTGTTTCATATCGTTGATTTTGGCCCGGTCGCGTCGGATTGAAGACGCAAGGTAGCCAAACAGACCTTACCCAATTTTTAGATACAGGAGCCAACCATGGCATTCGGTAAAAAGTTCGATAAAAGCAAGCTGAAAAACAAGCGTCAACAGCAAAACCCGCTGTTCAAGCGCAAGAAATTCTGCCGTTTCACCGCCGCTGGCGTTGAACAGGTCGATTACAAGGACGTGGACACCCTGAAGGACTTCGTCCAGGAAAACGGCAAGATCATGCCGGCACGCCTGACCGGTACCAAGGCCCACTACCAGCGTCAAGTTGACACCGCCATCAAGCGCGCGCGTTACCTGGCCCTGCTGCCGTACACCGATCTGCACAACGCCTAATCAGCGTCGAGAAATAGGAGAAAAACATGCAAGTCATTCTGTTGGAAAAAATCGTGAATCTCGGCGGTCTGGGTGATGTCGTGCGCGTCAAGGACGGTTTCGCACGCAACTTCCTGATCCCGCAACGCAAGGCCCGCCGCGCTACCGATGCAGCCATCGCTGAATTCGAAGCCAAGCGCGCCGAGCTGGAAAAGGCCGCTGCCGAGAAGCTGGCCGCCGCTCAAGCCCAAGGCGAAAAGCTGGCTGGCGCCACCGTGGAAGTCGCTCAGAAGGCCGGTGTTGACGGTCGTCTGTTCGGTTCCGTGACCAACTTCGACATCGCTGAAGCGCTGGGCAAGAAGGGCTTCGCCGTCGAAAAGTCGCAAGTGCGTCTGCCCAACGGCCCGCTGAAGATCGTTGGCGAACACCCGGTGTCGGTGGCTCTGCACACCGACGTGGTGGTCGACGTCACCATCGCAGTCAAGGGCGAGCAAGCGTAATACGCCTGTTTGCTGCAATTCGTTTTGCAATGGAAAAGCCGGGTTCGCCTGGCTTTTTTATTGTCTTTGCCTCCGGCGTCCCGCTGGCGGTCGTCGCGATCCGCCGGGATGTCGGGGGCTTCATATGGCATTCGTTCATATGAAGCGGCAGGTCGTGCAAAAACGTTCGGCCTGACCTACGGCTTCACATCAGCAGGTTATAATGCGCGCCATGAAAGAATCGTCCCGCGGCAATCCAGAATTTTTCCGTGGCCAGAAGGAGTCCTCCGATCCCCAGATCGATGCGCTCCGCGTGCCGCCACACTCCATCGAGGCCGAGCAGTCGGTGCTGGGCGGCCTGCTGCTGGACAACGCAGCCTGGGACCGCATTGCCGATTTCGTCAGCGCTGACGACTTCTATCGCTACGACCATCGCATCATCTTCGAGCACATCGTCAAGCTCATCAACAGCACCAAGCCGGCTGACGTCATCACCGTCTATGAAGCCATGTCCACCAGCGGCAAGGCCGAAGAGGTGGGTGGCCTGGTGTATCTGAATGCGCTGGCGCAAAACACCCCTTCTGCTGCCAACATCCGCCGCTATGCCGAGATCGTCCGTGATCGCGGTATCCTGCGCAAGCTCATCACGGTGGCCGACGAAATTTCCGGTAACGCCTTCAATCCGCAGGGCAAGGATGTGAAGTCCATGCTGGACGAGGCCGAATCCAAGATCTTCGCCATCGCCGAAGAAGGTTCGCGTGGCTCCCAGGGTTTCATGGAAATCCAGCCGCTGTTGACGCAGGTGGTCGAGCGCATCGACGAACTCTACAACCGCGACAGCTCCAGCGACATCACCGGCGTACCCACCGGCTTCATGGACCTGGACAAGATGACTTCCGGCCTGCAGCCGGGTGACCTGATCATCGTCGCGGGTCGTCCTTCCATGGGTAAAACCGCTTTCTCGATCAATATCGGCGAACATGTGGCCATCGAGTCGGGTCTGCCGGTGGCCGTATTTTCCATGGAAATGGGCGGGGCCCAGCTGGCCATGCGTATGCTGGGTTCGGTTGGTCGGCTGGATCAGCACCGCCTGCGTACCGGCCGCCTGCTCGACGAGGACTGGCCGCGCCTGACGCACGCCATCCAGAAGATGAACGATGCTCAGTTCTACATCGATGAAACCCCGGCGCTGTCGCCCATCGAATTGCGCGCACGTTCGCGCCGCCTGGCGCGTCAATGCGGCAAGCTGGGCCTGATCATCATCGACTACCTGCAGCTCATGTCCGGCAACGGCGGCAGCTCTTCTGAAAACCGCGCCTCCGAAATCTCGGAAATCTCGCGTAGCCTGAAGGGCCTGGCCAAGGAACTCAATTGTCCGGTGATCGCCCTGTCGCAGCTGAACCGCTCGCTGGAACAGCGTCCCAACAAGCGTCCCGTGATGTCCGACCTGCGCGAATCGGGTGCCATCGAGCAGGATGCGGACGTCATTTTGTTCATTTACCGCGATGAAGTTTACAATCCGGACTCGCCCGACAAGGGCACGGCGGAAATCATCATCGGCAAGCAGCGTAATGGCCCCATCGGCAGCATTCGCCTGTCCTTCCTGGGGATGTATACCAAGTACGACAACTATATCGGCAATCTGGCGCAGCCTTACGGCGGCGACTGAGGCCATGGGCGACGCGCCGGTCAGGTGCGTCGCCGGAGGATCACGGGCAGCCTTGGGGCGCCCGTGGCATGCAAGGCGGACGGCTCCCAAGGCCGTTCGTGCAGGACCGGCAGGGCGGGATACCGGCTTCCATGGGGGCAGCCGCAGGCCGGTTCGAAACGGCGCTTGAACCGGGCGCTAACCATTGATGAGAGAGAAAAATGTTTGGACGATTGATGCCGACTGAAGGCAAATTCTTTGACCTTTTCAATCAGCATGCAGAGCTGGCGGTCAAGTGTGCGAAGGAAATGGTAGCGCTGATGACCAATTTCGATGACCTCGAAATCCGTGTGCATGCCATTGAAGCCGTCGAGAAGGAAGCCGACAAGATCACGCACAATGCCATCGAACTGCTGCACAAGACTTTCATCACGCCGCTGGACCGTGATGACATCCACCAGCTGATCACGCGCATGGACGATATCCTGGACCTGCTGGAAGACGCTGCCCAGACCATTTCGCTGTACGACATCAAGTCCATCACGCCGGAGGCCAAGCGCCTGGCCGAGCTGTGCCTGTCCTGCGCCGAGAAGGTGCAGGCGGCCGTGGGCCTGCTGTCGAACATGGACAATTCGCGCCAGATCCTGGCGATCTGCCAGGAAATCGACCGCCTGGAATCCGATGCCGACCACGTCATGCGTGCGGCCATGTCCAAGCTGTTCCGCGATGAACCTGATGTACGCACCCTGATCAAGCTCAAGGCCATCTACGAAATCCTGGAAACCGTCACCGACCGCTGCGAAGACGTGGCCAACATCATCGAAGGCATCATCGTCGAAAACGCCTGATCTGTCGGCGTAGCGGCGATTCCCTCGATTTCCGACGGGGACGCCGCTGCTTTCACACAACGGTTTCCCCATGCAAACAATCCAAATCAGCTTACATATTCTCGCGTTGTTGATCGTCCTGGCCTTGCTGTTCGATTTCATGAACGGTTTCCACGATGCCGCCAACGCGATCGCTACCGTGGTCTCGACCGGCGTGCTGCGCCCGCAGACCGCCGTGGCCATGGCGGCCTTCTTCAATCTGGCCGCCGTGTTCGTGTTTCACCAGCTGCACGTGGCGGCCTCGGTGGGCAAGGGCACCATCGAGCCAGCCATCGTTGACCAGTACGTCATCTTCGGTGCCCTCATCGGTGCCATCTTCTGGAACCTGGTGACCTGGTACTACGGTATTCCGTCCTCGTCCTCGCATGCCCTGATCGGCGGCCTGGTCGGTGCGGCCGTGGCCAAGGCCGGTACCGGGGCGCTGATCTCGGCGGGTCTGTTGAAGACGATTCTCTTCATCGTGCTGTCTCCCTTGCTGGGCCTGGTGTTCGGCTCGCTGATGATGCTTGCGGTATCGTGGATCTTCTACCGCTCCACGCCGCGCAAGATCGACGGCTGGTTCCGGCGCCTGCAATTGCTGTCGGCCTCCATGTACAGCCTGGGCCACGGCGGCAATGATGCGCAGAAGACCATCGGCATCATCTGGATGCTGCTGATCGCCTCCGGCTATTCCTCGCCGGATGCACCGCCGATGTGGGTCATCATTGCCTGCTACTGCGCCATCAGCCTGGGTACGCTCTTCGGTGGCTGGCGCATCGTCAAGACCATGGGCCAGAAAATCACCAAATTGAAGCCGGTCGGTGGTTTCTGCGCCGAAACCGGTGGCGCGATCACTCTGTTCATCGCCACGGCGCTGGGCATTCCGGTCTCGACCACGCACACCATCACCGGCGCCATCGTCGGCGTGGGGGCAGCACAGAAGATGTCGGCCGTGCGTTGGGGCGTGGCCAGCAACATCGTCTGGGCGTGGATCTTCACCATCCCGGCCTCGGCCTTCGTGGCGGCGATCGCGTGGTGGATCGGCGTGCACGTGCTGTAAGTCGTTCCCGTTGGCGCGGCACTCGCCGCGCCGTGCAAAAGCAAAAAGCCACGTTTTCACGTGGCTTTTTGCATTGATGCTGAAGAAAAATGATTACAACACGTCGCTGGCGTGATCGGCCAGGCGCGAGCGTTCGCCCCGCGCCAGGGTGACATGCCCGCTGTGCGCCCAGCCCTTGAAGCGGTCGACCACATAGGTCAGGCCGCTGGAGCCTTCGGTCAGGTAGGGCGTGTCGATCTGGGCAATGTTGCCCAGGCAGACGATCTTGGTGCCGGGACCGGCGCGCGTGACCAGGGTCTTCATCTGCTTGGGCGTCAGGTTCTGGGCCTCGTCGATGATCAAGAACTTGTTCACGAAAGTGCGGCCGCGCATGAAGTTGAGCGACTTGATCTTGATGCGCGAGCGGATCAGATCCTGGGTTGCAGCGCGACCCCATTCACCGGCATCGCCATCGGACTTGTTGAGCACTTCGAGGTTGTCATCGAAGGCGCCCATCCAGGGGCCCATCTTCTCTTCTTCCGTGCCCGGCAGGAAACCGATGTCTTCACCGACCGGCACCGTCACGCGGGTGACGATGATTTCGTTGTAGAGCTTGGTCTCCAGCACCTGCGCCAGGCCCGAGGCCAGTGCCAGCAGGGTCTTGCCGGTACCGGCCTGGCCCAGCAGGGTGACGAAATCACACTCCGGGTTCATCAGCAGGTTCAGCGCGAAGTTCTGCTCGCGGTTGCGTGCAGTGATGCCCCAGACACTGTTCTTGGCATGGCCAAAGTCGCGCAGGGTCTGCAACACGGCGGTCTTGCCGTTGATCTGGCTGACCTGACCGTAGAAGGCCGGCTCGCCATTCTTGGGTTCGATGAAGACGAACTGGTTGACCAGCAGCGACGGCACGTAGGGGCCGGTCACACGGTAGTAGGTATAGCTGCTGCCGTGGCGGCTTTCCTGCCAGGACTCCATGCCTTTGCCGTGCTTGTTCCAGAAGTCATCCGGCAACTGCTGGATACCCGAATACAGCAGGTCGGTATCTTCCAGCACATGGTCATTGAAGTAATCTTCGGCGGGCAGACCGATGGCACGCGCCTTCAGACGCATGTTGATGTCCTTGGAGACCAGCACCACCGGACGTTCCGGATACTGCTGGTCCAGCGCGCGCACCACACCCAGGATCTGGTTGTCGGCCTTGCCCTCGGGCAGGCCTTCGGGCAGGGCGGCGTTCTGCAGCTTGGTCTGGAAGTACAGACGACCCTTGGCATCCTTGTTGCCCAGCTTGGACAAGGGAATGCCCAGGTCGATCGCATCTTCGGCAATATCCGACACCAGCGCATCCAGCGAACGCGAAATCTGGCGCGCATTGCGGGCCACTTCGGACATGCCCTTCTTGTGGTTGTCCAATTCTTCCAGCGTGACCATGGGCAGGTAGATGTCGTGTTCCTCGAAGCGGAACAGCGAGGTCGGATCGTGCATCAGCACGTTGGTATCCAGCACGAACAGCTTGGACTTGCCCAGCTTGTCGGCCACGCGGCTGGTGGGCGACTTGGGACGGACTTCGGTGCTCTTGGGAGCGACCTTGGGTTTCTCGGCCACGGCGGCAGTCTTGCCGGTGATGCGCGCACGGGGCGCTGCGACCTTGGTGTCGGAGACGTCGGCAACGGCAACTGCAACTTCTTGTGGTGCAACTACGGGAGCGGAGGTTTCAACGAGAGTGATGTTCGGTTTGACGGGCTTGTTGCGATCGGCCTTGGGATAGTCCTCGGGAGACAGCATCGAAGCTGGTTTGCTCGGCATTTTGGGCAGGGGCATCAGGACCTCGGAAGTGGATGAAGAAAACACCGCTTTGTCAGAGCGAACAGGTGAAGCAATACATCAGACAGCAAAGGGAGGGATCTTGCTGCGGGGCCGGGCATGCCAATGAAATCCTTGCACCTGTCGTGCAGCGTGCCGGACGGGTCCGGACGGTATGCCGACAGGCAATGGGCGAGGGCTTGATTGGCCTGGACGGCGAGGGTGGCAAAGTAAAAAGTAAAAAAGCCGTTTCGGCAGGCCTCGGGCCTTAACCTGAAACGGCTTCCAGCAAACGTTTTTCTGTTTGAATTCAATGGCTTGTATCGTTTGACCGCATGGTTGGAACACGTCGCAGGCACTTGCCAGGTACCGGCGCCGCGGCCTGAATCGAAGTCTGCTGCCGGAGGCTGGACGCAGCAGCCTGATGGGCTATTGCGATGCAGCAACCGGACCGCTCGTTCAGGTATGAGACTTCATTCAGGCCAGGGTTTTGATGAAGGACAGCACCTCATCCACGTGTGCAGGAACCTTCACTCCACGCCATTCTTTCACCACTTTGCCTGCGGCGTCAATCACAAACGTGCTGCGCTCCACGCCGCGCACCTGCTTGCCATACATGTTTTTCATCTTCATGACATCGAACATGGTGCACAGGCTTTCGTCGGGATCGGAGATCAGCTCGAAGGGCATGCCCAGCTTGCCCTTGAAGTTTTCGTGGGACTTCAGGCTGTCGCGGCTGATGCCGAAGATTTCGGTATTGGCGGCCTGGAACTCGGGATGCAGGTCGCGGAACTGCATGCCCTCGGTGGTGCAGCCGGGGGTGTTGTCCTTGGGATAGAAGTACAGGACCAGGTTCTTGCCGCGATAGTCGGCCAGGTTGAAGGTCTTGCCACTGGTCATGGCGGCCGAGAAGTCCGGCACGGTCTTGTTCAGGAGGGATGGTCGGTCTGTCAAAGTGGCGCCCCGTAGGTGAAATCTTGTTGGTGGAGGGTTGGCTGGCGGGATTACATGGCCTGCACGATCATCTCGCCTGAACGGCCGGGCAACTCGCCCCAGGCGATCGGCAGGATGGGCAGGACGTCATTCTTGATGCTCTGGTAGTAGTCGCCCATGGACACCAGTTCATAGCCTTGGGCACGCCAGCCGGTGAGCAGTCGTTCGAAAATGGGGCCGAGTTTCTGTCCTTCAAGTTCCGCGTGCAGAGTGAAAACGTGATCACGTGGTTCTTTGGTCAACTGAAGCAAAAACTCAGCGGCATTGTCCGCATCGATCATCTTGCCGCCGATCTCGCGGCCCAGGATTTCGTCCAGCGTGGGCAGCGTGGTCGGCAATTGCACGCAGGACAGCGGTTTGCCGAAGGCCGAGAGGCGATGCGGGCCCGCATCGGCATCGGCCAGGCGGCCATCCTCGCGCAACTGCGCGCGGCCGTCCGAAGAATAGGCCATGCCGAACTGGTCCAGCTGGACGAAGGCGTGATCATTCATCTGCCAGCCGGCTGCACCGTGGGTACGCGGCGCCTGGCCGAAGATCTCGCGGTAGCGGGCATGGGAGCGGTGCATGGTTTCGACCGTCCATTGGGCCGGGGCGGTGCGCACGTCGTCCTGCCAGACGCGGTGGTCCCAGGTATGGATGCCGCATTCGAAGCCGGCATCCCGGGCTGCGCGCATGAATTGCGCGCAGGTCTTGCCGATATCGGGGGCCGGCAGCAGGGTGCCGTACATCAGGGTCTTCAGGCCGTAGTGTTCCACCACCGAGGTGCGCGAGACCTTGCTGAAGAAACCGGGGCGGAAGATCTGTTTGAGTGCCCAGCCGGTATGGTCCGGGCCCAGCGAAAAGAGGAACGTGGCGCCCGCACCATGGCGACGCAGCTGATTGATCAGGTTGGGGACGCCCACGCGGGTGCCGCGGTAGGTATCGGCGTCGATCTTGAGAGTGAGTTTGGGCAATTCGCTGGACCGGAAAAGAAGGTAATCGGCGGTGGTCCGCCATGTTCTGGGCGTGGCGCCAGGCGTTGGTCTGCGGTGACGGACGACAAGTTGCGAGACTAGCATCCTGCGCGGGATAGAACAATATGCAGCGGCGCAGCATTGAGGGGCAATGCAGTGTCAGCTAAGGGATCTGTTCTGCATTCAAGCCGGCCGGGAAATGAGCAAAAAAGCAAAACCGCGCCGAAGCGCGGTTTGCCTTGGTCCATCTGACAAGCAGACGATCAGTCCATCAGCGCACGAGCCTGAGCCACCTGGCTGCGGTAGGCGTCGAAGATATTGCGCAGGGTGTCGGCCATGGTGGTCTTGGGCGCCCAGTTCAGTTCTTCGCAGGTGTTGGTGATCTTGGGCACGCGGTTCTGCACGTCCTGGTAACCCTTGCCGTAGTAGGCCGCGGAGGTGGTCTCGACCAGTTGCACCTGCTTGGCGGTCTCGGCGTACTCAGGATACTCGGCGGCCAGCTTCAACATCATGTCAGCCAGATCCTTGATGGAGTAGTTGTTGGTCGGGTTGCCGATGTTGTAGATCTTGCCGGAGGCTACGCCGCCTTCGTTGGCGATGATCTTCATCAGGGCATCGATGCCGTCATCGATGTAGGTGAAGGCGCGCTTCTGCTGGCCGCCGTCGACCAGGGAGATGTTCTCGCCACGGACGATGTGGCCGAAGAACTGGGTCACCACGCGCGACGAACCTTCCTTGGGGGTGTGGATCGAGTCCAGGCCGGCGCCGATCCAGTTGAACGGACGGAACAGGGTGAAGTTCAGGCCCGATTCCATGCCATAGCCCCAGATCACGCGGTCCATCAGTTGCTTGGCGCAGGAGTAGATCCAGCGCGGCTTGTTGATGGGGCCGCAGATCAGTTCGGATTCTTCCGGATCGAACTCCTCGTCATGGCACATGCCATAGACTTCCGAGGTCGAGGGGAAGACCAGGTGCTTCTTGTACTTGGCCGCCGAACGCACGATCGGCAGGTTGGCTTCGAAGTCCAGCTCGAAGACGCGCAGCGGGGCATTCACGTAGGTCGACGGGGTGGCGATGGCCACCAGTGGCAGGATCACGTCGCACTTCTTGACGTGATATTCCACCCATTCCTGATTGATGGTGATGTCGCCCTCGAAGAAGTGCATGCGCGACTTGTAGGCCTCGTTTTCCAGAATGTCGGTGATGCGGTCGGTCATCATGTCCATGCCATAGACGTGCCAGTCCGTGGTTTCCAGGATGCGCTTGGACAGGTGATGGCCGATGAAGCCGTTGACGCCGAGAATGAGGACTTTTTTCATAATGTTGAGAGCTAGTGAATGGCCGGACTTCAGGAGGCCATGTATTTCAGGTAATTGTTGAGTGAAGCATCCTGATCATTGATCTGGATGCCCAGAATCTGCAGGAAGTTGCCATCGCCACAACGGGCGTACAACTTGCCACCTTCGAAGAACTTGTCCTGCGTACCGTGGGCCCGCTGCAGCGCGGGATGGGCCGCTGGCGGAACCAGCCGGGTTCTCGTGACCGTAATTTTATCACCCGCGATTTCTTCGAAGGCGCCAGGATAGGGCGGGGCCACCGCGCGCACCAGATTATGGACCTCGCCGGCGGTACGGCGCCAGTCGATGCGGCCATCTTCGGGCTTGCGGCCGCTGAAGTAGCTGCCTTGCGAGAGCTCATTGGGCAGGTTGGGGGTCTGGCCGGCCAGCATGGCCGGCAGCACGTTCCAGAGCGTCATTTCGGCGGCCACGACGACCTTGCCGAAGACTTCATGGGCGGTGTCGTCGGGCAGGATGGGCACGGCCGTCTGCGCCACGATGGCGCCGGCGTCCGGCTTGACCGTCATTTCATGCAGGGTGGCGCCGGTCTCGGTTTCGCCGTGCAGCACCGCCCAGTTGATGGGCACGCGCCCGCGATACTTGGGCAGCAGCGAGCCGTGCATGTTGTAGGCACCGCGCCTGGCGCAGGCCAGTACTTCCACCGGCAGCATATGGCGGTAATAAAAACTGAAGATAAAGTCCGGCTGTGCGGCCTGCAGCTGGGCCAGCAACTGCGGCGAGCGCGCATCGGCGGGGGTGATGCAGGCAATGCCGTGCTCGCGGCACAGGCCGGCCACCGAACCGAACCAGATGTTCTCGGCAGCGTTGTCCTCATGGGTGACCACCAGGGACACCTGCACGCCGCGGGCGAGCAAGACCTTCAGGCAGCGTACACCCACATCATGGTAGGCAAAGACGACGGCGTTCATAGGGCTTGCTTGTCTTCTGAAGTAGCTTGCTCAAGGATGGCCTGCACCACATAGCGCGGGCGCGAGCGCACCTGCATGTAGATGCGGCCGATGTATTCGCCCAGCAGGCCGATGGAGAACAGGATCACGCCCATCAGGAAGAAGGTGATGGCGAACAGCGTGAACACCCCGCCCACTTCGGCACCGATGAGCAGGCGGCGCAGCACGATGAGGATGAACAGCGCGGCCGAAGCGAACGACAGGGCAATACCCAGCAGCGAGAAGAATTGCAGCGGCACCAGCGAGAAGCCCGTCACCAGGTCGAAGTTCAGGCGGATCAGGCTGTAGAAGGAATATTTCGATTCCCCGGCCGAGCGTTCTTCATGTTCCACTACGATCTCGGTCGGATTGCGCGCGAAGGTGTAGGCCAGCGCCGGTACGAAGGTATTGACCTCGCGGCACTGATTGACTAGGTCAATGACATTGCGACCATAGGCGCGCAGCATGTTGCCCTGGTCGGTCATCTTGATGCGGGTGATCTTTTCACGCAGGCGGTTCATGGCCTTGGAGGCATAGGTGCGCCAGGCCGAATCCTGGCGCTTGCGGCGGATCGAGCCGACGTAGTCGTAGCCTTCACGCATCTTGGCCACCAGGTTGCCGATTTCTTCGGGCGGATTCTGCAGGTCGGCGTCCAGGGTCACCACGACTTCGCCACGGGTGGCCTCGAAGCCGGCCATGATTGCCATGTGTTGACCATAGTTGCCATTGAAGAGCACCACGCGCGTCACATCCGGGCGGATGCGGTATTGCTCGGCCAGGATGCCGGCGGAGCGGTCGCGACTGCCATCGTTGACGAAGATGACTTCATAGCGGTATCCGAGGGCGTCCAGCGCCGGGTAGAGGCGCTCGAACAGTTTGGAGAGCCCGGATTCCTCGTTGTATACCGGGATGACGACGGACAGTTCTGGTTTCATCAAATATCGTAAATTGCTGGAATTGCGTGGTGTCGGCACGGACGGAGCCGTATCGACGTCCATAAATCAAAGGCCCGATGCGCCACGATCAGCTTCATCGCGGCGTTCAGGCCAGGGAGTGTGCTGCTGCGACATTGCAGGAATGCAAATAAATCGAATTATGCCGAATTTCTTCGCATCAACCGCAAAAATCAGCCAAGCACCGATTTTACCGTTTCAACTGCGCGCTCAACGTCTTCTTTACTCATTGCATTGAACATGGGCAGCGAGACGATGCGCTGGCCGACGCGCTCGGCCACCGGGAACATGCCTTCCTTGAAGCCGCGTTCACGGTAGAGCTTGAGCAAATGAATGGCCGGGTAGTGATAGCCAATGCCGATCTGCTTTTCCATCATCTTTTCCATGAAGGCGGCGCGGGTGATGCGTTCTGGCAGGACCAGCTGGAACATGTGCCAGTTGGAGTTGTCGAGATCGGCCACCGGCAGCTGGGCGCCGTAGTTGGCTTCGAAGTCGCTGCCGAAGCAGGCGAAATAGTGGCGTGCCAGCGCCTTGCGATGGGCGGTAATGGCGTCGATATGGGCGAACTGCCCCAGGCCGATGGCGGCGGCCACATCGGTCATGTTGAACTTGCCACCCAGGACGTCCACTTCCAGGCCGTCGAAGCCGCTGCGGGTGACGCCCTGCAGGCGGTATTTCTCGGCCAGGCGGGCTTCCTCGGCATTGTTGAGCACCAGGAAACCGCCTTCGGAGCTGGTGACGTTCTTGTTGGCCTGCAGGCTGAAGGAAACGAAGTCGCCGAAGGCGCCGATGCGCTTGCCGTTCCAGGTCGATCCCAGTGCCTGGGCGGCGTCTTCCACCACGCGCAGCTGGTGCTTGGCGGCAATGGCGTAGAGGCGGTCCATGTCCACCGGCAGGCCGGACAGGTAGATCGGGATGATGGCCCTGGTACGCGGGGTGATGGCCGCCTCCAGCTGATCCAGGTCGATGTTGCGGGTGACCGGATCAATGTCGGCAAAGACCGGGGTGGCGCCGGTCTCCAGGATCACGTTGGCGGTGGCGACCCAGGAGATCGGGGTGGTGATGACCTCATCGCCCGGCCCGATGCCAGCGATGCGCAGGGCGATTTCCATCGTGCAGGTGCCGGAACTGAAGGTGCGTACGATGCGCCCGTCCAGGTACTCCGACAAGGCCTTTTCGAAGGCCTGCACCTTGGGGCCGCTGGTGATCCAGCCCGATCGCAGCACGTCGCCGACGGCGGCGATGGTGGCTTCATCGATGGTGGGTTTGGCAAACGGCAGAAAGGGCAGGCTCATGGTGAAATCCGGTCAGACGATATTCAGGGGGGAGGGCCGCGCCAGGCGGCAGGGCTGTTGCCGGCGCGCCGGGCGCACGGCAACGCGGTATTGTAAATCAGCTTCTGGTCAGCAAGACCACACCGACGATGATCACGCCAATGGCCAGCAGGCGCTGCGGGGTGACCGCCTCACCCAGGAAGTACCAGGCACCGATGGCATTGATGATGTAGCCCAGGGAAAGCAGCGGGTAGGCGATGGTCACATCCACGCGCGACAGGCCGATGATCCACACGCCGACCGAAATCACGTAGCAGGACAGGCCACCGATGATGGGCAGCTGGGTGGCCAGCTTGAGCCCGGTGGAAAACCAGTTGTCCGCCGTCAGGTGGATCGCGCCGACGGCATTGGTGCCGGCCTTGAGCAGCAATTGTGCAACTGCGTTCAGGCAGATGCCGACAAAGATGAAGCCAAATGTCGTCAGGTTCATTTCGCGGCCTTCTTCTCGCCAGCGGCCGGAACGGCGGGGGCCGGATCATTGGCCACGATCACCCGGCGCGGGTCCTGGCCGATCAGGCGCATGGGCAGCTTGCGCTCGACCAGCTGCTTGTAGATGGTCGGATCGATGATGGCGATATCCTTCTTGCCGGCGGCATGGTCGGCCACCCACTGTGCCACGAAGGCATCGACGGTCGGCAGCCACAGTTGCGGTTCCTGCTTGAGGCCGAACTCCATCTCATCGGCATGCTCCACCAGGATCATGGTGCGGCGCAGATAGAAGGGCAGGGCCTGTTCATAGCGGCCGACCAGATAGATCGGTGTTTCCGGCTTCAGTTCGGCCTGCAGGACGGGCACGTAGTCCACGCCTGCGGAATAGCGGCCTTGCGGGTCATGGCCCAGCATCAGCAACTGGCCGGCCAGGAAGGCGGTGGTCGCCAGTGAGGTCACGGCCCAGTCCTTGTGCTGACGCGCCAGACGGATGGCGGCGATGCCGCCGACGAAGAAGATCAGGGCACCCGCATACAGGTAGGGCACGTGGGCTTCGATCAGCGGCAGGGAGTAGGCGTTCTTGGCCAGCGAGGGCACGCGCGGGATGAAGGCCAGCGCCACCGCCGAGGGCAGGGCCACCAGCGAGCCGGCCCAGGCCAGCGCCTTGTAGTCGGCTTCTTCCAGATAGCAGGCGATCAGCAATGCCAGCGCCGGGAAGATCGGCAGGATGTAGGAGGGTAGCTTGGAGTCCGAGATGCTGAAGAACACGAAGATGAATACCGCCCACACCAGCAGCAGTCGCTTGGGCTGGAAGCGTCCGCCGTTGAGACTGTTGTAGCCGGCCGTATCGCGCTGTTCGCGGGTGCCTTTCCACAGGCTCTGGAAGAACACGCCCAGCCAGGGAATGATGCCCAGTACCAGAATGGGGATGAAGTAGTACCACGGACCGGTGCGGCTATGAATCTTGGTGGTGAAGCGCTGGAAGTGTTCGTGGATGAAGAAGAACTGCGGGAACTCCGGATTGCGCAGCGACACCGCCAGGAACCAGGGGGTGCAGATCGCAAAGAACAGGATCAGGCCCTTGATCAGGTGCAGCCGCTTCCAGATCGCCCAGTCGCGCGCGAAGATTGAATAGAGTACCAACACCGCGCCCGGCAGGACGATACCGATCAGACCCTTGGACAGCACCGCCAGCGCCATGCCGGCCCAGCACAGCAGCATCCAGTTGCGCTGGCTCTCGCGGGAGGCGCCGTCGCGCTGCGCCATCAGGAGCGAACAGAGGGCGATGGTCATCATCCCCGACAGCCCCATGTCCAGCGTATTGATGTGGCCCATGCCCGCCCAGAAGAAGCTGGAGGCCAGCACCAGTGCCGCATAGAAGCCCACGCGGCCATTGAAGATGCGGGTGCCGGTATAGCTCGCCAGGCCGATGCCGAGCAGGCCGCACAGGCCCGTCCACAGGCGCGCCTGCCATTCACCCAGGCCAAACAGCTCGAAGGTGATGGCATTCATCCAGGTTTGCAGGGGTGGCTTCTCGAAGTACTTGATGCCGTTCAGGCGGGTGGTGATCCAGTCTTGCGTGGCCACCATCTCGCGCGCCATTTCGGCATAGCGGCCCTCGTCGGTGGGCACCAGCACGCGGGCGCCCAGCATCCAGAACCAGACCAGCAGGAAGAGAATGATCAGCGTCCAGACGAACGCCTTGGATTTGTACAGTTCGCGCATTGACAGCGGTTCCTTGTTGCGTGTTCTTCGGTTTCTTGTCGCGGCAGGTGCCGGCGTCAGGCCTGGGGTGCGATGATCAGCGCCAGGGCCACCTTGCGCCCTTCGGCCATGAGAATGTTGTAGGTGCGGCAGGCCGCCTGGTTATCCATGCACTCCACGCCGATGCGGCGCGCGGTCAGCGCCGTGGTCAGCCTGGGATGCACGAAGCGCTGGCGTTCGCCGGTGCCCAGGATGACCACATCGGGCGCGGTAGCATCGATCTGGGCGAAATGCTCGGTGGTGAGTGCCTCGAAGCGCTCTACCGGCCACGGCACCGGTTCACTTTCGGGCAGTACCAGCAGGCTGTTGGTGAACCGGATGGCATTGAGCTCGACACCGTCTTCGTCGTAGGCGGTGACGGTCTGGTATTGCTTGGTTTCGGTCGAATGGAGCTTCATCGCAGATGGGCAGGATGGGTTGCAGGCGGCCCCGCGGGGCGAACGTCCAGGCCATGATGTCAGGTCGACATACATCGCGGCAACCTGGTCGTAAAGTGCGCCATTGTAGCCGTTTCCGACCCTGGCGCACGCCTATTTGATTGATAAAATGCTTAGCTTTGGGCAAAATGGCCGGTTCCCGGCAAGCCCATGGGGCGCCGCCGCAGGCCTCTTTGCAAGTGCTTTACACTGCACTGCAGCAGGCAAAAACATGCAGGAAAATGACGGCAAGCGTGGTAATGGAGAGAACCGCGAGGTAAAGGTTCCGGTCCGGCGCATGCGGCCGATGAAGCAGGGCAGGCCCGGCCGGCAGCCGGTGCGGCCTGGCGCGAAACGAATAGAGGAAGAGCTGTGCGACCGATTCAGAAATCCAAGAAGCTGGCAGATGTGTGTTACGACATTCGGGGTCCCGTGCTGGAAAAAGCGCGTCAGATGGAGGAAGAGGGCCACAAGATCATCAAGCTCAATATCGGCAACCTGGCCGCCTTCGGCTTCGATGCGCCCGACGAGATCGTGCAGGACATGATCCGCAACATGGGCAATGCCTCCGGCTACACCGATTCCAAGGGCCTGTTCGCCCCGCGCAAGTCGGTCATGCACTACACCCAGCAAAAGAAGATCGAGGGTGTCACCATCGATGACATCTATCTCGGCAATGGCGCCTCCGAACTGATCGTCATGAGCGTGAACGCGCTGCTCAACACCGGTGACGAAGTGCTGGTCCCTTCGCCCGACTATCCGTTGTGGACGGCGGCGGTGAGCCTGTCGGGCGGTACTCCGGTCCATTACGTCTGCGACGAGCAGCAAGGCTGGCAGCCCGACATCGCCGATATCAAGAAGAAGATCACGCCCAACACCAAGGCCATCGTCGTCATCAATCCCAACAACCCGACCGGCGCGCTCTATTCGGTGGACGTGCTCAAGGAAATCATCGAACTGGCGCGTCAGCACCAGTTGATCATTCTGGCCGACGAGATCTACGACAAGGTGCTCTACGACGGCAACACCCATACCTCGCTGGCCTCGCTGGCCGATGACGTGCTGTTCATCACCTTCAACGGCCTGTCCAAGAACTATCGTTCCTGCGGCTACCGCGCCGGCTGGATGGTGGTGTCGGGGGAGAAGAAGCATGCCCGCGACTACATCGAAGGCTTGAACATGCTGGCCTCCATGCGCCTGTGCGCCAATGCGCCTGGCCAGTTCGCCATCCAGACCGCCTTGGGCGGCTATCAGAGCATCAACGACCTGGTGGCGCCCAATGGTCGCCTCACCAAGCAGCGCGACCTGGCACACCGGCTCCTGACCGATATCCCCGGCGTGACCTGCGTGAAGCCCAAATCGGCGCTGTACATGTTCCCGCGCCTGGATCCGGAGATCTATCCGATCAAGGACGATCAGGAATTCGCCTACGAGCTGCTGGCCGAGGAAAAGGTGTTGATCGTGCAGGGCACCGGCTTCAATTGCCCCACGCCGGACCACTTCCGCGTGGTGTTCCTGCCCAACACCGACGACCTGACCGAGTCCATGGGGCGCATTGCGCACTTCCTGGAAGGCTACCGCCGTCGTCACGGTACGGCCTGATCCGTTTCTGCAGTCCCCGTCATGCTGCGGCCAGCGGCGTGACGGTCATTTTTCATCAACCACGAAGACAATATGAAATCCATCAAAGTAGGTTTGCTCGGCATCGGCACCGTGGGTTCCGGTACTTTCAATGTTCTCCAGCGCAACCAGGAAGAGATTGCGCGCCGTGCAGGCCGGGGCATTGAAATTACCATGGTCGCCGCTCGCAATACTGCCCGCGCGACCGAACTGACCCAGGGAAAAGTCAAGGTCGTCAACGACGGCAACCTGGTGGTGAACGATCCCGGGATCGATATCGTCGTGGAACTGATCGGCGGTGATGACATCGCCCGCGACCTCGTGCTCAAGGCCATCGCCAACGGCAAGCACGTGGTCACGGCCAACAAGGCCCTGATCGCCAAGCACGGCAATGAAATCTTCAAGGCGGCGCAGGAAAAGGGCGTCATGGTGGCCTTCGAGGCCGCCGTGGCCGGTGGCATCCCCATCATCAAGGCGCTGCGCGAAGGTCTCACCGCCAACCGCATCCAGTGGGTCGCCGGCATCATCAACGGCACCACCAATTTCATCCTCTCCGAGATGCGCGACAAGGGGCTGGACTTCGACGTGGTGCTCAAGGAAGCGCAACGCCTGGGCTATGCCGAAGCCGACCCGACCTTCGACATCGAAGGCGTGGACGCGGCCCACAAGCTGACCATCATGGCCTCGATCGCCTTCGGCATCCCGGTGCAGTTCGACAAGGCCCATGTGGAAGGCATCACCAAGCTGCAGGCCAGCGACATCACCTACGCCGAGAAGCTGGGCTATCGCATCAAGCTCCTGGGCATTACCCGCCAGACCGAGAAGGGCATCGAGCTGCGCGTACACCCGACGCTGATCCCGGCCTCGCGCCTGATCGCCAATGTCGAGGGCGCGATGAATGCCGTGGTGGTGCGCGGCGATGCCGTGGGCGAAGCGTTGTACTACGGCAAGGGTGCCGGTTCCGAGCCGACCGCCTCAGCGGTCATCGCCGACCTGGTCGACATTACCCGCCTGGCGACCGCCGATCCGGAGCACCACGTGCCTTCGCTGGCCTTCCAGCTCAATGCCATGGCCGATACCCCGGTGCTGCCGATGAGCGAAGTGGTGACCAGCTACTACCTGCGCATCCGCGTGGCCGACCAGGCTGGCGTGCTGGCCGATGTGACGCGCATCCTGGCTGATTCGACCATTTCCATCGATGCCATGCTGCAGAAGGAGCCGGCCGAAGGCGAGCAGCAGACCGACATCATCATGCTGACCCACCAGACCCAGGAAAAGAACATCGAGGCCGCCATCGCCAAGATCGAATCCCTGGCGACCGTGGTTGGTCAGGTCACCAAGATCCGCCTGGAAGAACTGGGCTGATCAGCGCTCAAGGCAGCAATGAAAAACGGAGCTCGCGGGCTCCGTTTTTCATTAAATCGGGAAAGGGGGTGGTCAAGGCCCCCTATGATCATTTCTTCAGTTCGAAATTGCAGACCGCCTGCAGCATGGCGTCGCCCACCGACATCGGTTTGGGCTTGTTGAACTCTTGTCCCTTCAGGGCATCGCTGTGGTCACGCTTGTCGCCCTTGCCATCGTTCTCGGCGAAGATGATTTCACGCACCAGCTTCATGGAGCCGGCCTTGCAGTTGTACTGGTGCAAGTCCTTGTAGGACTTCAGGGTCGGGAAGCTCGGGTCGCCGTTGTTGGGGCGGGCTTGCTTGAAGTTCCACATCGACCAGGCCTCGCGGATGCCGCCGGATTCGATGATGGAGTCGGTGTCCACCAGCAGCTCGGAGCTGTCCGTGCCGCCCAGCGATTGCCAGTTCTCGGCATGCGCCGGCAGGCTCGCCAGCAGGGCGCCGAACAGGCCGGCCGTGGCCAGCAGGGTCTTGATCTTGTGGTTCATGCCGTTTTCCATCCTTTTGAGTGTGAAATGCGTCTTTGATGTGGCCAGCGCGCAAACATTCCCGCCATCCCGGCGGTGCTGCACGAAGTGGCGCAGCATAGCCCGGCCATGCGCGGCTTTCAAGGGCGGTAACGTTTTATTTCAGCTGCCCTCCATGCCATGATGATTCGGTGCAACATTGGCCGTGCACGACCAGCATCGTTGGCCATGGCACGGCATCCCGGTGCAGCTTTCTTCCATGCCGCGCTTTTGTGCAGCGCCCGCTGGCCGTATAATCGAGGACTTTCCTCCCACTCCACGCTCTCGCCGCCTGCCGGCGCATCCTATCGACATGCACTACGTTTCCACCCGCGGTCACGCTGCAACTCCTTCCTTTTCTGACATCCTGCTGGGCGGCCTGGCCCCTGACGGCGGCCTGTACCTGCCGGCAGCGTATCCGCAGGTCAGCGGCGCCGAACTGGATCAGTGGCGCACGCTGTCGTATGCCGACCTGGCCTTCGAAGTCCTCAAGAAATTCGCCACCGACATTCCGGAAGCGGACCTCAAGGCGCTGGCCCACAAGACCTATACCGCCGACGTCTACCGCAACGCCCGCGTCGGTGAAGATGCCAGCCAGATAACCCCGCTGCGTACCCTGCAGGACGAGCAAGGCAAGAAGCTGGTGCTGCAAAGCCTGTCCAACGGCCCCACGCTGGCCTTCAAGGACATGGCGATGCAATTGCTGGGCAATCTGTTCGAATATGCGCTGGCCAAAAAGGGCGCGGAATTGAACATCGTCGGCGCCACCTCAGGCGACACCGGCAGCGCTGCCGAATACGCCATGCGTGGCAAGAAGGGCATCCGCGTCTTCATGCTGTCGCCGCACAAGAAGATGAGCGCCTTCCAGACCGCCCAGATGTTCAGCCTGCAAGACCCCAACATCTTCAACCTGGCGGTCGAAGGCGTCTTCGACGATTGCCAGGACATCGTCAAAGCCATCTCCAACGACCTGGAGTACAAGGCCACCAAGAAGATCGGTACCGTCAACTCGATCAACTGGGCACGCGTGGTGGCCCAGGTGGTGTACTACTTCCGGGGCTACCTGGCCGCGACCACCAGCAATGAGCAGAAGGTGTCCTTCACCGTCCCTTCGGGCAACTTCGGCAACATCTGCGCCGGCCACATCGCCCGCATGATGGGCTTGCCCATCGACAAGCTGGTGGTGGCCACCAACGAGAACGACGTGCTGGACGAATTCTTCCGCACCGGCCACTACCGCGTGCGCAAGTCGGCCGAGACCTACCACACCAGCAGCCCGAGCATGGACATCAGCAAGGCCTCCAACTTCGAGCGCTTCGTCTATGATTTGCTGGGCCGCGACAGCGCCCGCGTGAAAGCCCTGTTCCACAAGGTCGAGACCGAGGGCGGCTTTGACCTCAGCGGCCAGGCCGGCAGCGACGGCAATGAATTCGCCAGCGTCATGCAGTACGGTTTTGCCTCCGGCAAGTCGACCCACGCCGACCGTCTGGAGACCATCCGCTTCGCCGAGAAGGCCTATGGCATTACCGTCGACACCCACACTGCCGACGGCATCAAGGTGGCCCGCGAACATCTGGTACCAGGCGTGACCATGATCGTGCTGGAAACCGCCTTGCCGGCCAAGTTCAATGAAACCATCCGCGAAGCCCTGGGCCGCGATGCCGATCGTCCCGCCGGTTTCGAGAACATCGAGGCGCTGCCGCAGCGCTTCGAGGTGATGCCGGCCGATGCCGCCCGCGTGAAGGCTTACGTGGCCGAGCATACCGACCTGTAAGCCGCGCAGTCGTCATTGCAACGCCGTCCGCGCCCAGCGCCCGGACGGCGTTTTTCATGGAGCGCGGCGGGGCGCTGATTGCATTAGAATGTCGGGTCGCTGTATCGACCAGAAAACAACGCTCACCCGTCATCCGATCTTCTCCCTCAGGCTTGCCATGTCCTCCACGTCCACTCCCACCGTCGCCCCCTCATCCGACCAGCCGCCCCGTGCTCCCATGCAGGACGTCAGCCAGGCGCTCGACACCTTGCTGGCGGCTGCCGTGCCGGTGCTGGAACACGAGAGCGTTGATGTCCTGGAGGCTGGTGGCCGCGTGCTGGCCGAGCCGGTCACGGCCTGCATCGACGTGCCCGGCATGGACAATTCGCAAATGGATGGCTACGCCGTGCGTGCGGCCGATTGCGCATCGGGCCAGGCCCGCCTGCGCGTGTCGCAGCGCATTCCGGCGGGCCACGTGGGCCAGCCGCTGGAACCGGGTACGGCGGCGCGCATCTTTACCGGTGCGATGATGCCGCAGGGCGCTGACGCCGTCGTCATGCAGGAAGCCTGCGAGACCGAGGGCGACTACGTGGTGATCCGCCATGTCCCCAAGAGCGGTGAATGGGTGCGCATGATCGGTGAAGACATCCGCCAGGGCAGCACCATCCTCGCGGCCGGCACCCGCCTGCGCCCGCAGGAACTGGGGTTGGCGGCCTCCATCGGTCAGGCGCGGCTGCAGGTGCTGCGGCCGGTGCGTGTGGCGGTGTTCTTCACTGGCGATGAACTGACCATGCCCGGCCAGCCATTGAAGCCGGGCGGCATCTACAATTCCAATCGCTTCTTGCTGCGCGGCCTGTTGCAGAAACTGGGCTGCCAGGTGAGCGACTTCGGCATCGTGCCCGACAGTCTGGAGGCGACCCGCCTGACCCTGCGCGAGGCCGCTCGCGAGCACGACCTCATCATCACCAGCGGCGGCGTCTCGGTGGGGGAAGAAGACCATGTGAAGCCCGCTGTCGAAGCTGAGGGCCGTATCAACATGTGGCAGATCGCCATGAAGCCTGGCAAGCCGCTGGCGTTTGGCCAGGTGCGGCGCGGAACAGAGGTGGGTGAAGAGGGAAGTGAAGCTTTCTTCCTGGGATTGCCGGGCAATCCGGTGTCGTCCTTTGTGACCTTCCTGCTGTTCGTACGGCCCTTCATCCTGCGCCTGCAAGGGCTGCCGCACGAGTCCGTGTTGCCGCAGCCGGTGGCCATGCGGGCCGACTTCGACTGGCCGCGCGCCGACCGCCGCCGGGAATTCCTGCGGGTACGTCGCAACGCTCAGGGCGGGCTGGATCTTTTCCCCAGTCAGGGGTCGGCGGTGCTGACCTCGACCGTCTGGGCCGATGGTCTGATTGACAATCCGCCCGGACAAACCATCGCTGCCGGCGATACGGTGCAGTTCCTGGCGTTCGATGCGCTGCTGAACTGAAGCCGACGGAGCTCCGATGAGACTGGCTGACATCGATCAGTACCTGAGCAGCAGCATTCCCAGCGAGGCCACCGGCTGGCGTCGCTTCGTGCTGGAATTTCTCGTGTTCGGCATCAAGGAAGCGCGCTGTTGCCTGTTTGCGGGCCTCTTCTTCGCCGCCGTTTTCCTGATGCCGCGCGCTGGACTGCTCGGCCTTCCCCGCTATGATGCCTTGCTGCTCTTCGCCTTGCTGGTGCAGGCATGGATGGTCTCGACCCGGATCGAAACCATGGCCGAACTCAAGGCCATCAGCGTCTTCCACGTGGTCGGTTTTGCGCTGGAGGTGTTCAAGACCTCGGGGGCGATCCAGTCCTGGAGTTATCCTGACTTCGCCTATACCAAGCTGTTCGGGGTGCCGCTGTTTTCCGGATTCATGTATGCCGCCGTGGGCAGCTACATCATCCAGGCCTGGCGCCTGTTCGACCTGCGCATCCAGCATCATCCCCCGTACTGGATGGCGACCCTGATCGCCTTGCTGATTTACGTCAATTTCTTCACGCATCATTACATCGGCGACTACCGCTGGTATCTGGCGGCTTGCGCACTGGGTCTGTATGCCCGCTCCACGGTGCTGTTCCGCCCGCTGGACCGGGACCGCAAGATGCCGCTGCTGCTGGCGTTCCTGCTGATCGGGTTCTTCATCTGGCTGGCCGAGAACATCAGTACCTTCTTCGGCATCTGGCGCTATCCCAACCAGATGGGGGCCTGGTCCACCGTGCACCTGGGCAAATGGAGTGCCTGGTCGTTGCTGGTGATGATGACCTTTACCATCGTGGTTCATCTCAAGCATATCCGCAGCAAGATTCATATCGCCCACTGAGGGTCTGCTGCCATCATCAAGGACATCCCATGAAAATCGAACTCCGTTTCTTCGCCAGCGTGCGCGAAGCCCTGCAGACCTCGCAGGAAATCATCGAGCTGCCCGACAGCGTCAAGACCGTCGGCGACGTGCGCGCCTTCCTGATGGGCCGGGGCGGCATCTGGGCCGAAGTGCTGGGACCGGAAAAGAACCTGCGCATGGCCTACGACCATGAAATGACTGAGGCCGATACCGAGATCGTCGATGGTGGCGAGGTGGCCTTCTTCCCGCCCGTCACCGGGGGCTGACATGAGCATCGGTCGCGATCCGGTAGTGGGCACGATTGCGCACTACAGCAGCAACGCGCAAAGTTTCCGCGAGGGGACCTGGGATCATGACGTCAGCCAGAACATGGCGGCCCTGCTCGATGCCCTGCACGCCAGGTCGGGGCCAGCCGGGCAGGGGCCGTTCACGATCCTGGACCTCGGCTGTGGTCCGGGACGAGACCTGATCGAATTCACCCGGCGTGGCCATGTGGCCGTGGGGCTGGACGGCACGGCCGAATTCGTCGAGATGGCGCGCGCGGCCAGCGGCTGTGAAGTCCTGCATCAGGATTTCCTGCAGCTGGATCTGCCGCTGGCACGCTTTGACGGCATCTTTGCCAATGCCTCGCTGTTTCACGTGCCGTCCACCGAGCTGCCGCGCGTGCTGGGACAGCTGCATGCCAGCCTGAAGCCGGGTGGCATCCTCTTCAGTTCCAATCCGCGCGGCAATGATCTGGAAGGCTGGAGCGGTCCGCGCTATGGGGTCTGGCATAGCCTGGAAGGCTGGCGGCGCTATGTGGTGCCAGCGGGCTTCGTTGAATTGCGGCATTATTACCGCCCTGACGGTTTGCCGCGCGAGCAGCAACCGTGGCTGGCCAGCGTCTGGCAAAAGATGTAAGACCCGCATCCAGCGGGCTGAGACCGGACATTCGGCATGCCGGATTCTTTGGGAGGAGACCAGGCCTGCCCCAAACAGGCTTGCGGAGGGGTGCAAAAGACATCGTTCAATGAAGCGATGCGCATTCATCCACACCTGTAGAAGGATCTATCTTGATTTCGACGCATCTGGCCGCCTGGGCGGCCCAGGACACGCAATTGCTGCTGGTGACGCTGGCCGCACTGGTCACCATTGTGGTGCTGATCAGTTTCCTGTCCATCGCTCCTTTCCTCTCCATCCTCATCGGCACCTTCGTGGCCGGCATCGGTGCCGGCCTGCCGCTGGAAGACATCGCCAAGGCCTTCAGCAAAGGGGCCGGCAGCCTGCTCGGTGAAGCCGGCATCATCATCGCGCTGGGCGCCATGCTGGGCGCGCTCATGGCCGAATCGGGCGCAGCCGACCGCATCGTCAACACGCTCCTGCGCTATGCGCGCGGCAGCATCATCCCCTGGATGATGGCGCTGGTGGCGCTGGTGGTCGGCCTGCCGCTGTTCTTTGAAGTGGGGCTGGTGATGATGGCCCCGATCATCTTCGTCATGGCGCGTCGTTCCGAACTGCCGATCATGCGCGTGGCCATTCCCGCGCTGGCAGGCATGACCACCTTGCACGCGCTGCTGCCGCCGCATCCGGGCCCGCTGATCGCCGTTTCCGCGCTGCATGCCGACCTGGGCACGACCATGTTGCTGGGCTTCATCGTGGCCATTCCGGCGGTGATCATTGCCGGTCCGCTGTACGGCAACTTCATCGCGCCGCGCCTGAACCTGGCCGAACCGGACCAGATCGGCAAACTCTTCAGCGCCCGTGAAGGCCAGTCGCAGCCCAGCTTCCTGGTGGCGCTGGTGACCATCCTGCTGCCGGTGGTGCTGATGCTGGGCCGCACCGTGGCGCGCATCTGGGTCACGCCCAAGACCGAGCTGTTTGAAATGCTCAACTTCTTCGGTGAACCGATTATTGCGCTGACCGTGACGGTGCTCTTTGCCGTGGTGGTGCTGGGCTGGGGCCAGGGCAGCAGCCGCTTTGAAGTCGGCGCCACGCTGCGCCGTGCCTTGCCGCCCATCGCCGGTCTCCTGCTGACCATCGGCGCGGGTGGCGGACTGAAGCAGACCCTGCTGTCGGCCGGTATCAGCGACACCATCACCAAGATCGCCGATGGCACCCACGTCCCGCTGATCCTGCTGGCCTGGATCATCGCCGTGGCGCTGCGCCAGGCAACCGGTTCGGCCACCGTCGCCACGACTGCCACCGCCGGCATCGTCGCGCCGCTGGTGGCGGGCCTTTCTGCCACCCACAATTCGCTCATGGCACTGGCCATCGGTGCGGGCTCGGTGTTCTTCTGCCACGTCAATGACGCCGGCTTCTGGATGGTCAAGGAATACTTCGGCCTGAACCTGAAGCAGACCCTGGCCACCTGGTCGGTGATCCAGACGCTGGTCTCGGTGATCGGGCTGGGCATGACGCTGCTGCTATGGGGACTGCTGGTCTGATCCCGCTGCACTCGCGGGCGGGCTGGCGCTGGTAGAATCGCAGCCTGCATTCATTTCCGGTTGAACCATGCCCGTCCGCGTCCAGACTGCCGATTTCGATCTCTCCACTGAAGTGGCGCAGCTGCGCCTGGCCAATCCGCGCGTCGGCGCAGTAGTCAGTTTCGTGGGCACCGTGCGCGATCTCAATGAGGGCGCGGCGGTCTCGGAGATGGAGCTGGAACACTATCCCGCCATGACCGAGCGCGCCCTGGAACAGATCGTGGAGCAAGCCAAGGCACGCTGGCCGATCTTCGATGCGCTGGTGATCCATCGCGTCGGTCCCATGCAGCCGCGCGAGCAGATCGTGCTGGTGGCGGTGACTTCACCGCATCGCGGCGAAGCCTTTGCCGCCTGCGAATTCATCATGGATTACCTCAAGACCCAGGCCCCGTTCTGGAAGAAAGAACAGACGCCGGACGGCGCACGCTGGGTCGACGCCCGCGAGAGCGACGACACGGCGCTGGCCAAGTGGGCGCAATAAGGCAGCATCGCCCGGGACGTTGATCCCGGCGACGCCATCAACGGCACACAGGGGGATTTTCGTCTTGCCATTCACTTTCCGCTTTCCCCGCATCCCGGGTTTGCCCACGACGGCCACGGCTCCGTTCTGCCCTTCCGAAGTCGCCGGTACCGTCAACGTACCGCGCGGTGCTTCGGTCTGGCAGAAGCTGCGCATCTACGTGGGGCCGGGCCTGCTGGTCTCGATCGGCTACATGGACCCCGGCAACTGGGCGACATCGATCCAGGCAGGTTCACAGTTCGGTTACCAGCTGCTGTTCGTGGTGATGCTCTCCAGCCTGGCCGCCATCGTGCTGCAATGCCTGTGCGCGCGGCTGGGGATCGCTACCGGCAAGGACCTGGCAGTGCATTCGCGGGAGCACTATCCACCGGCTGTGGGCAAGGGCATGTGGGTGCTGGCCGAGCTCTCCATCATCGCCTGCGATCTGGCCGAGGTGCTGGGCTGCGCGCTGGCCTTCAACCTGCTGTTGGGAGTGTCGCTGCCGGTGGGCGTGCTGCTGACGGCGCTGGACACGCTCATCGTGCTGGGATTGAAGGGCAGGGGATTCCGCCAGGTCGAGGCCATCATCCTGGGCCTGGTCATCACCATCGCCGCCTGCCTGCTGGCGCAGCTGGCCTTCGTCAAGGCGGACTGGCATGAGGTGATGCAGGGCTTCGTCCCCTCGCTGCAGGCCATCTCCAGCCGCGAACCGCTGTACCTGGCCATCGGCATCATCGGTGCCACGGTGATGCCGCACAATCTCTACCTGCATTCCTCCATCGTTCAGACCCGCAGCGTGCAGCGTGATCCGGCGTCGCTGCTGGAGGCGGTACGCTACACGCGGGTCGATACCACGGTCTCGCTGTTGATCGCCATGGTCATCAACGCCACCATTCTGATCCTGGCGGCAGCGGCCTTCCACAAGAGCGGCAATACGCAGGTCGCCGAGCTGGATGAGGCCTATCACCTGCTGGACCCCATCACCGGGTCGGCCATGGCCGCCATTCTGTTTGGCGTAGGCTTGTTCGCTTCCGGACAGAGTTCGACCTTCACCGGCACCATTGCCGGGCAGGTCATCATGGAGGGTTTTCTCAAGCTCAAGATTCCCTGCTGGCAGCGCCGCGTCATCACCCGCGCGCTGGCCCTGGTGCCCGCGTTGATCGGCGTGCTCACCCTGGGACCGCATTCGGTAGGCAAGCTGCTGGTCGCCAGCCAGGTGGTGCTGTCGCTGCAGCTGCCCTTTGCCATGTATCCGCTGATCCGCCTCACCAGCCGCCGGGATCTGATGGGCGACCTGGTCAATCGCTGGTGGGTGAGCGCGGTGGCCTGGCTGCTCTTCGTGACCATTTCGGCGGCCAATGTGTGGTTGGTGTGGCAGGTGTTTGCGGAGTAGCAAAAAGACATTTGCACATCAAACTATCACGATTATCATGGCTTTTCGGGTCAATGATGATAGTATGATGTGTATATGAAGACTTCCTGCACACTTCAAGTTCATATCGACGGGGCCTGGCGGCAGGCCGGTGCGTTGTCGTTGACTGCGCCGGTCGAGCTGGGCATGGCTGCCTCGACTTACTTCAGCTATGACGCCGTGCACGCCATCGATTACATGGGCAGGCGCGATGCTGCGGCCTTGTCGGTGAACGTGCCGGTGGGGTTGGAGAGCCTTAGTGAGGCGCGCTGGCCAGCTTGCCTGATCGATCTGCTGCCGCAAGGTTACGGTCGTGGCGAACTGTTGCGCCAGCTGGGTCTGGATGAGCGCGCCGAAGCCAGCGCCGACTGGCCGCTGCTATGTGCTGGCGCGGGCAATCCCATCGGCAACCTGCGCGTGCAGGAAGCCTGGGAGTGGGCGCAGGCGCGCAGCGGACCGCAGCTGCGCGGCTTTGCGATGGAGGACATCGCTGCACGCTCCGAAGACTTCAATGAATACCTCGCCCAGCATGGCCTGTTCCTGGCGGGCTCGTCGGGGGTACAGGGCGAGTGGCCCAAGATCCTGCTCACCCGTGCCCGCGATGGCCTGTTCTACCTCGACCACGCCTTGCCCGATGAGCTGGCCGAGCGCCATTACATCGTCAAGTTCGGACGCGGGCCCGACCCGGATCTGGCGCACATCCTGCGTCTGGAGGCACCCTACATGCAGCTGGCGATGCACTTGGGCCTGAAGGTCCACGGCGCGCTGGAACTGCATGGCAAGGCCTTGTTCATCCCCCGTTTTGACCGCGAAGTGCGCGGGACCGCAGTCGTGCGCCACGCCCAGGAAAGCATTGCTTCCCTGTGCGGCGTGACGGGCTTTGCGGCCATCCCGTCACACAATGCTGTCTGCGCCAGGCTGGGTGAAGTCGCCACCGATCCGCTCCCCGAGATCATCGAATACCTGAAGCGCGACATCGCCAACATCGTCCTGCGCAACAAGGACAATCACGCCCGCAATACCGCCATCCGGCGCGATGCGCAGGGGCGGATCGGCCTCACGCCGCTGTTCGACTTTGCCCCGATGTGGCTGCATCCGGATGGCATTGCACGGCGCATGCGCTGGGAACGCGACGATGGGGGCTCGCCGCAGTGGGCCAGCGTCATCACGCAGGCCTGCGAAGCCGCGCAGATCGAACAGTTACCGGTCAGGTCGGCCGTGCGTGGGATGGCATTGCCGTTGGCGGACTTGCTGCAATATGGCCGCAGCCTGGGTATCGAAGGCACTTTCCTCGATCCGCTGGCGGCCACCGTGGACCAGGTACGGGCACAGCTGGAGGCGCTCTGAATGGACAAGCGCTTCAAACCCCTGAGCGCCATCGAGCAGATGGAAGAGCGCCGCGCACTCTTCGATGAACTGGCCGCCGATCCCACCTTGCCGGTACCGGCCGTGGTTCGCAAGATTCGCACCACCTTGCGCCTGACCATCGCCGAATATGCCAAGGTGTGCGGCGTATCGGCCCGTACCCTGCAGGACATTGAACGCGGTGAATCCAGTCCCACCCTGGCCACGGCCGACAAGCTGCTCAAGCCGGTCGGCATGTGCGTTGGGGCCGTGATGCGCAAGCGCCCATGAAAAAGGCGACCCGTCGCCAGGTCGCCTCATCGTTTCATCTCACTGCAAGGTCATCAATTCTTCGCTACCGGCTGCTGCTTGCCGCTGCCCGGCTCCAGCACCACCGTGCAGGTCAGTCCCGAGGCCAGCAGCACGTTTTCCGGCACCTTGTCGAGGTGGATACGCACCGGGATGCGCTGGGCCAGGCGGACCCAGTTGAAGGTCGGGTTGACGTCGGCCGTCAGTTCGCGGCTCTGCGGGTTGTCGCGGTCGTAGATGCCGCGGGCGATGCTGTCCACGTGGCCTTCCATGGAGGCGCCGTTGATCAGCTGGATCTTCGCACGGTCACCGATGGACAGCAGTGGCAGCTTGGTTTCCTCGAAGTAGGCATAGACCCAGAAGGAATGGCTGTCGATCAGCGCGATCTTGGCCGCACCGGCGGCGGCATAGTCCCCCCGCCGCACGTTCAGGTTGGTGATGTAGCCATCCACCGGTGAGAAGACCTTGGTGCGCTCCAGGTTCAGCTTGGCGGTATCGCGTTGCGACAAGGCTGCCTGGTATTGCGCCTGGGCGCCTTGCAGCTGGGCCTGGGCCGCTTCCAGCTGGGCTTGCGAGGCGGTGACCTGACTGCCGGCATCCTCGCGGGCTTCACGCGAGACCACCTGGGCGTCCACATCGGCGCGGCGGCGGGCTTGCGCACGGCGCATGTTGAGCTCGGCGCGGCGAGCGTCCACTTCTGCCTTGCGCACCTCCAGCTCGGCCTTGCGGGCGGTGACGGCGGCGTCGGCCTGCTGCAGCGCCAGCGTGTAGCGAGCCGGGTCGATCTCCATCAGCAGGTCACCTTTCTTGACCAACTGGTTGTCACGGACCGGCAATGCCACGATCTGGCCGGAGACATCCGGAGCGACGTTGACGACCTCGGCACGGACGCGACCGTCGCGCGTCCAGGGCGAGTGCATGTAATGCTGCCACAGGCTCCAGGCCAGCAGGATGGCCAGCAGGAAGATGGCCGAGGTGATGAGAACGCGGAAAATCGATTTGACCGACATGGTGAACTACTCCTGTTTGTTTCTTTATCTTTTCGTAAGGGATGCGTGCGTCAGGGGCGCCTGGCTAGCGGTATACCGCCAGCCCCAGCAAGGCCGCCAGGCAGACGAACAGGCTCACCCGGAACAGCGCCGGATGCCAGGTCAGCTCGTAGAAGCCCAGGCGCACCAGCACGCGGTCGGCCAGCATGGCCAGCACGGCGGCCACCACGGCCAGCAGCAGGACGGTCGGGATGTAGGCGTCGAAGAAGGAAATCTCACGTGGCATGGCGGGCTCCCGTTGTATTGTGCGCAGCCCCGGCGCGCATGGTGTGCAGCGGCGATTGCTCGTCGAGCAGGGCGGTACGGATGAAATGCAGATAGCTCAAGGTGCGTTGCAGACGATGGCGTTGGCTGCGTTCGCGGTAATGCGGGCCAATGGCGGCCTGGACTTCGGCGATGGTGGCATCGTTGGCGGCCAGGGCGGTGGCCAGGCTCGCCGCCGAGGGCCGGGCGAACAGCGCCGGGATGGCTTCGCGCAGGCGGTTCAGGGCAGCATAGGCGGAGGCCGGCAGCAGATCCGGTGCTTCCGTACGAATGCCTTGCAGCTCGTTACGCAGTTCGATGATGGCGTGGCCCACTTCCAGCGTAGCGAACATCCAGCCCAGCGCCTTCTGGCGCAGTAGCGGACGGCTGCTGGTGAACATGGTGATCTGGTGCATCAGGTCGCGGGTGCCGCTCTCGAACTTCAGGGCCAGATGAGCGAGCTTGCCGAAGCAGGCATCGACCACCTGCTTGCGCAACTGTCTCTCCAGCACGCGCACGGTCCAGTCAGTGGTCGGCGGCAGCAGCACCATGAAGGCCGCGGCCGTGACCAGCAGGGAGATCACCAGCGCCACCGATTCGTTCAGATAAGCCGCCGCATTGAAGTGCGCAAAGTTGTCCGGCACCGCCAGGAAGGGGAAGAAAATGCAGATCCCCAGGCCGTAACCTGCATAAGCGGGACGGGTGGTCAGGTAGACGGCCAGCATCAGTACCGGCATCAAGGCGCTGGCCAGCATCCAGTACCCATCCAGGCGCGGCAGGATATGGAAGGTGTAGACGTAACCGGCCACGGCGGCAAACAGCACACCGATGGCAACCGTCCGGGTGGCCTTGGCCGGATCGGGCGCAGCCGAGGTGATGGCGCAGAAGGCGGCGGCGTTGAGCACGGCCACGTCACCGCTGGGCCAGCCGCTGGCGATCCAGAATCCGGCCAGGGCCAGCATCACGATGGCCGCACGGGCACCGGCAATGAGGGCGGTGGTCATGCTGGTCTTGGGGGCGTACGAATGTTCCCACTGCTCGCGCTCGTGGTGGCGCTGGGTCAGGGAGGCATAGGTCAGCGTGTAGGCGTGCAGTTCCTCGATGACGCGATAGAGCAGCTCGGAGGCCGTATCGAAGTCCAGCATGGCGCTGTCGCTCTGGCACTGTTCGGACAGCGTGTTGCGGGTGGCACGCACGCGGCGCGGCAGATCGCGCTTGTAGGCGTCCAGCTTCAGGGCCGCATCGGCGGCGTCCAGCGCACTCATGACCGGCTCCCCGCTGGCGCGGGTGAGCAGGGGCTGTACTTCGCGGTAGTAGGGAGAGAGGGCGTCGATCACCACCTGTGCGCCGGGTGCCGGGTTGGCGTGCAAGCGGTTCATCAACTGGTGCAATGCGTGCATGCGGGTGGACAGGGCCATGAACTCGCTGTTCATGCGTGTGAGACGGCCACTGCGCAGACGTACTTCGGGATCCTCGAAGATGGCCGAACTGCGCATGGCCTCCAGCCCGATGATGTCGCCCACGAAGCGGGCATTGGCGGCTTCGAGCTGCTTGCGGTCAGCGCTGCCGCCGAGCGTGGCGCTGATCAGATCGACGAAGGCCGTGAAGCGGCCACGGATGACGCGTACCAGCCCCGGTGCGCTGGCCTGCGGGAACACCAGTGCGCTGACCAGGCCGACACAGACGATGCCGACCATGATCTCGCTGACGCGCGTCATCACCGAATCGAAAGTGATGGCCGGATGCAGGGCCGACGGCAGGCCGATCAGGGCGACCGTATAGCCCGAGAGCACGAAGCCATATGAACGAAAATTCCGGTTATGGGCCGAGCCCACGGTACACAGACCGATCCACAACGCCGAGGCCAGCAGGAACAGTTCCGGTGTCTGTGCAAACAGATCGACGAAGACCACAATGGCTGCCGAGCCGACCAGAGTGCCGATGACCCGATAAAAGCTCTTGGCCAGGATCATGCCGCTTTGCGGCTGCATGACGATGAACACGGTGATGAGCGCCGAGCGCGGCGATTCCAGGTCCAGCCCATAGCCGATGCCCAGTGCCAGCAGGCCGGCGAAGACCATCTTGAAGACATAGACCCAGGTGGCTGCATCGCTGCGCCACCAGTCGGTGGCAGCCTCGCGCAACTGGGCCTTCAGGGAAAGGGCAGGGGTATTCATTGCGCCGCCACCCTGGCAGGTGCTTCATCGTCGATGCCGCCCCCCAGCGCCGTCTGCAGGGCCGCAAAGGCGGCCAGTCGCTGTGCCTGCAATTGCTGCACGATCTGCTGCTGACGCAGCCATTGGGTTTGCGCATGCAGCACGTTGAGGTAGTCGGTCAGGCCGCGCTGGTAGGCACGGGTGGCGATGTCCACGTTCTTCTGTGCGGCCCGCACCGATTCCTGCGCCTGCTTCTGCTGGCGCACTACCGATTGCAGGGTCACGACCTGGTCGGAGATCCCTTTCAAGGCCTGCGACAGCAGGCCGTTGTAGTGCTCCACCGCAATGTCATACCCGGCACTGGCGGCACCGAGCTGGCCGCGCAGGCGCCCGCCCTCGAAGATCGGCAGCGAGATGGCCGGGCCGTAGGTGGTCTGCAGATTGGGCGCGGAGAGGAAGGAGAACAGCCCGCCGCCGGCCGCCGCCGGGCCGATGCCGGCCAGCAGGTTGATATTGGGATAGAAGGCCGCCTTGGCCACCGATATGCCCTTGGCCGCCGCCTCCACGCGCCAGCGGGCGGCACTGATGTCCGGACGGCGACCCACCAGATCAGCCGGCAGCACGCTGGGCAGGCCGAGGGTGCTGTGCAACTGCAGGGTCGGACGGGTGATGCCGTCGGCGGCACCGGGGCCGGCGCCCAGCAGCGCGGCCAGTTGATTGCGGATCAGGGCGATGTTTTCCTGCAGGGCTTCGATCTGACGACGGGTTTCCGGCAGCGGCGCTTCGGCCTGGGTGATCTCCAGCTGGGTGCCAAGCCCCCCCGTGAAGCGGCGCCGGGCCAGGTCGAGGATATTCTGCTCTTGCTTGAGCATGGCTTCGGTGTTCTCCAGCAGCCCGTATTGCAGTGCCAGTTGCACATAGGTGCGCACCACATTGCCTTCCAGGTCCAACTGGGCGGCGCGTGCATCAGCGGCCACGGCGTGCATTTCATCCTGGGCGCGCAGGGTGGTGTTCTTGTTGCGGTCCCACAGGTCGACGTTGTAGGACAGGCCCAGGGTCGCCGTGTTGTTCCAGGTCAGCTTGTCGCGGAAGGCTGCACCGTAATAGACGTTGTCGGACCAGTCCTTGCGGCCGACCGCCACATCCAGTTGGGCGCCGGGCAGTTCACCGGCATGCGCCACCACGGCCATCGACTGCGCCTGGCGCACACGGGCTGCGGCCACCGCCATGCCGGGATTGCCCGCCACCGCGCGGAGCACCAGCGCATCGAGTTGCGCATCGCCGTAGGCCTGCCACCAGGCGCGCTGCGGCCAACCGGCCTCGCTGGCGGCCCGGCTGATGGCCTGGCCGACATCGAGCACGGCCACGTCCCGCACCTGGGCCTGTGGCTGGATGCCGCCCTGGTCGGCACAGCCGGCCATTGTCAGCGAAAGCGCAATGACGCTCAGCGCGGGCAGCTTGGAGAAGGCGATACGTGTCATGGAATTACCCAAAAATATGCAAATATCAGAAGTTACGTATTCTATTTTGTAAATATCTCAGAAAAAATCCGCTATTTGGCAAAGGTTTATATCGAATACAGCAATAATGATTGATCCATTCTGAGTAACAATGCTGCCGTGGCGTAGTGCGTCTTTTTGCAGGCAGTGTTGTGTCTGTGCATGCCTGCGCCTTGTACAGTGATAGGAAAACGATGGATACCCTGCAAAACATGCGCGTGTTCGCGCGCGTGGTCGAGGCTGGCAGCTTCACCCAGGCGGCCCAGCAGATGGGCTTGACTACGGCCCATGTCTCGCGGGCGGTGGCCGATCTGGAGCGTCATCTGCGCACGCGCCTGATGAACCGAACCACCCGGCGCATCGCCCTGACCGAAGCGGGCGAACGCTATCTGCTGCGCTGCCAGCAGATCATGGCCTATGTCGACGAGGCCGAGGCCGAGGCCAGTGCGGCCTACGTCAAGCCCTCCGGGCGCCTGCGCATCCATGCCATGACCAGCTTCGGGCAGCGCTACGTGATCCCGTCGATCTCGGGCTACCACAAACGCTATCCGGACGTGGCGGTAGAGCTGACGCTGGCCCAGCGCATTCCGGACATGCTCGAAGAGGGCTATGACGTCTCGCTGGTGCTGGCGCGCGAATTGCCCGATTCCGGCCTGATTTACCGCCAGCTTGGTACCACCTTCAGCATGCTGTGCGCTGCACCGGCCTATCTGGATAAATACGGTGTGCCGCAGCAGCCGGCCGATCTGCTCAATCATGCCTGCCTGCAACTGGTGAGCCCCATCTCGCCGCTGGACGAGTGGGTGCTGGAAGGGCCGGAAGGCGGGGCGGTGATTGCCGTCAAGAGCAATTTCCAGGTCAACGTGGCCGAGGCCATGCTCACCGCCATCCGCGAAGGCATGGGCATTGGCGTGCTGCCCATCTATTCGGCGGTGGACGCCCTGCGCGCCGGCACCATCGTACGGGTGCTGCCGCAGCATCGCCTGCAGGACATGGGCGTCTATGCACTGTATCCTTCCCGTCAGTATCTGGACGCCAAGATCAGCACCTGGGTGGACTGGATGCACGAAACGGTGGACAAGACCTTGCAGGAAGATCATCAGGCCCTGGAACGCCTGGGCAGCCTGCGCGAGGAAATGCAGGGCCTGGCGCTGCGCGGCGGCCAGCTGGCCTGATCAATCAAGGGAGAGCGCCATGGGATGGCTGGCAGTGGGAATGGGAGCGGCACTGGGCGCCTGGCTGCGCTGGCGTATTTCGGTCGTCTGGAACGTCGACGGTCACTTCGTGCCGCTGGGCACGCTGGCGGCCAACTGGATCGGCGCCTACGTGATCGGCTTCCTGGTGGCCTATTTTGAGCAGCATCCGGCGCTGGCGCCCGAATGGCGGCTATTTGCCGTCACCGGGGTGCTGGGCGGACTGACCACCTTCTCGACCTTCACGGCCGAATCCATGATCCTGTTGCAGCGCGGTGATTACCTGTGGGCCATCGGCCACTCCGGCCTGCATCTGCTGGGTTCCATCGTGCTCTGCGTTGCCGGCTTTGCAAGCTATCGTGCATTGGCCGGATGATCACTCCGCGCGACCTGATGCAGATCAAAACGGACGGCACGATCATTGCTTGAAAATCGCAGGCGCAGGCCCAACTTTCATCTCATTGAAAAATTGGAGCGAACCATGCGTCTCGACAAACTCACCACCAAATTGCAGGAAGCGCTGGCCGATGCGCAATCCCAGGCAGTCGGCCACGACAATCAATACATCGAACCCGTTCACCTCATCCTGGCACTGCTGAACCAGGATGACGGCGGCGCCCGCTCGCTGCTGCAGCGCGCCGGGGTGAACGTCAATGGCCTGACCACGGCCTTGCAGGCGGCCGTCAAGCGCCTGCCGCAGGTGTCCGGCAATGGCGGCGAAGTGCAGGTCGGCCGCGAGCTGGTGGCCTTGCTCAACCTGGCCGACAAGGAAGCGCAAAAGCATGGCGACCAGTTTGTCGCCAGCGAAATGGTGCTGCTGGGCCTGGTGGACGACAAGTCCGAGGCCGGCCGTGCCGCGCGCGAGAACGGCCTGACGCGCAAGTCGCTGGAAGCCGCCATCACGGCCGTGCGCGGCGGTGCTTCGGTGTCCTCGCAACAGGACGAAGGCCAGCGCGAAGCCCTCAAGAAGTACACCCTGGACCTGACCGAGCGCGCCCGCGCCGGCAAGCTCGACCCGGTGATCGGCCGCGACGATGAAATCCGCCGCGCCATCCAGGTGCTGCAACGGCGCAGCAAGAACAATCCGGTACTCATCGGCGAACCCGGCGTGGGCAAGACCGCCATCGTTGAGGGCCTGGCCCAGCGCATCGTCAATGGCGAGGTGCCGGACAGCCTCAAGTCCAAGCGCGTGCTGTCGCTGGACATGGCGGCCCTGCTGGCCGGCGCCAAGTATCGTGGCGAATTCGAAGAGCGTCTGAAGGCGGTCCTGAAGGAAATCGCCCAGGACGAAGGTCAGACCATCGTCTTCATCGATGAGCTGCACACCATGGTCGGTGCCGGCAAGGCCGAAGGCGCCATGGATGCCGGCAACATGTTGAAGCCTGCCCTGGCGCGCGGCGAACTGCACTGCGTGGGCGCCACCACCCTGGATGAATACCGCCAGTACATCGAAAAGGATGCGGCCCTTGAGCGCCGCTTCCAGAAGATCCTGGTCGACGAGCCCAGCGTGGAAGCCACCATCGCCATCCTGCGTGGTTTGCAGGAAAAATATGAAGTGCACCATGGCGTGGACATCACCGACCCGGCCATCGTGGCGGCCGCCGAGCTGTCGCATCGCTACATCACCGACCGCTTCCTGCCGGACAAGGCCATCGACCTGATCGACGAAGCCGCTTCCAAGATCAAGATCGAAATCGACTCCAAGCCGGAAGTCATGGACAAGCTCGACCGTCGCCTGATCCAGCTGAAGATCGAGCGCGAAGCCGTCAAGCGCGAGAAGGACGAAGCCTCGCAGAAGCGCCTGCAACTGATCGAGGAAGAGATCGAGAAGCTCGAGCGCGAATATGCCGACCTGGAAGAAATCTGGAAGGCCGAGAAATCGACTGCCCAGGGTGGCCAGCAACTGAAGGAAGAAATCGAGAAGGTGCGCCTGCAGATGGAAGAGGCCACCCGCAAGAGCGACTGGCAGAAGGTCTCCGAACTGAAGTACGGCAAGCTGGCCGAGCTGGAAGCCGCCCTGGAAGTGCAGAACAAGAAGGATGCGGCAGGCGTCAAGAACGAGAAGCCCAAGCTGGTCCGTACGCAAGTGGGCGCCGAGGAAATCGCCGAGATCGTCGCGCGCGCCACCGGCATCCCGGTCTCACGCATGATGCAGGGCGAACGTGAAAAATTGCTGCATATGGAAGACGTGCTGCATGAACGCGTGGTCGGCCAGGATGAGGCCATCGTGGCCGTCTCCGACGCCATTCGCCGTTCCCGCGCGGGTCTGGGCGATCCCAGCAAGCCCTACGGTTCCTTCATGTTCCTGGGCCCCACCGGCGTGGGCAAGACCGAGCTGTGCAAGGCCCTGGCCTCCTATCTCTTCGATACCGAGGAAGCCATGATCCGCATCGACATGAGCGAATTCATGGAGAAGCATTCCGTGGCCCGTCTCATCGGCGCGCCGCCTGGCTATGTCGGCTACGAGGAGGGCGGCTACCTGACCGAAGCGGTGCGGCGCAAGCCCTACAGCGTGATCCTGCTCGATGAAATCGAGAAAGCGCACCCGGATGTCTTCAACGTGCTGCTGCAGGTGCTCGATGATGGCCGTATGACCGATGGCCAGGGCCGCACCGTGGACTTCAAGAACACCGTGATCGTCATGACTTCCAACCTGGGTTCGCACAAGATCCAGAGCATGGAAGACAGCGATCCGGCGCTGGTCAAGCTGGCAGTGATGGCCGAGGTGCGTACGCACTTCCGCCCGGAATTCATCAACCGGGTGGACGAGATCGTGGTCTTCCACGCCCTGGACGCCAAGAACATCGGCGCCATCGCCAAGATCCAGCTGCGCATCCTGGAGCAGCGCCTGGCCAAGCTGGAGATCGGCCTGGAGATCAGCGAGGCCGGCCTGCAGAAGATCGCCGAGGCCGGCTTCGATCCGGTCTACGGTGCCCGACCGCTCAAGCGCGCCATTCAGCAGGAGATCGAGAACCCGCTGTCCAAGCAGATCCTGGCCGGCCAGTTCGGTCCCAAGGACGTGGTCCACGTGACGGTGCAAAACGGCCAGCTGGTCTTCAGCAAGGCTTGAAGGAGCAGGCCCGGGCCTGCGTCATCGAGGTGAAGGCCCCTGCGCCGGCAGGGGCAGAAGCGGCGGGTACATGTTCATGTCCCGCCGCTTTTTTATGGCGCTTGTGGCAATAAAGGTGCAAGGACGAGTCCTGGTATTGGACAGGCGTTCCCGAAAGTTGTAATACATTTAGAATGCCAGGTGAATTTCCATTCCTCCGCGCCCAGTGCGGGTCCTGGCGAGGTTGACGGTCGTGCTTTATTACGCCGCATTGCAAAAAAACCTCCCCGAGAGAGGGGGAATGTGATATTTACTTCAGTCTTAGGGGGACGCGCCTGAATTATCGAGACCGGTGCGCCATCGATGAAAGATGCAAGCCAGCGCGGCTGCGGCCGGGTCGGTTTGCCATGCTGGCAGCAAGGAATTCATGGTCATATCCGTCAATTGCGGTCACGTCAGCAGCACCGGCGTATGGGGGCGATTCTGAAGCGATCGTCCCTGCAGCGGCTGTTCATCTTGCCGTTCATCTTCCTGATGGTCTGCCTGATGCTGACCATCGGCTGGTTTCTGTATCGGGCCGGCGATGACGCCACCGAGGTCCTGGCGCGCAATGCGCTCACCGAAGTGATGGGGCGCGTGAGCCAGGCCATCACCCGCCAGACCATGGGTGCCCGCGAAACCCTCAACGTGATCGCACCGCCGCCGGTACCGCCGGCCGAGGCCGGGCAGGCGCCCGCTGCGCTGCCTTTCCCAAAGAGTCGCAAGGAGCTGGAAGACCGCCTGTGGTTGGCCAATTCGCTCTTCGACGCGCCCAGCTACGTCTATTTCGGCGGCGCTGACGGGAGTTTCCTGGGGATCAAGCAGGAGCAGCCTTCGCTGTTCATGTACAGCGTGCGCGAGCCGGGCGAGAAGAATTTCGTGTATTACCTGCGCGGTCCCGGCACCGAGATGAAGCTCACCGCCGTGCAGGACTACGAACCACGCAAGCGGCCCTGGTATCTGCAGGCAGTGCAGCAAGGGCGGGAGACCTGGTCACCGGTCTATGTGGATTACCGCAACAAGGCCATTGTCGGCATCAACCTGTCCAAGCCGATCTACGCCGAGGACGGCAGCCTGCTGGGCGTGGCCAACAGCAGCATCGGTCTGCAGCAGCTGACCGATCTGTTGCGCCAGGTACCGCTGAGCGCGCAGGGGGTCGCCTTTGTCACCGAGTTGAAGGGAGATATGGTGGCCACCTCCCTGGATGAACCGATCTACCAGGCCGGCGAGGGTGGCGGCGAACCCTTGCGGCTCAATGCCAGCCAGAGCAGCTCGCTGCTGGTTCGGCAAGCCTATGAGGAGGTGCGGCGCTACCTGAGCGTGCACACGGGCGAGCCCGACAGGCTGGTCCTGCTGGGCGCACGTAGCCAGGGCAGCAAGATCGAGGTGGCGTTCCGCCTGGTGCGCGATCCGGCCGGGCTGGCATGGCTTGCCATCAGCGCGGCACCGCGCTCGGATTTCCTGGGGTCGGTGACCAGCGGTGTCTATCAGACCCTGGTCCTGGGCCTGATGGCGGTCTGCCTGACCTTCGTGATCGGTTTCCTGCTCCTGCGCTGGGTGCTGCGCGACATCCGCAAGCTGACCCTGGCGGCCAAGAGCATCGGCAACGGCAGCCCCTTCCCGGCGCTCAACATCGACCGCAACGATGAAATCGGCCAGCTCGCCCAAAGCTTCGTGGAAATGGAGCGCAACCTGCGCACCGACCGCCTCACCAACGTCCTCAATCGCGATTCGCTGATCGCCCAGATCGATTTCCGCCGTCGCAACAGCTCGCAGGCGGTGCCGCTGCATTTCGCCTTGCTCTTCATCGATCTCGACCGCTTCAAGGCGGTCAACGATGAATACGGCCACGACGAGGGCGACAAGGTCCTCATCGCCATCGCCGATCGTTTGCAGCATAGCCTGCGCCATGATGATTCGGTGGCGCGCTTCGGCGGTGATGAATTCGTCGTCTACCTGCATGGCGTGACCGAGATGGAAGTGGCGCGCAGCATTGCCGACAAGATCCGCCACGCCGTCAACAAGCCCATCGAGGGACGCGATGGCCAGCGCTACACGGTGGACGCGTCGGTGGGCGTGTCGCTCTACCCGGACGACGGCCTGGATGTGGAAACCTTGCTGCGGGTGGCCGATTCACGTATGTTCGACCAGAAGCGCCTGCATCGCATCTTGTCGGTGTAACCGCAGCCGCAGCTCCCGACCATCCCATCCATCCCATCGAACGTTCCGGAGAAATTCATGACCCTTGCCAGCTTTGCCACCTGCGACCTGTGCGACGCCAACGAAGACAAGCTGGCCGCCGGGACGCTGCACGTATTGCCACCGATCTTTGCCTCCTTCGGCCGCAGGCAGGTCTTCGCCGGTCCGGCCAGGACGCTCAAGGTCTTCGAGGACAACGTGCTGGTGCGCAAAACCCTGGAGACCCCGGGCAATGGTCAGGTGCTGGTGGTCGATGGCGGCGGCAGTCTGCGCTGCGCGCTGGTCGGTGGCAACCTGGCGCAACTGGCCCAGGACAACGGTTGGGCCGGCATCCTGGTCAATGGCTGTGTGCGCGATGCGGCTGAACTCAATGCCTGCGAGGTCGGTATCCGGGCACTGGCCACCCATCCGCAGCGCAGTTTCCGCAAGGGGGCAGGGGATGCCGATATCAAGGTCGGCATCGCCGGCGTGGCCGTGCATCCCGGCGACTGGATCTATGCCGATGTGGATGGAGTGCTGGTGTCGCGCAGCCAACTTTGAGCGTTTTTCTTCAGTTTCCCTGGTGCACCCGCAAGCCCGCCACGCGCGGGCTTTTGTTCCTGCCCGCGCAGCCGCTCAGTCCGGCGCCTTGCGCAGTACCTGATCGATGGCCGCAGTCTGGCTGACAATTTCCTTCAGATCCTGATTCAGCAGGCTGGTACGGCGGCGCAGGTTGTCCCAGCCTGACCAGGCGCTGGCTTCGACCGGCACCGGTTCCGGCGCGACCGGCCCGATCAGTTCGATCTTGCCCGACAGGGCCTTGTCCTCGGCGGCTTCGGGCGCCACCACCACGGCACCGCCGCGCTTTCTCGGCTGAGGTGCCAGCAGGCGCTGGGCTTCGGCCAGGTGCTGGCTGGCTTCGAGGTAGGTTTCTTCAATCAGCCGGGTCACTGCGCTGTGCGGCATGTTCTCCTGATGACGCCGCAGCATCAGGCGCAAGGCGGCGATGTGGGCCGCCACCAGGTAGTTCTGCACGATGAAGCGGTTCAGTTCGCGTACGGCGCGCTGTTTGGTCGCCGGTTCGTCCATCATGCGCACCAGGGCCGAGATGAGCGCGGCCAGGCTGTCCATGAAGCCCTTGCGGCAGACCCGGTAGAAGAAGTCATCCTTGACCTTGCCTTCCAGCAGGTCGCGGCTGGCCGTCAGATAGCGCTGGCTGGCCTTGAGCACGTTGCGCAGCAGCTTGGGCAGGTCGCGGTACTCCCAGGCCGGCAGTACGTAGCTGAAGACCGTGGCGATGAGCACCCCGATGATGGTATCGATGAGCCGCTCGCCGATGACGCCCTGATGCCCGGCCGGCACCAGCAGGTTGAGCAGCATCAGGATCTGCACCGAGGCGGCAATGGCGGTGTAACGGTACTTGATGTAGGTGAAAGCGGGCGCGGCCACGCTGGCGGCAAACAGGACCGCCAGCTGGCCCAGCGGATTGTGAACGAAGCGCAGGATCAGCATGGTGATCAGGCAGCCGATGATGGTGCCGATCAGGCGGTCCGACATGCGCTGCTTGGTGGCGCTGAAATTGGGTTTGAGGATGATGACGATGGTCAGTACGATCCAGTAGCCGTGCGACATGTAGGGCAGGTGGTCGGCGATCCACAGGCCCGTGGTCACCGCCAGCGCCACGCGGATGGCAAAGCGGAAGATCGGCGACTGCCAGCGCAGGTTCACCAGCAGCATGTTGAACTTGAATTTCTGCTGGGTCAGGAACGGCGTCATGTCCGAGCCCGGCAGGATGGGCAAGGGATCCACCGGGTTCTGCGTGGCCTGGTGCAACTGGCCGATGAATTCAATGATGTCGCCGATCTTGTTGTAGGTCACCCGCAGCAGGGTCAGGGCTTCCCGGGATGCCTGGCGCGGCCCGGGCTGGGCCAGTTCCTGCATCTCGAACTGCACGGCGCGCAGTTCGGCCTTGTAGTTCACGCTGGGTTCGGAAGCCTTCTTGCGGGTAATCGCATAGGCGATCGATTCGATATCCTGCGCCGCCTTGGTCGCCAGGTCGCGCAGGAAGATCATCACGTCGGACTCGCCGAAGTGCTGGCGCAGCAAGGCATAGTCGGCGTGGGTCGAGAGCACCTGTTCATAGAGCTCCAGCATCGACAGGTGCACCTGCACCAGCAGGCCATCCTGCTTGGTATGCAGGTCGCGCAGAATGAGGTCGCGCGAGGCTTGCTGCTTGTCGGCCACCACGATCTGCTGGCGCACCAGCTGGTTGAACTGGCTGGCCAGGTCATGCCTGACATCGTAGAAGTCGGCCTTGATGCGCAGGTAGCGCGCCAGCTCGAAGAGCGCCTCGGCCAGTACCTGCTGCTTGATGCGGCGGCGCAGGAACCACGACACCGTCATCGAATAGGCCAGGTAACCCAGCCCGCCGCCCAGGAACAGGGCCGCATGCAGGAAGGCATCGGTGATGGGCACCTGGTTTTCCATCGACAGGGTCATCACCATGAGCGCGGCGAACTGCAGCGGCATGGTCTTCTTGCCGTAGACCACCATCATGCTGGCAAAGAAGCTCACCACCACCATCATGGCGCTGACCAGCCAGGGCACCGGCGCGCACAGGCTGATGACCAGCATGACCACGGTACAGAGCAGCACCCCGGCCAGCATTTCGTTGAACTTGTGGCGCAGCGGGCTGGGCAGGTCCATCAGGCTGGTACAGAGTGCACCGAGGAAGACCGTCATCGTGGTCGGCATGTCGGCCACGTTGAACACCAGCAGGGTCAGGCCGACCACCCCGATCGCGATCCGCACACCCGTATAGAAATAATGACTGAAGAGGAAGGTGCGAATGTCCAGGGCGTAGTGCATGTAGACAGGGCGGCGTTGCATCGCCGTTTCTAGAATGAGTCAGGGGCTTATTCTCTGCCTTCTTTTCCAATTAGACAACCCGAGTGCATCGGGTGAAGAAAGACAGTTAAACAAGCGGCAAGATGAACAAAAAAGCTGATTTCGTACCGCCTTGGCGGCCCGGATCGGTAAAAAGCATCATCAATGATCGCGTTGCTATGAACAATACGCGTGCAAGAGGTTTCATATCGGCGTCTTTTTTACGATACGAAATCGCCATTTCGTATTGTGAAAAGCTCGAGTGCGCTGCATCAAAATTCTTTTTCATTCTCCGGATTTTCGTTTCGTATCGCAAAATAGAGTGTTCAAGTCATTGATTTAATTGGTATAAAAATTTTACAGATATCTTATATAAGACATTGTTGCTCCGCGCCGCCAGGCCTACTATGAAGTCATGGAATCAACGATTTCATCCGGTTTCAAGCCACTTCATATTGACCAACAAGGAGATCCACATGAGCACACGTGAACAGCAAATCCAGGCCCTGGAACGCGATTGGGCAGAGAACCCGCGCTGGAAGGGCATCAAGCGCAACTACAGCGCTGCCGACGTGGTCCGCCTGCGCGGCTCGCTGCAGATCGAGCACACCCTGGCCAAGCGCGGTGCCGACAAGCTCTGGAACCTGGTCCACAACGAACCCTTCGTCAACGCCCTGGGCGCGCTGACCGGCAACCAGGCCATGCAGCAGGTGAAGGCCGGTCTGAAGGCGATCTACCTGTCTGGCTGGCAAGTGGCCGGCGACGCCAACCTGGCCGGTGAAATGTATCCCGACCAGTCGCTGTACCCGGCCAACTCGGTGCCGATGGTGGTCAAGCGCATCAACAACACCTTCGCCCGCGCCGACCAGATCCAGTGGTCCGAAGGCCGTGACGACATCGACTTCTTCGCGCCCATCGTGGCCGATGCCGAAGCCGGTTTCGGCGGCGTGTTGAATGCCTTCGAACTGATGAAGTCGATGATCGAAGCCGGTGCCGCCGGCGTGCACTTCGAAGACCAGCTGGCCTCGGTCAAGAAGTGCGGCCACATGGGGGGCAAGGTGCTGGTGCCGACCCGCGAAGCCTGTGAGAAGCTCAACGCTGCCCGTCTGGCCGCTGACGTCATGGGCACCAAGACCTTGGTGATCGCCCGTACCGATGCCGAGGCCGCGGACCTGCTGACTTCCGACGTGGATGCCAATGACAAGCCCTTCCTGTCGGGCGAGCGCACCGTGGAAGGCTTCTTCAAGACCCATCCGGGCATTGATCAGGCGATCTCGCGTGGCCTGGCTTATGCCGAGTATGCGGACATGGTCTGGTGTGAAACCGGCAAGCCCGACCTGGCTTTCGCCAAGACCTTCGCTGAAGCCATCCATGCCAAGTTCCCGGGCAAGCTGCTGGCCTACAACTGCTCGCCGTCCTTCAACTGGAAGAAGAACCTGGACGATGCCACCATCGCCAAGTTCCAGCGCGAGCTGGGCGCCATGGGCTACAAGTTCCAGTTCATCACGCTGGCCGGTTTCCATGCGCTGAACTACTCTATGTTCAATCTGGCCCATGGCTATGCCCGCAACCAGATGTCGGCCTTCGTGGAACTGCAGGAAGCCGAATTCGCTGCCGCCTCCAAGGGCTTTACCGCGGTGAAGCACCAGCGCGAAGTCGGCACCGGCTACTTCGATGCCGTGACCCAGGCCATCCAGCAAGGCCAGTCGTCGACCACGGCGCTGCACGGTTCGACCGAAGATGAACAATTCTTCGATGACAAGGCCAAGAAGGCGGCCTGAAGCGAGACAGTTCCGAGTCCTGAGTGAATGTGTGTGAGGAAAACCGGCCCGCATCCTTGCGCGGGCCGGTGGGGCGATCCCCGAACTTGATGCCGTACTCCACAAGAGTGCGGCTTTTTTTCGTCCCTGTTGGGCGATCAGCCGTGATGCAGGCGACCGTCGCGCAGTTCGAAGACGGTCTGCCCCAGTGCTTGTACATCGGCCGGATCGTGCGTGATCAGCAGCATCGGCACCTGCAGCCGGGTTTGCAGCTCGGCCAGCTCGCTGCGCATGCGCTGGCGCAGCGACAGATCCAGGGCCGAGAAGGGCTCGTCCAGCAGCAGCATGTCGGGTTCGGCCACCAGTGCCCGCGCCAGCGCCACCCGCTGGCGCTGGCCGCCGGAGATCTGGGCCGGGCGGCTGTGGGCGATGGCTTCCAGTTCAAACGCCTGCAGCCACTGGCGCACCTTGGGATGTTGCGCCGGGTGGAGCAGGTTGAAACTGCCGCGCGCCAGGCCGAAGGCGATGTTCTGCGCCACCGTCAGATGCGGGAAGAGGGCGTAATCCTGGAACAGATAGGCGACGTTGCGCTCCTGCACCGGTACATCGATGCCTTGCGCTCTGTCGAAGAGCGAGCGTCCCTGCACTCGGATGTGGCCGCTGTCAGGCCGCATGAGCCCGGCGATGGCCTTGAGCGTGAGGCTCTTGCCCGAGCCCGAGGGACCGTAGAGCACGATACGCTGACTGTCCGAGGCGAGGGTGATATCGAGCGAAAAGACACGGTCGGCGGCGCGCAGTTGCTTCTGGAGGTGGAGGTCGACGCTCACGTGATCGTTCAGGTAACAGGAGAAAAGAGGAAGAATCTTAACGGAGCGGCAGCCGCGCGCGGTCCGGCATCAGGCGCCCGGCCACCATCAACAGCACGATGCAGGTGAGCGAGGTCACCACGACCAGGAAGGTGGCCGTGCCGTCGTCACCGGCCTGCACGGCTTCGTAGATGGCGACCGACAGGGTTTGCGTGCGTCCCGGCAGGTTACCGGCCACCATCAGCGTGGCACCGAACTCGCCCAGCGCGCGCGCGAAGGCCAGCAGTACGCCAGCCGTGATGCCGCGCGCAGCCAGCGGCAGGCTGACGCGGAAAAACACGCCCGCTTCGGACACGCCCAGTACGCGGGCGGCATCCTCCAGTTGGTGATCCACGCTCTCGAAGGCCGCCCGCGCCGCCTTGAGTACCAGCGGAAAGGCCACGACGGTGGAGGCCAGCACCGCCCCCTGCCAGGTGAAGACCAGCTCGATGCCCCATTGCTCCAGCCAGGCGCCCAGCGCGCCACGGCGGCCGAACAGCACCAGCAGGTAATAGCCCAGTACGGTCGGCGGCAGCACCAGCGGCAGGGTCAATACCGAATCGATGAAGTCGCGCAGCGGCGAACGCCAGCGTGAGAGGCCGAAGGCCGCCGCCACGCCCAGCACCAGGTTGAGCAGGGTGGCCAGTCCCGCGACCTTCAGCGAGAGCAGCAGGGGTATCCAGACCGGGTGCATCAGGCGCGCCGCGTCGGGGCTTCAGGGTTTCTGGAAACCGTAGCGCATCAGCACCGCCTGTCCGTTGGCCGACAGCACATGGGCCACGAACTGCGCCGCCAGCGCCTGTTGCCGGCTACCAGAGGTCACGGCGATGGGGTAGGTGGCCGGGGTGGTGGACGGGATGCGCAGGGCGACCTTGACCTTGTCGGGCATGATGGCCGCATCGGTGGCAAAGACGAAGCCGGCATCGACCTCGCCACGCGCCACGTAGTCCAGGCTGGTGCGCACGTTTTCGGCCAGTACACCCTTGGCCTGTACTTGCGTCCACAGTCCGGCCTGCTCCAGCGCTGCCTTGGTGTAGCGGCCGAAGGGGACGGAGGCCGGATTGCCCAGGGCAATGCGCTGGTAGGCCGTGCCGGTCAGGTCGGCCAGCGTGGCCGGTTGCTCCCTGGCGTCGTGCGGGACGATGAGCACGATCTGGTTGGCGGCAAAGGTCTTGCGCGTGGCCGGGTCCACAGCCTTTGCTGCAACGGCCTTGTCCATGGCGGTCTGGTCGGCCGAGGCGAAGACGTCAGCCGGAGCGCCGCGCACGATCTGCTGCATGAGGATGTCGGAGGCGCCGAAGTTGGTAATGACCTTCACGCCGGGATGCTGCTGTTCGAAGCTCTGTGCCAGTTCCTTGAAGGCATTGGTCAGGCTGGCTGCCGCCGACACCACCAGGTCGGTGGCGTGCGCGCTGGTAGTAGCCAGCAGCAGCGTGGCGGCGCAGACGGCGCCCAGGGCGGCCTTGAGGCGGGCGGTTTTCAACATGGTGCAGTCCTTGGTCGTGACAACTGAAGAAAAAGACAAAAAAACGAAGCAAGTCAAGTCGGCGAAATATACGCAAGGATATAACGAACGTCAATTGCGTGCAGCTGCCTCGCCGCTTTGTCTGCCCGCTAGTACAATCACGCGCATGAATGATTCCAAGACCCTAAGAGTGCGCGTGATGCAGGGGCAGACCATTGCCTTCGGCCCGGGGAAGGCCGACCTGCTGCAGGCGATCGCGCAGACCGGTTCGATTTCCGCGGCGGCGCGCAAGATGCAGATGTCCTATCGGCGTGCCTGGCTGCTGGTGGAGGAGATGAACCGCTGTTTTGCCAGTGCGCTGGTGGCCACCGCCACCGGGGGCGCACGCGGGGGCGGGGCGGCGGTGACCGAGCTGGGGCAGGAAGTGCTGGCGCGTTATCGCCGCATGCAGAAGAAAGCGGCGGCCAGCATCGCCGCCGATCTCGCGCATCTGCAGGGGCTCATGCGCGCCCCTGACGACGCCGGCCATGCAGCGCGCGATGAAGAGGGTGACGGTCACGATGCGTGAACTCTGGATCAAGTCCCGGCTGCGCGTCTTGAATGCCTGCCGCGTGTCCGAAAACCATTCCATGCTGCTGTGGGGCGCGCTGGCCGGCTTCGTCGGTGCACTGGCCACGATTGCCTTCCGGGAATGTATTGCGCTGCTGCAGATCTGGCTCACCGGTCACGATGGCAGCTTTGTCGATATCGCCAAGGGCTTGTCCTGGCCGGTGCGCCTGCTGCTGCCGGCCTGTGGCGGGGTCGTCGCCGGCTTGTTCCTGGTCTGGGCCAAGCGCACGCCGGCCGGCAATGGCGGCGACTACATGGAAGCGGTGGCCATCGGTGATGGCGCCATCCCCGTGCGCAATACGCTCTTGCGCAGCATTTCCTCGCTGGCCTCGATTGCCTCTGGGGGCTCCATCGGTCGCGAAGGTCCCATGGTGCAACTGTCGGCACTGTGTGCATCGCTGATGGGCAAGTTTTCGCATTTTCCTTCATCTCGCCTGCGCCTGCTGGTGGCCTGCGGGGCCGCAGCGGGCATTACCTCGGCCTATAACGCGCCCATCGCGGGCGCTTTCTTCATTACGGAGATTGTGCTCGGTTCGCTGGTGATGGAAAGCTTCGGCCCTGTCGTGGTGGCCTCGGTGGTGGCCAACATCACCATGCGCGAACTGCCCGGCTACCGCGCCAGCTACCAGATGCCGTATTTCCCCGAGATCGGCGGCTGGGAAGTGCTGCTGTTTCTGGTACTGGGCGTGCTGGCCGGGATTCTGGCGCCGCAGTTCCTGCGCGTGCTCGAACTGGGCAAGCAGGGCTTCGCCAGGTTCAGGCTGCCGCTGCCGGTGCGACTGGGCGTGGGTGGCTTGCTGGTGGGACTGATCTCCGTTGAGGTGCCGGAGGTCTGGGGCAATGGCTACAGCCTGGTCAATTCGCTGCTGCATACCACCTGGCTATGGCAGGCAGTGCTGGTGGTGCTGGTGGTCAAGGTGCTGGCCACGGCCATCACGGTCGGATCGGGGGCGGTCGGCGGTATCTTTACGCCCACGCTCTTCGTCGGTGCGGCGGTGGGCTACCTGTTCGGCGATGCCGCGCAGGCCTTGCTGCCCTTCCACATGTCGCAGCCCTTCGCCTATGCCATGGTGGGCATGGGAGCCTTCCTGGCGGCGGCGTCCTATGCGCCGCTGATGGCCATCCTGATGATCTTCGAGATGACCCTGAGCTATCAGGTCGTGCTGCCGCTCATGCTGTCCTGCGTGGTGGCCTATGTGGTGGCGCGCAGCGTCGATGGTCGCTCGATGTACGAGATCACCCTCAAGCGCCACCATGACAACGAGGAGCGACTGCGCCTGCGCGGCACCCAGATGAGCGAGCTGATCCGGCCGGCGGAGACGGTACTGCCCGAGACGGCCAGTCTGCAAGAGCTCAGCGCGCTGTTCCTGAAGTATCCGGTCAAGTATGTCTATATCGTCGATGCGCAAGAGCGCTACCAGGGTGTGGTGGCCTTGCAGGACATCACCTCCTGGCTGCTGGACAAGAAGGAAGCGACAGGCCGCGTGGCGCGCGATTTCCTGCGGCCGCATTTCCTGCATGAGGTCACGCCCGACATGTCCCTGGGCGAAGCGCTGCAGTTGTTCCTCGATCACCAGGGCGAGCGCCTGCCGGTGATCGCCAGCGCCGACGATCCGCGCCTGCTGGGCGTGGTCTTCAAGACCTCGCTGCTGGATGCCTATTTCCGCCTTGATCGCGCCGGCAACTGAGGATGTCGGCGCGCATCCGCAGCGACCCGCACCGGTGCAGGGCAGAGCGCTGCGGCAGGCGTTGTTTGTAACAATGACAGAGTAGTCCGACAACTGCTCACTTATCCTTGATAAAATGCGAAACGTTTCCGCCTCATCGGTGGTCTTGGCGCAAACTGCATTCGCATCCGTGCGTCATCCGATTTCAACCCCCATCCTAGAAGTGAATTTTCCATGCTGAGTTATCGCCACGCTTTTCACGCCGGCAACCATGCCGATGTCCTGAAGCATATGGTGATCATCCAGTTGATGCGCTATCTCGGGCAGAAAGACACTGCCTACATGGTCATCGACACCCATGCCGGCGCGGGCGTCTACGCGCTCGATGGAGATTACGCCAGCAAGAACGCCGAATATGAAACTGGCATCGCCAAGCTGTGGGACCGCAAGGACCTGCCGGCGGTGGTGAAGGAATATGTCGATCTGGTCAGGTCGCTCAATCCCAGCGGCAAGATGCGTTACTACCCCGGTTCGCCCTACTGCGCCGAGAAGACCATGCGCGAGCAGGATCGCCTGCGCCTGTTCGAAATGCACCCCAGCGAAGTGAAGGTGCTGGAAGACAACTTCCGCAAGCTCGAAGCCCACGCCGCCGCCCAGGGCCAGCGTCCGTCCGCGCGCGGCAAGCGGGTGATGGTGAATCGGGGAGACGGTTTCCAGGGGCTCAAGGCGCTGTTGCCGCCTCCGTCGCGGCGTGGCCTGGTACTCATCGACCCGCCCTATGAAGACAAGCGTGACTACACCCATGTGGCCCAGGTACTGGCCGATGCGCTCACCCGCTTCCCCACCGGCACCTACGCGGTGTGGTACCCGGTCCTGCAACGCAATGAATCACGTCAGTTGCCCGAGCGTCTCAAGCGCCTGGGCGCCAAAAGCTGGCTCAATGTCACCCTGGCCATCCATGGCCCGGCGCCGGATGGCTTCGGCCTGCACAACAGCGGCATGTTCATCCTCAACCCGCCCTGGACCCTGGAGGCGCAGTTGAAGGAAGTCATGCCCTACCTGATCGAGGTGCTGGGCGTGGACGACAGCGCAGAGTATCTGCTCGAATCGGGCGAAAACTGAGCCATGCAGGTCTGGTGTGTGAATATTCGTGATTTTTTTACCGGGAGTGGCGGCAATGTCGCTGAAACCATGCCAAATCGGCATACAATAAGCGGATTGCTGCACGTCAAGATAGATCGCAACACCAGGGGCCCGTAGAAGAACAACCATGTCAGACCAGTCCGCCGACCCAACCGCATCGCCCCTTCCCGCACACCAGGCCTTGGATTTCTTCCTGGCGCGCCAGCCCATCCTGAGCCGTGAGCAAGACCTGATCGGCTACGAACTGCTGTTTCGCAGTGCCGCCTTCGGTCCGGCCAATGTGAAGGATGACGTCACGGCCACCGCAGCCGTGATTGCCCATGCGTCCGAGCTGGGGCTGTCCAACGTGATCGGCAATCTGCACGGCTTCATCAATGTCGATGCAGCTGTGCTGATGAGCGACTTCATCTATTTCCTGCCGGCCGACAAGGTGGTGCTGGAGATCCTGGAGACAGTACGCGTGACGCCCGAGCTGGTGATGCGGGTGCGTGAACTGGTGGCGGCCGGTTACGTCTTTGCGCTGGACGACGTGGTGGCCGAATCGCAGGAGATCGAAGAGCTGCTGCCGCTGGTGAAGATCATCAAGATCGATGTCATGGAGGTCGATCCCAGCAAGCTGCTCAAGCTGTCGGTGCACTTCAAGCGGGCGCAGAAGGAACTGCTGGCCGAGAAGGTCGAGAGCCTGCAAGTGTTCAATGACTGCATGACCTTCGGTTTCGACTACTTCCAGGGATATTACTTCGCCAAGCCGATGATCCTCCAGGGCAAGAAGCTGGAAGCCTCGAAGATGATCATCATGCACCTCTTGACCCTCCTGGTGCGCAATGTCGACAACGCCGAGATCGTGCGTTACATCAAGCGCGACGTGGCCTTGTCACTCACGCTGCTACGGCTGGTCAACACGCCCGTCTACGGTTTCCAGAAGTTCATCGATTCGCTGGGACAGGCGCTCATCGTACTGGGTCGCCGCCAGCTCAAGCGCTGGCTGCAGATCCTGCTGTTTGCCAATACCGACAAGGATCGCTCCCATGCCATGTCGCCGCTGATGATCCTGGCGGCCACGCGCGGCAAGATGCTGGAACTGATCACCGCCAGGATTCGCCCGGGTCGTCGCAAGATGTCGGAGATGGCCTTCACGGTCGGCATCATGTCGCTGGTCGATGCACTCTTCGGCATGAGCATGGAAACCGTGCTGCGCCAGATTACCGTCAGCACCGAGATCCGCGAAGCGCTGCTGCGGCGCACCGGCTTCTATGGCACCGTGCTGCGCCTGGTGGAGTGCACCGAGCTGCGCGCCCCCGACCAGGCCGAGATGCAGCGCCTGCTGGAAGAGCTGCAACTGTCGGCGGACGATTTCTTTGCCGCCGAAAAACAGGCCTTTGAGTGGGGCAACAGTATCGCCAACAACAATATCGGCCAGCATGCCACCATGCAGATGTCGCCCCCGCCAGAAGGCTACATCGATGACGATGATGACGATGACTGAGCCCGCCGCTCCCCAGGGCGAACCCGTATCGCCATGAAAATCCGGGCTGCATTTTTGCAGCCCGCTTCATATCTGCGATCAGAAATCTGAATCTATTTGCTACGCATGCGGGCCACCAGCCGGCGCAGCAGCCGCAACAGCCGGGCTGACGGCGCTGTAGGCGCGGTGGTCATGCGGGCCGCCAGTGTGTGTCTGAGGGTGGCGATGGAGCTCTTCACCGCCCGCAGCAGGCGCTGCACCCGCTGCCACAGCGCCGTGGCTTGCAATTGCGCCGTGAGCCTGGCTTTGAGCGCGAGCAGTCGGTCGTGATAGCGCTGGAACCATGCCAGTGACAGCAGGCTGCGCTTTGTCAGTGCATAGATGCGCGCCACCAGGGCGGTGCCCAGCACCTTGGCGGCCAGCACGATGATCAGGCCCAGGGTTGGGTGGCCGTGCGTGATCGACAGCAGTGCCAGGATCTTCACCGGCAGCAGCAGCAAGGTCGGCGCCAGGAAGACCGCCAGTGCCGCATAGGGTGAGCGCCGTTCCACCCAGCGCTGCAGGCGGACCAGCCAGGGCCAGTCGGGGATACGCGCCAGTACGGCCTCGGTAGCCTCCCATAGCCATTCTTCCAGCATCAGCAGCAGGGCCGCCGTGTAGATCAAGGGGGCCAGCAGGCGTCGGCGCCAGCGGGAGGGCCGACGCGGCGGCGCAGTGGCGTCAGTCATCCGGCAATCAGACGGCGCGCGCCTTGATGAGCGAGAGCCAGCGGTCCCCCCATTTCACGTCGCTCATGCAGGAGGCGTAGCCGGTGACGGTGCGGGCGGCGCGTTCCAGCAGTTGGATATCGGCTTCGTGCTGGCGGGCTACGTGCGGGTCTTCGAGGAACAGCACGCGGCGGCACTGACGTTCGAGGATCAGTTCGGCGATCTGGGCATCGCCCCCAAGGGGCCCGGAGAGGAAGGGCTTGACCCAGTGGCGGCCCGCTTCGCCCTTCTTCTTCATGGCCAGCTGGTTGAGCAGGCCGCCGGTGGTGCCGGTGGCGCAGCGGAAGGCGAACTGGTCGAGCACCTCGAAGTGCTTTTCGGCCAGTTCCAACATGCGCGTCTTCATGGCGTCGTGGGCGATGAGGGCAATCCCTTCGTCTTGCAGATGGAAACGATCATCCAGGAAACTGTCCGGTGCCGCACCGTTGGCCAGGGCTTCCAGCTCGAACCATTCCTGGGCGCCCGCCAGGGTCGAGAGGAAGGGCTTGCCGTGGATCACGCACTGGCGCTTCAGGGCCACCGCTTCCGGGAAGGTGGAGGAGGGATCGACCGGGTCGATCAGGTAGATCACGGCATCGAGGGTGCGCTCCGGATCGGGATCGACGGTGCGCGAGACCAGCTTCATCAGGCCGCCATGACGACCATAGGGAAAGCGTACCAGGTGTTCGTAGCCGGGCAGCAGATTCATCTGGCCGATGGCATCGAGCGTACGGCCGACCACGATCAGTTCAGGTTGCAGGCTTTCGATGCGATGGCGCGAGCCGGTCAGCAACTGGACCAGGGCGGAATCGGAAGCGTCCTGATGGGCGCGGTTGGCAATGAGACCGATGCGATAGCGGGGAGCGATGGAAGACATGGGCGCAAGCAGGCGAGTTGGAGGACCTGGCATGGAGAGCATGCGCAGGCGCGAGTGCAGATTATCGCCGAGTGCGCCGCAAAGGGCGAGCCTGACACAGTGCCACGCGCATTAATGGACGCAACTGTACCGTTGCACGCCCCCGCATGCGGCTACAATAAGCGCAAACCTGCATACCAACTCCACTCCAGCATGAACAAGGCTTTTGTAAAAGAATCCGACGGTGCCGACGACGATGACGAGATCGCCTTGCCGGCCATTCCGCCCGGCAGCAAGAATTACATGACCCCGCAGGGGCATCAGCGCATCAAGGATGAACTGCTGCACCTGATCGATGAAGAGCGGCCGGAAGTGGTACGTGTGGTGTCCTGGGCTGCCTCCAATGGCGACCGTTCCGAAAACGGCGACTACCTCTACGGCAAGAAGCGGCTGCGCGAGATCGACCGTCGCATCCGCTTTCTCACCAAGCGGCTGGACAATGCCGAGGTGGTCGATCCTTCGGTGCATCACGGCAGCGACCAGATCTTCTTCGGTGCCACCGTGACCTACGAAAATCAGCGCGGCGAAGAGCACACCGTGACCATCGTCGGCATCGATGAACTCGATCCCCTGAAGGGGCGCATCAGCTGGATCTCGCCGGTGGCGCGGGCACTGACCAAGGCGCGCGAGGGCGACGAGGTGGTCTTGCAGACCCCGTCCGGCGTGGAGCAACTGAGCATCCTGGAAGTATCCTACCCGGCGCCGCAGTAGCGTCGGTGCCCGCTGCATGGGGCAGGCCGCTGCCGTCGGCGATGCTCCCGGCGCCGGGGACACCCCATTTCAATCCTCCACGAGAACCTTCATGTCCATCGTCTTTGCCAGCCTGAATCACCCGCAGCGCGTCGTCCTGGCCGCCGAGGTGCATTCGCGCCCCTTTCTGCAGCTCACGCGCTCGGAAACCCTCACGCACCTGGCCGTCTACGTGCGCGAGGACGGTAACAGCGGCCGTCACGCCAGTGCCCAGCATGCCCTGCTGGACGAGCTGTGCGCGCATTTCGGCGTGGTGGCGCCGGGTGGCGAGGCCAAGCACTTCTATCACGATTTCGGGCGGTTTCGCCTGAAGTGGGAATGTCACACCGAGTTCGCCACCTATACCTTCGCCCAGGCCCATGAAGAAGACCTGGGCACCGATGAGGCCTTCGCCCGCGCGCCGCTGGCGCATATTCCGCAGCATTGGTTGCTGGGGCTCAAGGGAAAGCTGATGGTGGCCGCCCACGTGGTGGTCGAGCCGGGCGCCGATGATACCGCTGCGACCGCGCGCCAGATGCAGCGCATCTTCGAGGGCAAGCTGATGAGTTCCAGCAAGGTCTTGCAGGGTGGCGAGATATGGACCGATTTCCAGATCCAGTCGGATGGTTTCTCGCGTTTCGTGGTGCGTGACATCGGCCTGCGTGAACTGCAGGGGGGACGTCTGGCACAACGCATCCTGGAGATCGAGACCTACCGCATGATGGCGCTCCTGGGCTTGCCGCATGCCCAGCAGTCCGGTCCCTTGCTCAACGAGATCGAAGGTGATCTGGCCGCCCTGACGGCCGCCATGGTGCAGTCCGAGCAATCCACCAGCGGCACGCCCGAGGAGATGGCCGAAGATGAGCGCATCCTGCGCAGGATCACCGGGCTGGCTGCGCGGATCGAAAAGCTGTCGCTGGAAAACAGCTATCGCTTCTCGGCCTCGCAGGCCTATTTCCGTCTGGTGCAGGCGCGTATCGAGGAATTGCGCGAGCAGCGCATCGAAGGGGTGCCCACCATCGGCGAATTCATGGAGCGTCGCCTCGCCCCGGCCATGAACACCTGCCAGGCCATCGCCCGTCGCCAGGAAGCACTGGCCGAGCGCATCGCCCATACCAACGACCTGCTGCGTACCCGCATTGGCATCGTGCAGGAGCGCCAGAACCGCCAGATCCTCGAATCCATGAATGCCCGGGCCGCCCAGCAACTGAAGCTGCAGCAGGCGGTGGAGGGCCTGTCGGTGGCGGCAATCTCGTATTACGTGATCGGCCTGCTGGGTTATGCCGGCAAGGCGGCCAAGGCGGCGGGGCTGCCCATCAATCCCGACCTGGCCACGGGCCTGGTGGTGCCGGTGGTGGCGGCCTGCGTCTGGCTGGGCTTGCGGCGCATGCACAAGGACCTGGGCAACCATTGAAGACGCTCCAAAGCCAACGGGGCGCACCGCGTTGGCGGCGCGCCCCGTTGCAGGGAATTGTTCAGGCGAGGATCAGACCGCAGCGTTGATCTTGGCTTGCGCATCGGCCACGGCGGCCTTGGCGGCTTCTTCACCCATGGATACGCCTTCTGCGACCACCAGTTCCACATCGGTGATGCCGATGAATCCCAGCGCGCCCTTGAGGTACTTGCCCTGGAAGTCCAGCGCTTCCATCGGGCCTTCGGAATACTTGCCGCCGCGCGAGAGGATGATGACGGCCTTCTTGCCGGTGGCCAGGCCGACCGGGCCGGTCTCGGTGTACTTGAAGGTACGGCCGGCGCGGAAGACGTGATCGATCCAGGCCTTCAGGGTCGACGGCGGGGCGAAGTTGTACATCGGTACGCCGATGACGATGGTGTCGGCGGCCAGCAACTCGTCTACCAGGGCGTCGGACTGCTTGATCACTTCTGCCTGCTCGGCGCTGCGAGCGTCAGCCGGGGTGAAATAGGCACCCAGCAGCGATTCGCTCAGGTGCGGCAGGGCATTGGCCGCCAGGTCACGGTGCACCACCTTGCCGCCGGGGTTCTTGGCTTGCCATTGCTGGGCGAAGGAAGCGGTCAGTTGACGGGAGATGGAACCGCCGCTGCGAGCGCTGGAGTCGATGTGCAGGAGAGTGCTCATGGTATGTCCTTTCGTTGTTCGGTGGGCAACGCCTCCAATGAGGGCGTTTGCATTGGGGTCAACGATACCCAGTTTTCATTTCTTCCAATAGATGCGAGAATCGCATTTCACTGATCCATTTTTGGTGGGAATCGACTATCGCCATGCTAGACCTCAACGACATCTGGCTGTTCGTCCATGTGGTGCGCGCCGGCAGCTTTGCAGCGGCCGGGCGCAAGCTGTCCATGCCGCCCAATACCATCAGTCGCCGCTTGCAGGCGCTGGAGGCGGCCATGGGCGTGCGGCTGCTGCAACGTTCCACGCGCCAGCTCAACATGACCGCGGCGGGACGCGAATTCTTCGCGCGCTGCGCGCCGGGTCTGGAAGACATCGAACACGCCAGCGTCAGCCTGACCGAAAGCCAGGGCGAGCCCTCCGGCAGCCTGCGGGTGGCGGCGCCGGTGGATTTCTTCGACAATTTTTCCATCGAGTGGATGCACGAGTTCATGTATCTGTATCCCAAGGTGCAGTTGGAGTTCGTGCTCAACGATGGTCGTGCCGATCTGATTGCCGAGGGTATCGACCTGGCCTTTCGCGGCGGTGTCCTGCCTGATTCCAGCCTGGTGGCGAGGAAGCTGGTGCAAAGTCACATGGCCCTGATTGCCAGCCCGCGTTATCTGGAATGCAGGGGCACGCCGCAGACCCTGGCCGATCTGGTCGGACATGCCTGCCTGGCGACCTCGCAGGCCCCGCAGCATACGGTGTGGAAGCTGGAAGGGCCGCACGGTCCGGAAAGCGTGCGGGTGGTGCCGCGCCTGTGCATCAATACGGCACAGGGGCAATTGCGGGCCGCGCGCTCCGGCCTGGGGATTGCGCTGCTGCCGACCATGCTGGCCTCCGAAGATCTGCGCAGCGGCAGCCTGGTCAACATCCTGCCGGATTACCAGCGCGACACCATGGGCTTTTATGCGGTGTACGTGCACCGGCGCCAGTTGCCCAGCGCGGTGAGCGCACTCATCGAATTCTTCGCCGACAAGCTCGAGCGCGGCATCGCCGACAAAGGTGCGCAGGCTTGCCAGAAAATTCTGGAAGACGAGGGCAAGGGCATTTCGGTGCCAGTCAAGGCGGTGGCCTGAACGACCGCCTGGCCCGGCTCAATGACAAACGCCCGCAGTCAGCGGGCGTTTGTCATGGCGGGCAGGCAAGACGGCTCAGCCGCGTTCGCGCAGGATACGCGCCACGCTGTCAATCTTGCGGATGCCGCGCATGAGGCGCGCCAGATGGACGCGATCCTCAACCTGGATGGTGAAGCGCAGATACTTCATCGAGGCATTGCCCCCTTCGTCATCCATGGCCACCGACACGATGTTGGCGTCCGATTCGCCGATTTCGGCGGCAATGCGCGCCAGCGTACCGCGCTCGTTGTGGATCAGGATGGTGATGCGGCAATCGAAGCGACGGTTCAGGTCGTGGCCCCAGACCAGATCGATCCAGCGGTCGGGTTCCTTCTCGTGCAGGCGCTTGGCGGTGTCGCATTCCTGGGTATGTACGATCAGGGTCTGGTCCGGCTTGAGGTAGCCGGTCAGGCGATCACCCGGGATCGGCATGCAGCAGGAGGACAGTTGCGCCGAGGCTCCCTCGCTGCCGGTGATGACCACCGGATCGGGCTTGTTGGGCAGCATGTGACCTTCCGGATCGAGCTGCGGCACGCTCGCGCCGGTATCCATCATGGTCATGATGTGGCGCGCCACCAGCGGCGCCATGCGGGTGCCGATGCCGATCTCGGCATACAGGTCATCCATGGTCTTGGCGCTGGATTCGTTGAGCAGACGCTCGACGATATGGGAAGGAAGTTCAGGTTCAATGCCCAGCGTATGAAGAGCGTTGCCCAACAAGCGGCGTCCGACGGCTTGTGACTCGACGCGATTGGCCGTGCGCAGGCGGTGGCGGATGGCCGAACGCGCCTTGCCGGTGCGTACATAGCCCAGCCAGTTGGGGCTGGGGCGCGAGGTCGGCGAGGTGATGATCTCGACGATGTCGCCGTTGTGCAGCTCCGAGCGCAGCGCGGCCGGTTCGTGGTTGATGATGGCCGAGGTGGTCTGGTCGCCGATGTCGGTGTGGATGCTGTAGGCGAAATCGAGCGCCGTGGCGCCACGGGGCAGGGCGATGATCTTCGATTTGGGCGTGAAGACGTAGACCGAATCGGGGAACAGGTCGACCTTGACATGCTCCAGGAACTCGGCCGAATCGCCGGTCTGCTTCTGGATGTCCAAGAGCGACTGCAGCCAGGCATGGGTGCGCTGCTGCAGGTCGGTGAGGCTGCCCTCGTCGTCCTTGTAGAGCCAGTGGGCGGCCACGCCGGACTCGGCCACGCGGTGCATGTCGGTGGTGCGGATCTGGAACTCGACCGGTGTGCCGTAGGGGCCGATCAGGGTGGTGTGCAGCGACTGGTAGCCATTGAGCTTGGGAATGGCGATGTAGTCCTTGAACTTGCCCGGCATGGGCTTGAACAGCGAGTGCAGGGTACCCAGCGCCACGTAGCAGTTGGCGAAGCTGTCCACCACCACGCGGAAACCGTAGACGTCCAGCACCTGCGAGAAGCTCAGGTGCTTGTTGCGCATCTTGCGGTAGATGCCGTAGAGGGTCTTTTCACGGCCATCGACCTGGGCCGGGATGCCGGCGGCGATCAGGGTGCTGGTGACCGATTCCATGATCTTGGTCACCACTTCGCGGCGGTTGCCGCGCGCGGCCTTGACTGCCTTGGACAGGGTGCGATGGCGCAGCGGATACAGGTGCGAGAAGGACAGCTCCTGCAACTCGCGATAGATGTTGTTCAGGCCCAGGCGGTGCGCGATGGGCACGTAGACTTCCATGGTCTCGCGCGAGATACGGCGCTTCTTCTCGGGCGGCATGGAGCCCAGCGTGCGCATGTTGTGCAGGCGGTCGGCCAGCTTGACCAGGATCACCCGTACGTCGCGCGCCATGGCCAGGAGCATCTTGCGGAAGTTCTCCGCCTGCGCTTCGACCTGGCTCTGGAATTCGATCTTGTCCAGCTTGGACAGGCCATCCACCAGCGAAGCGACCGAGGCGCCGAAGCGTTCGATCAGCTCTTCCTTCTTGACGCCCTGGTCTTCCATGACGTCGTGCAGGAAGGCCGCCATCATGGCCTGGGCGTCCAGCTTCCATTCGGCGCAGATCTCGGCCACCGCCAGCGGATGCGAGATATAGGGCTCGCCGGACTTGCGCATCTGGCCCAGGTGCATCTCGTCGGCGAAGCGATAGGCTTCCTTGACCTTCTTCAGTTCGGAAGGGGTCAGGTACTCTTCAAGCTTGGGGATCAGATGCGCAAAAGTCGCCACGCCGCTGTGGGCGGTCGGGGCGACTTCAGGGAGAGATGCGGTGCGGCCGGAACCGGCGGCACGTTTGGAGCTAGCAGCGGCTGATAAGGTGGAGTCGGTAGTGGTGAGGCTCATACTGGTCCGTTATCAGCTTCATGGACGGAGCAGGATCAGGCCGGAACCTTCTTGAGCATCTCGATGCCGACCTTGCCGGCGGCGATTTCGCGCAGGGCGGTCACGGTCGGCTTGTCCTTGGCTTCCACCTTGGGGGTGTGGCCTTGCAGCAGCTGGCGGGCGCGGTAGGTGGCCGACAGGGTCAACTGGAAACGGTTGGGGATCTGCTTGAGGCAATCTTCGATGGTAATGCGGGCCATGTGATACTCCTGAATGACGGTCTTGCTTGTGGATTGATGGGTCCGGCGCCGGTGGCTGGTTCGCCTCGTGCCGCTCAGCTCGCGTGGATGCCCAGCTGGGTGAAGAGGTAGGCATTGCGGGCGGCTTGCTGCGGGAAGCGGCAGCGGGCGGCCTGGACAATTGCCGTCAGTTCGGACAAAGCGACGGCAAATTCTTGATTGATAATAACATATTCGAACTCCGGCGAGTGAGCGATTTCGCCGCCCGCGGCCAGGATGCGGCGCGTGATGACGTGGGGTTCATCCTGGCCGCGCTTCTTGAGGCGCTCTTCCAGTGCCGCAATGGAAGGCGGCAGGATGAAGATGCCGATCGCATTGGAAAACTGTTTCTTGACCTGCTGCGCACCCTGCCAGTCGATTTCCAGCAGCACATCGGTACCGTTGGCGATCTGGTCGGCAATCATCAGGCGCGAAGTGCCATAGTAATTGCCGTGCACCTCGGCCCATTCGAGGAATTCGCCTTCTGCTTGACGCTTCAGGAAATCTTCGGCATCAGTGAAATAATATTCACGACCATGTTCCTCGCCCGGGCGCGGCGGGCGGGTGGTGTAGGAGATCGACAGCTTGATGGCCGGTTCCTGCTTGAGCAGGGCGTTGACCAGGGTGGATTTGCCGGCGCCGGATGGGGCGACCACCATGAAGAGGCTACCGGAAGTGGGTTTTTGGACGGGCATGGGGTCCTCGCTGAAAATGTCTTTTAACTGATCAAGGTCGGGGCGGAATGGGGCCGTGGCAGCGTCATTCCAGATTCTGCACCTGCTCGCGCATCTGGTCGATGAGCAGCTTCAGTTCCATGGAGGCATCGGCCAGCTCCTTGACGGCGGCCTTGGAGCCGACGGTATTGGCCTCGCGGTTCAGTTCCTGCATCATGAAGTCCAGTCGTTTGCCGACCTGGCCGCCCTTGTTGAGGATGTGGCGGGTTTCGGCCAGGTGGGCCGACAGACGCGCCAGCTCTTCGGCGATGTCGATGCGGATGCCGTAGAGGGTAACTTCCTGGCGGATGCGTTCCAGCGACTCTTCACGGGTGGCCACCGGGGCGGCGCCGTTCTGGGTCTGCAGGGCCAGACCCAGGGCTTCGGTCATGCGTTCGGTAGCCTTCTGCTGGAATTGCTCTACCAGCTGCGGCACCAGCGGGGTGATGCGGGCCACGATGGCTTCCATCGCATCCACCCGCGCCAGTATCACGGCTTGCAGGGCAGCACCTTCACGGGCGCGCGATTCGACGAAGGCGTCCAGCGTCTGCTGCATGGTGGACAGGATGTCGGCTTGCAGGGCGTCCTGGCTGATTTCGGCCTCTTCCATCACGCCGGGCCAGCGCAGCAGCTCATTGATCGACAGCGGCGCGGCATCGGGGAACTGGGCGCGCAGCTGGTCTTGCAGGCTGGCCAGCTGGCCTATCAAGGTGTGGTTCAGGGCCTGGCTGTTGCCACTGGCGACCTTGCGGCCGAAAGACAGACGGCATTCCACCTTGCCACGCACCAGGCGGCCCATGATGGCTTCGCGCAGCATGGGTTCGACTGCGCGCAGGTCATCGTTGATGCGGAATTGCAGGTCGAGGAAGCGCGAATTGACGCTCTTCATTTCCAGGGTGACCGTGCCGGCAGTGGTTTCACGGGTGGTGACGGCATAGCCGGTCATGCTGTAGATGGTCAAGGTCGGGACTCCATAAAGCGGGCGGACGGCGCAGCCAGGGCGCGCCGGCGGATCGTGTTGCGGGTGGGGTGGGCGAGGGGCAGGGACTATGTTCGATGACCGATGCCGCGACGGCAGGCATCGTGTTCCTTTACAATGCCGGACTTGAATGTTCCGGCGCTGCTTGCGGCCTGCCCGGGTGCCACCCGGTCGGAGCCCGCATTTTAATGAAGTTTGGCGGCGCCGCGCTATCAAAAACATCAATCGGCCGGTTTTTGGCGGCGATTGGCCCCCGACAAGCCGCATTGTGCGCCCGTGGGCCGGCCCGCCCCCGGACCAGCCACGCTCAGACCAAGACAAGGAACACCATGACCACTTCCCACCGCCCCAGCGGCCGCAGCGTTTCGCAATTGCGCGACGTGCGCCTGACCCGCCAGTACACCAAGCACGCCGAAGGCTCGGTGCTGGTGGAGTTCGGTGATACGCGCGTGCTGTGCACCGCCTCCATCGAGGAAAAGGTCCCCGGCTTCCTCAAGGGCAAGGGACAAGGCTGGCTGACCGCCGAGTACGGCATGCTGCCGCGCTCCACCCATACCCGCATGGACCGCGAAGCCGCCAAGGGCAAGCAGTCCGGTCGCACCCAGGAAATCCAGCGCCTGATCGGCCGCGCCCTGCGCGCCGCCTTCGACCTGGAAGCTTTTGGCGAGCGCACCCTGCAACTGGACTGTGACGTGCTGCAAGCCGATGGCGGTACCCGCACCGCCGCCATCACCGGTGCCATGGTGGCCGCCTATGACGCTTTCAACGTGCTCAAGTCGCGCGGCCTGATCGAGACCATTCCGGTCAAGCAATTCGTGGCGGCGATCTCGGTGGGCGTCTACCAGGGCGTGCCGGTGCTGGATCTGGACTACCTGGAAGACTCGGATTGTGATACCGACATGAACGTGGTCATGACCGATGGCGGCCACTTCGTCGAAGTGCAGGGCACCGCCGAAGGTGCGGCGTTCGATCGCGCCACCTTGAACAGCCTGCTGGACCTGGCCCAGCAGGGCATCACCACGCTCAACGGCTTGCAGAAGCAGGCCCTGGGCCTGTAAGCCTCGGCCACGTCCCGGCGCAAATCGCCGTACAATGCGGTTGAGAAGCGATATGAACAAAAACGCCATGTGCCACACCGACATGGCGTTTTTCATTGGAGACGCGGTGGCGAAGATGCCCATCCCGCGCGCTCCGTAGAGATCAGGACCAGACATGCAGCCCAAGCAAAAGATCGTGATGGCGTCCAACAACGCCGGCAAACTGAAGGAATTCGCCAGTCTCCTGGGCGAGATCGGACTGGACGTCCGCCCCCAGGGCGAGTTCGACGTACCCGAGGCGGAGGAGCCCTTCGGCACCTTCGTCGAGAACGCGCTGGCCAAGGCCCGCCATGCCGCCCGTCTGACCGGCCTGCCGGCGCTGGCCGATGATTCCGGGGTCTGCGTCAATGCCCTGGGCGGTGCGCCGGGCGTATACTCCGCCCGCTATGCCGGCGAGCCCAAGTCGGACGCCAACAACAACGCCAGGCTCATCGCCGAGCTGGCAGCGCATGCCGACAAGTCCGCCTATTACTATTGTGTGCTGGTCTATGTGCGTCATGCCGACGATCCGCAGCCGGTCATCGCCGATGGCCTCTGGAAGGGCGAGATCATCGATCAGCCGCGCGGGCAGGGCGGTTTTGGCTATGACCCGTACTTCCTGCTGCCTGCGTTGGGCAAGACCGCTGCCGAACTCACGGCGGCCGAGAAAAATGCCGTCTCCCATCGTGGGCAAGCCCTGCGTGCCCTGGTCGGGAAGCTGGCATGATCCCGATCAAGCCGGTACCGGCCGATGATATCCCGGCCAGCCGCGCGGCCAGCGGCCCGGCCCAGGCCGCGCTGGCCTTTTTGAAGCCGGGCAGCCTGCAGCTGACGGCCTTGCCGCCTTTGTCGCTTTACGTGCATTTCCCCTGGTGCGTGCGCAAGTGCCCTTATTGCGACTTCAATTCCCATGAAGTGAAGGGCAGTTTCCCGGAAGAGGCTTATCTGGATGCGCTGCGCAGTGATCTGGAGCAGTCACTGCCGCTGATCTGGGGACGCAAGATCCACACCATCTTCATCGGTGGTGGCACCCCCAGCCTGCTGTCGGCGGCCGGCCTGGACCGCCTGCTGTCCGATCTGCGCACCTTGCTGCCCTTCGATAACGACATCGAGATCACCATGGAAGCCAATCCGGGGACCTTCGAGGCTGACAAGTTCCGCTCCTATCGGGACAGCGGCGTCAACCGCCTCTCCATTGGCATCCAGAGCTTCAACAGCCGGCATCTGCATGCCCTGGGGCGCATCCATGATGGCGATCAGGCGCGCAAGGCGGTGGAGATCGCGCACGCCAACTTCGACAATTTCAACCTCGACCTGATGTACGCGCTGCCGCAGCAGACGCTGGAAGAGGCCCGCACCGACATCGCCACGGCCATCGGCTTTGCACCGCCGCATCTGTCGCTGTACCACCTGACGCTGGAGCCCAACACGCTCTTTGCCAAGTATCCGCCGCCGGTGCCGGATGACGACACCAGCGCCGACATGCAGGACATGATCGCCGAGCTGACCAATGCTGCCGGCTACGCCAACTATGAAGTCTCGGCCTACGCCCAGCCCAAGCGCCGCGCCCGGCACAATCTGAATTACTGGCAATTCGGCGACTACCTCGGCATCGGTGCGGGGGCGCATTCCAAGCTATCCTTCCCGCATCGCATCGTGCGCCAGATGCGGTACAAGCATCCCCAGGCCTATCTGGACCATGCCCGGGCCGGTACGCACATTCAGGAGGAAGCCGAAATCGGCCGTGATGCCCTGGGCTTCGAATTCATGCTCAATGCCTTGCGCCTGACCGAAGGATTCTCACCGAATCTCTTTGCCGAGCGTACCGGCATGAGCTTGAACCAGATCGGGAAAGCGCTCGACCTGGCCGAGCAGAAAGGCATGTTGTATCGCGATCACGCTTTGATCCGGCCAAGCGATCTCGGACGTCGTTTTCTGAATGATTTGCAGGAAATTTTCTTGTCAGAGTAAAGCCATGTTGCAAGGTGGCTTTTATCAGGTATATTTAGAAAAAATTTAATTTTAATTAAGTATTCTGCTGGGAAACTTGTTAATATTCTTTTAACATTGCAGAGCGTCTCAGCAAATCGATGCGGCGCGCCACGATAAAAATATGGCTGTTCAGGATAAAAGCGTTCCATTTCCACTCGTGTTTTTGCAGCCCGTTGCGGACGTTCATCACGTCTGGACCGCGTTGTCGCTGCACATTTCACCTGCGGTGGAAGACGACAATGCCTTGCTGTCTCGCCTGTTCAATGAATTTGACCTGCATGACGCACTGGGCGGCCTGAGCTGCATCATCCCGGTGCGTGATCCGGCCGTCTTCGCGCCGGAATTCCAGCACGAGATTCCGCAAGGTCAGCTCGCATTGCGCGTGCCGGTTGAACATTGCGTCGATCCCGGCAAGATCGATGCCCTGGACTGGCTCTACAGCCGGGGTTTTGCCATCATCGCTGATGGCTTGCCGGCACAGGGGGCCAGTGTCTTCCCCTTCGTCGAATCGATGGCGCTGGACGCCGGTGTCGGCCACCTGCCTGAAACGGGTCAATGGCTGCAACGCCTGCGCGGTCCGCATCTGGCCGAGAACGTGGGCGATGCGATTCAGTTCGATGCCTGCCGGGTGGAAGGTTTTCGCTGGTTCTCGGGCGACTACGCCCTGCATCCCGACAGCCGCCTGTCGCAAAAGAATTCCATTTCCCGTGCGCGCCTGCTCAAGCTGCTTGAGCTGGTGGCGCGCGATGCCGACGCCAATGAACTGGAATCCCTGTTGAAGCAGGATCCGGCCTTGTCCTATCAGCTTTTCAAGCTGGTCAGCTCGGCCGCCTTCGGCTTCTCGGCGCATATCACCAATTTCACCCAGGCCATCAACCTGCTGGGCCGTCGCCAGCTGCAGCGCTGGCTGCAATTGCTGCTGTATGCGCGCTTCCCCGGCGACGAGTCGGCCAATCCGCTGCTGCCGCGCGCGGCAGCCCGTGCGGCGATGATGGAGGCGATGGCACAGAAGGTCACCTGCACCCAGGAAGAACTGGATCGGGCCTTCATCACCGGCATGTTCTCGCTGCTGGACATCCTGCTGGGCATGCCGCTCAATGACATCATCGAGCCGCTCAAGCTGCCGGTGGATATCGTCAATGCGCTGGTGCATCGCAGCGGTCGGCTGGGCAAGCTGCTGGACGTGGTCGAGCGCTCCGAAGATGGCCGCATTCCGCTGCGCCACGTGGATCTGGATGCGGCCGGTCTTGATGCCGAGGTGTATTGCCGTTGTCTGATCCAGGCCTTCAATTGGGCTACACGCGTCAGTACTGAGGCGTGATGACGATGATTTCCTCCGTGGGCACTGACGATCTGGCATGCTGTTCGGCACTGCTGGACGCCATGCAGAGCCTGCAGGGCATGGCCCTGCATGCCGCACTCGGAGGGATTGCGTCGGGTTTTCTCAAGCGTCCCGGTGGACGCTATGTCCTCAGCCCGCCAATGGAAGCGCCCAACGGGCTGTGCCAGGCGGTGGAGCATGAGGGCGCCCAGTTCGGTTACTTCGTCTTCCCGGCCCTGACCCGTCCTTACACCGAGCTGGAGCGCACCCGCCTGACCATGCTGGCGGCCTTCCTGGGCCGACTGATGCAGCGTCGCGCCGAGACCGACAAGCGCGCCCGCTCGCTGGACCAGATCGAGGCCAAGCTGGAGCAGCAGGCGCAGATCCTCAATCAGATGCACGAGTCCGTCATCACCATGGACCCGGCCGGTTTCATCACCAGCTGGAACCGGGGCGCCGAGCAGCTCTTCGGTTACAGTGCGCTGGAGGCCATCGGTCGCAATGTGCTGTTCCTCTATGAGAACGAAGAGCAAGAGGATTGCCTGCACGACCTGTTCCTGGAGCAGGGCGGCCGCGAAATGGAAGTGCGTCGCCGCAAGAAGTCCGGCGAGGTGTTCTGGGCCAGTCTGTCTCTGTCGGTCATGCGCGACCAGAATGGCCATCCGATCGGTCTGATCGGTTATCTCAACGACATCACCGAACGCAAGAATGCCGAAAAGCTGATCCATCACCTGGCCTATTACGACGCGCTGACCGGACTGCCCAACCGCACCTTGCTCACGCGCACGGTCGACCAGGCGCTCACGGAAGCGCGTCATGAAGACATGCACGGCTGCGTGATGTTCATCGACCTGAACCGTTTCAAGCCCATCAACGACACCTTGGGTCACGTCGCCGGCGACATGCTGCTGGTGGAAGTGGCCATTCGCCTGCGTCGTGCCTTGCGCGAGCAGGACGTGGTGGCGCGCCTGGGGGCTGATGAATTCGCGGTGGCGCTGTTCGACATCGACAAGGACTATCACCCCGGCTTCGTCGCCCAGAAACTGCTGGCCGTATTTGATGATCCCTTCTTCATCGACGGCCATGAGCTGCGCGTGGGCGCCAGCATTGGCGTGAGCATGTATCCGGAAGACGCCACCGATACCGAAACCCTGTTGCGACTGGCCGACATCGCCATGTATCGTGCCAAGCAGGGCGGCGATAACAATGAAGGCGGCTACGTCTACTACAGCGAAGAGATGAACCGCAACACGCTGGACCTGTTGCGCATCGAAACCGGCCTGCTGCATGCCTTCGAATACAACGAACTGCTGCTGTATTACCAGCCCAAGGTGGATATGAACACCCTGGCCATCACCGGTGGCGAAGCCCTGGTGCGCTGGCAGCATCCGGAGCGCGGACTGCTGCTGCCGGGCGAATTCATCCCGATTGCTGAAGAAACGGGTCTGATCGTCCAGCTCAGTGACTGGGTACTGGATGCCGTGTGCCGACAGGCGCGTTCATGGCGGGATGCCGGCCTGGCGCCGATCCGCATCGCCCTGAACGTGACGGCGCGTGAATTCACCCGCTCGCTGCCGGATCGCGTGCGTGCCGCCCTGAACCGCCATTCGCTCAGCGGCGACTGGCTGGAGCTGGAAATCACCGAAAGCATGCTGATGCACAGCACCGATCGCGTCATTTCCATCATGGAAAAGATCTGCAGCCTGGGTATCACGATTTCGCTGGATGATTTCGGCACCGGCTATTCCAGCCTGTCCTATCTGAAGCGTTTCCCCATCAATACGCTCAAGATTGACCGTTCCTTCACCATGGGCATTCCGGACGATACCAATGACTGCGCCATTGCCAGCGCCATCATCGGCATCGCCAAGCAATTGCGCCACAAGGTCATTGCTGAAGGCGTGGAGACTGAAAAACAGTTCAACTTCCTGCGCGAGGCCGGTTGCAATGAATTGCAGGGCTTCCTGTTCTCGCGCCCGATTCCTGCTGCGGACTTCCATGCCATGCTGCTGGAGGGGCGCAAGCTCAACGTCGCACCGGATACGATCCCGCCTGCCACCGGTCTTCCTGACCAATGATGCCAGTGAGCGGGCAGCGCCTTCTCGCTGGTCGGCTTCCTGCTGTCTTCCTCAACTGACGTTTTGTCCTCTGCCTGGGCCTGGTCCGGGAGCGTGTTGCCGGAAACTTGATACCTTCGGGCATTCTCTAGAACTTTTTCGGTCTGAGGGGAGAATGTTGTCCAGATTTCATCGCGGATTTCGCCGGTTTTCCGTGTGCTGCCGTGTCAGTGCTTATTCTTCACCTTTCAACCAACGAAGGAGAATGACCATGAAACAACGTATAGCATTGCTGGCCCTGTTGGCCGGCGCATCTGCGGCTTCGGCCGCCATGGCTGCCGGTGAGTCTGTCAAGGTGGCGCTGAACCTGGTCAATGGCCAGGGGGTGGTCTCCCCGGCGGGGGAGGTGACCATCAGCCAGACGCCTTATGGATTGGTATTCCAGCCGGCGTTGTCGGGCTTGCCTGCCGGTGTGCACGGCTTCCATCTGCATCAGAACGCTTCCTGCGCGCCGCAGGAAAAGGATGGAAAGATGGAGGCGGCACTGGCTGCGGGTGGTCACTGGGATCCGCAGCAGACCGGTCAGCATGAAGGTCCGTACGGCCAGGGGCATCTGGGCGATTTGCCGGCGCTTTACGTTACGGCTGACGGCAAGGCCAACTATCCGGTGCTGGCACCGCGCCTGAAGACCCTGGATCAGGTCCGTGGGCATGCGCTGATGGTGCATGTGGGCGGGGATAATCACGCGGATCATCCGGCGGCGTTGGGTGGTGGGGGTGCGCGACTGGCGTGTGGTGTGATCCAGTAGGGATGTGGCCTTCCGGGCCTGAGTATGGGGCCGGGATCAGGTCGAGCGTCGCCATCAATCTTCAAGATAACTAGAACCCATTTCTGTAGTTTCCGATGACTGGCTATGCGGCAATTGCTTTGGGCGGCTTGATCAAGCTTTCTGCAGGAATGCCGAGTCCTTGGTTTGGCTTCCAGATCAAGCGATGGCGAAAATAATAGACACCGTGGCGAGATTGATGGATTCCGCTGGGGATTCGCATGGGCCTTTTACTGAAAAAGGGAGGGGGCCTGCGGACGACTCCACATCCGAAAACCAAATAAAAAAGCCCCTGTAAAAACAGGGGCTTAGTAATGCTTGGCGGAGACGGAGGGATTCGAACCCTCGATACAGGTTTAAGCCCGTATGCTTCCTTAGCAGGGAAGTGCCTTCGACCACTCGGCCACGTCTCCACACTGAAGGCAGTTATCGCATTGCTGCGTTGCCTCAGCGAAGACCGAGATAATATCTTCTCATTTGCATCCGGTCAACAGTGGTCTTGCAAATAATCACCGTTTTTTCACCGCTACGGTCTTCGCCTTGAACGGCGCTTGATTTACTTGGCGCTGTCCAGGTCGAAAGCCTTGTGCAGAGCGCGCACGGCCAGCTCCATGTACTTCTCGTCGATCAGTACCGAGATCTTGATTTCCGAGGTGGAGATCATCTGGATGTTCACGCCTTCTTCGGACAGGGTGCGGAACATCTGCGAAGCGATACCCACATGGCTGCGCATGCCCACGCCCACCACCGAGACCTTGGAGACCTTGGTGTCGCCATTGATGGCTGCCGCACCGATGTGCGCCTTGACGCTGCTGTTCAACACTTCCACGGCCTTGGCGTATTCGGCGCGCGGGACCGTGAAGGTGAAGTCGGTCTTGCCTTCCACCGACTGGTTCTGGATGATCATGTCCACTTCGATGTTGGCATCGGCCACCGGGCCCAGGATCTGGTAGGCGATGCCCGGACGGTCGGGCACGCCCAGCACGGTGATCTTGGCTTCGTCGCGGCTGAAGGCGATGCCGGTGATGGTTGCTTGTTCCATGTTCTTGTCTTCCTCAAACGAAATCAGGGTGCCGGAGGCGGCTTCTTCGGCCAGCGGCGTGAGCGGGTCGGTCAGCGACGACAGCACCCGGGTCGGCATCTTGTAGTTGCCGGCAAATTCCACGGAGCGGATCTGCAGGACCTTGGAACCCAGGGAGGCCATTTCCAGCATCTCCTCGAAGGTCACGGTCTTCAGACGACGGGCGTCGCTCACCACGCGCGGGTCGGTGGTGTAGACACCATCCACGTCGGTGTAGATCAGGCATTCGGCAGCCTTCATGGCTGCGGCCACGGCAACGGCCGAGGTGTCCGAGCCGCCACGGCCCAGGGTGGTGATGTTGCCGTCGGCGTCCACCCCCTGGAAGCCAGTGATGATGACGACCTTGCCGGCATTCAGATCCTTGCGCACCTTGGCGTCATCAATGGAGCGGATACGCGCCTTGGTGAAGGCCGAGTCCGTCTTGATGGGCACTTGCCAGCCGGCATAGGAGACAGCCTGCTTGCCCAGCGCCTGCAGGGCAATGGCCAGGAGCGCCACCGAGACCTGTTCGCCGGTCGAGGCCAGCATGTCCAGCTCGCGGCCGTCGGGCTGGGCCATGATTTCCTTGGCCATGCCCAGGAGGCGGTTGGTTTCACCAGACATCGCCGAAGGCACGACAACGATCTGATGGCCGGCGTCGTGCCATTTGGCAACGCGCTTTGCGACATTCTGGATGCGCTCGATCGAGCCCATCGAGGTGCCGCCGTATTTGTGAACGTATAAAGCCATAGGGGGATAAAAAAAGGTGGCCCGACTTTGACAAGAAAACCCTGAGCTAGGCCGGAAGGAACAAACCCTTGACTTTACATGCGGTGCGCCAAAATCTCAAGGAAAAGCGCGATTGCACACGGTTTTGCAGGGATTTTTGCATGACGCGTTGCAGCAAGAAAAGTGCATCGACACACTGCGGCGCGCATGATTGCGCTTGCGCATACGGCAGCAATGCACGTCAGGTGCGTCAAGGGCGTGTCAGGTGAAGAAAAGCGGGAGGGGCAGGATGAAGGAGGAGGTCTGGTGCACCAGCTGTCATGCGCCCGTTCAAGGCTGGCGGCATGGCAGATGGTGCTGCGGTACGGAGACTGCGGTACTGCTGGTGATGCTTTGCTGGGCTGTCACGTCATCCTGGCACGGCGGTTCGGACGCAGGCGGCTGGCACTCGTTCGCGTTCATTCAGGTACAACGCGGGGGATGCGCCGGTGCGGAACACTGCCCTGACGGAATCGGTTCATCCGGATAGCGGATGCGGATCGCTTCGATCAGGCGCCGTTGTACAGATTTTGGGCTGCGCTGCTGGCCTGTTGCACCTGGCTTGCGACATCCTGGCGGCTCAGTTGCGAGGGAGCCTGGCGGATGACAGGGTATTCATTGCGCAGGGCAATCTCGTGATTGGCTTGGGCACGTTGCAGCTCGGCCTTGACGTCGGCGCGGGTCCGGGTCGAGTGGAACGGGGTTTCCGGCGGATACGGGGCTTCAGCCATGGCGGCGCCGGCGGCGGCGAGCAGGGAGGCGGCAACGACGATGTTCTTGATGTTCATGATAATGTCCTCTGTCTGGATAAGTGGTGGTTGTTCTTCTCCAAAGGCCGACGAGTCGTGGGAACGAGCCATGCTCTCCTTGTGGGAAAGCCCACTCGTGGGCGATCTGGTGAAGTCGGCTGGCGCCGGGCTTGTTGCTTTGCTGCGTTGCGCCAACCGATGACTGAAGTGTAAATATTGCGAAGACGAAGAAAAATAGGTTTAATCGGAATTGACTATTTCTCTTTGTGGAACAATCGGGGACTTGAAAAATGGATCGGTTGCAATCAATGCGGGTGTTTGCGAAGGTGGTCGAGCAGGGTAGTTTCGTGCGGGCGGCCGAGTTGCTGGACATCTCCAATGCCGTGGCGACCCGCTTCATTGCTGATCTTGAGGCGCACCTGGGTACGCGCCTGCTCAACCGCTCCACGCGCCGGCTGTCCCTGACCGAGGCCGGACAAGCGTATCTGGAGCGGGTCCGCATGATCCTGTCCGAGGTCGATGATGCCGAGGCCCTGGTATCGATGGAAACCAAGCGCCCGGCCGGCACCTTGGCGATCTACTCCAATGCCGGTTTCGGGCAATCGCAATTGGGCGAGATGCTGGCTGCCTACAGCGGCAGCTATCCCGATGTGGGGCTGGACATCTATCTGTCGGACCGCTCCATCGACCTGGTGGAGGAGGGCATCGACATCGGATTCTTCAGCAGCTTGCAAAAGTTCGACGCCAGCATGATCGTGCGACAACTGGGTGTGGCCAAGGTGATCCTTTGTGCTTCACCTGCTTACCTGGCCCGCGCCGGTGCGCCCGAACAGCCCGAAGATCTGTCGCGTCACAGCTGCCTGAACTTCTCGCATGAATATTTGCGCCATCACTGGCATGTCAATACCGAGGCCGGGGTGATGGATGTGCCCATCGTCAGCAAGGTGGTCTCCAACAGCGGCGTGTTGCTGCGCGACCTGGCGCTGGCGGGCATGGGCATCGTGATGCGCCCCTCCTACTCGCTGGGTGATGATCTGCGTTGCGGCAAGCTGGTGCAGGTGCTGCCGGACTTCGACATGGGGCAGGTGGTCATTTCGATGGTGTATCCGAGCCGCCGGCTGCTCTCGGCCAAGGTGCGCAGTTTTGCCGATTTCATCAGCGCCCGTTTCCCGCATCCCGAAACCGATCCCTGGCTGACCTGACGCCCCGATGCCGAGCGTTCCGGGCAACACAAGTGCTTAGCCGATCACATCGGCCAGCTTGCCCAGCAGGCTGCAGTCTTGCTGCCAGCTGCGTCGTTCGGCGGAGCTGGCGGCTTCGCGCTGCAGATCGGCGTCGCTCTTGTCGACCTGGGCCAGCAGGATACGCTCGGCCAGCCGGGTATCTGGCTCCATGGGGCCGAAGAAGGCCACCGTGGCGCCTCGTTCGATGAGCAGGGTGGGGAAGTTGTCGATGTCGAGATCACCGACCAGGTCGGCCTGGTCCTCGATATCGATCCAGACGAAATGATGTTGCGGATAGCGCGCCGCCCAGGCCTGGAAAGCAGCTTCATATTCACGGCAGCTGCCACACCAGTTCGCACACAGGCAAGCCACGACCCAGGTGTCGTTGCGAAGCGCCTCGGCGAGGTGGCGGCGGTTGGTTTGGTCTAATTTCTGGTAGGACATGGCGCGCCTATTTTACCCCCTTCGCGGCGCAGGGTTTTGCGCTGCCGCACAAAGGCTCACGATGGATGCGAACGAACCGAACAATTGCGCGCCGCACGGTAAAATAGCGGGATGTCCACGATTCTTGCCATTGAAACCTCCACCGAGCTGGCCTCGGCGGCCTTGCTCTACCGGGGCGAACTGATTGCGCGTCAATCCTCCGGCGCCCAGACCCATTCCGATGCCATTCTCCCCATGATCCAGCAATTGCTGGCCGATGCCGGCCTGGCGCTGTCGCAATGCGATGCGCTGGCCTTTGGCGTCGGCCCGGGCTCCTTCACCGGCGTGCGCACCGCGTGCGGTGTGGTGCAGGGCTTGTCCTTTGGTTGCGACCGTCCGGTGGTGCCGGTGCTCACCCTGGAAGCGGCGGCCCAGGCCTGCCGCGATGAAACACCGGAGGCCGCCGATGTGCTGGCCATCCTCGATGCCCGCATGGGGGAGGTCTATTGGGCCCGCTACCGGGCCCGCGCCGATGGCGGCTGGGATGTCCTGGCCGCGCCGGCCTTGTCATCGGCCGCCCAGGTGCCGGTGGAGGGTCGGCCCCATGCCTGCGGCAACGGCTTGTCGGTGCATGCCACGCATTTCAGTACCGGTTTCTGCGAGGCCGCCTTTGCCAGCGTGCATCCGCTGGCCATGCCGCATGCGCGCCAGGTGGCGACCCTGGGCCAGGTCCATTTCAGCGCGGGCGTCGCCTTGCCGGCGCAGCAGGCGCAGCCGCTCTACCTGCGCAACAAGGTCGCCCTGACCACGACCGAACGCGAGGTGCGCGATGCCGCCAAGGGGGCGGCATGATGCCGGAGGACCCGGCGTTGCCCCGGTCCGTATCGCATCCGCGCTATGGACGCCTGCAATTTGCGGCCATGGGCGCCAGCGACCTGGATGCGGTGGTGCGTATCGAAGAGGCCGTCTATTCGCACCCCTGGACGCGTGGCAACTTTCAGGATTCGCTCTACAGTGGCTACCAGGCGCAGACCTTGCGAGACGTACACGGCGAATTGCTGGGTTATTTTCTGGTCATGCTGGCCGTCGATGAGGCCCACCTGCTCAACATCAGCGTGGCGGCCCTGCATCAGCATCAGGGCCTGGGCCGCCTGCTGCTGGACCAGGCCAGCGCCACGGCACGCCAGCGCCACATGCGCACCATGCTGCTGGAAGTGCGCGAGTCCAACCAGCATGCCGCCAAGGTCTATCGCCAGTACGGCTTTACTGAAATCGGCCGACGCAAGAACTACTATCCCGCTGCCAACCAGACCCGAGAAGGGGCTATCGTCATGAGCCTGCCCTTATGAGTGAAGAATTGAAACAAGAGCCCGGTTTCGGCTCCTCCCTGGCCCTGCTGGATGCGCTGGGTATCGGCCCGGTCTGGGTGCGGCGTGAACTGGCGGTGGAAGAAGTGCAGGGCGCAGCCGCCACGCAAGAAACCCTTGCCCCGACCCCTGCCGCTCCGGTCGAATCGCCCAACGTCAGCGCACCGCAGCCGGTCGCAGCAGAAGCCAAGGCAGCCGTCGTGACGCATGCGCGACCATCTCCACCTTTGCCCGTCGCGCCTGCTCCTGCGCATGCGCCGGTAGAGCAAGAGGGCGGCCCACCCTCCTGGCTGGACGATATGGACTTCGGCACCGCACTGGAGCCCGTGCTCATTCCGGACGGCGACGAGGAGCAAGACGCGCCGTCCGTCGATCCCCTGATCGCCCGCCTCAAGACCATGGACTGGCCGCAGTTGAAGCAGCAGGTCGCCGGGTGCCGCCGTTGCGGCCTGTGTCAGGGGCGCAAGAATACGGTCTTTGGCGTAGGCGATGAAAAGGCCCGGTGGCTCTTCATCGGCGAAGGTCCGGGCCGCAATGAGGACCAGCAGGGCGAACCCTTCGTCGGCCCCGCCGGCAAGCTGCTGGACAACATGCTGCTGTCCATGGGCGTCAAGCGCGGCGAGAATGCCTACATCGCCAATATCGTCAAATGCCGTCCCACCGACGACAACGGGCGCGACCGTCCGCCTTCCCCCCAGGAAGTGGCCGCTTGCCTGCCTTATCTGCAGCGCCAGATCGAGCTGATCCAGCCCACGGTGCTGGTGGCGCTTGGCAAGACGGCGGCCATTTCGCTGCTCGGCATGGATCCGGCGACGCCGGTCTCGCGCCTGCGTGGCACGGTGCATCGCTACCAGGACCGTCCGCTGGTGGTGACCTACCACCCGGCCTATCTGTTGCGCACGCTCACCGATAAAAGCAAGGCCTGGGCCGACCTGTGCCTGGCCATGAGTACCTACCAGGCGCAGTCGCGCTGAGGCGATGCCGGGCATGGACCTGACCACGCACCAGGCGCGCTTTCACCAGCGTTGGCCGGAGTTGCGCGATCCCCACGTACGCGCGCTGGCCTGGCTGCTGTATGCCCCCGATCTGCTGGCACCGCATGCGGCCTGCTGGGAGGGCCGCATTGCCACGCTGGGCCAGCTTTCGTCCGAGGTGGCTGACTGGCTGCACGAGTTGCAATTCGATCCCGCTGGCAACGCGGCGCTGCACGCGCACATGGCGCAGCAGCCCTCGGGCCGCCTGGGCCGCTACGCCGAAAAGCTGCTCGGCTTCTATCTGCGTCATCAGGACTGTCTGGTCGCGGCCAATCTGCAGGTGCGCAATCAGGAGGGCGCGCGGGAAACCCTGGGCGAGTTCGATTTCCTGATCCGCTCCCCCGAGGCCGAGACCGATGGCGGACTCGTCCACTGGGAGTTCGCCACCAAGTTCTACTTGCTGCAGGCGCGGCAGCTTTCCGGTTCGGCCGGGGCGGAGGCCTTCGTCGGTCCCAATCTGGCCGATTCGCTCGGGCGCAAGATGCGCAAGATCCTGCAGCAGCAGTTGCGGCTGTCCGCGCATCCCTCTGCCCAGGCTGTCTTGCCTGCGCCGGTGGTGGCAGCGCGCGCCCTGGTCAAGGGATGGTTGTTCTATCCGCTGGGCGCAGCGCTGGCGTTGCCAGTTTCCATGGGCATTGCCGACGATCATTGCCGGGGATTCTGGTGCGATGCGGCCTGCCTGCCGGCCATCGACGAGCAGCCGATGCGCTACGCCTTGTTGCCGCGCCTGTCCTGGCTGGCGCCAGCCCGTCTGCCTGCCGCGCAGGGGCTGTCGCTGGGGCAATTGATGGACAGGCTGGAGGAGATGTTCTGCGCTGACGACAGCCCGATGATGGTGGCGCAGTGTCGTCCGCAGGAGGGCACAGAGCCGGAACTGCTGGAAGTGATGCGGGGTTTCGTGGTGCCGCCACAGTGGGAAGCGCGCGCCGCCACGACCGTGCAGCACGCCATCGTCCAGGTCTGAACCGGCGGTCCGGACCTTTCAATGCAGCGGGGAATCAGTGGTGGGGATGCTTGTCCTCGCCGATCAGCGCCAGCGAGTCGTGCTCGCGCTGGTTGGCGGCATGGCGGCGCATGATCAGATACATGATGCCGGCCACGAAGGAACCGAAGATGATGATGACGGTATTGACATCCAGGTTCATGCGCACCATGAAGGCATACAGCACCAGCATGGTCAGCACCGAGAGGTTTTCGTTGAAGTTCTGCACGGCAATCGAGTGGCCGGCGCTCATGAGCACGTGACCACGGTGTTGCAGCAGGGCATTCATCGGTACCACGAAGTACCCCGACAGGGCGCCCACGATCACCAGCAGCGGATAGGCCACCCACACCGAGGTGGTGGTGGTCATCAGCATCACCACGATGCCCATGATGATGCCCAGCGGCATGACGGTCAGCGATTTCTTCAGCGGCACGAAGCGCGCTGCGGCCACCGCGCCCAGCGCCACGCCCAGGGCGACGATGCCCTGCAGGATGGCGGCCTTGTCCAGCGGCATGTGCAGTGACTTCTCGGCCCACTTCAGGACGATGAACTGCAGCGTCGCCCCGGCGCCCCAGAAGAGCGTGGTCACGGCCAGCGAGATCTGGCCCAGCTTGTCCTTCCACAGGGTGGTGAAGCAGCCGGCGAAATCGACGATGAGACGGATGGGATTGCGTTCCTGGTGCTCGTAGCGGGCACCGGTATCAGGGATGTAGAAGTTGAACAGCGCGGCGATGACGTAGATGCAGGAGATGATGCACAGGGCCGCTTCGGTAGGGGTGTTGATGGGCAGGTCGATCATCGGGAAATCGAAGCTGAGGATCACGGCCGACACCTTGGGATTGACCAGCGCCCCGCCCAGGACCGTGCCCATGATGATGGAACCCACCGTCAGCCCCTCGATCCAGCCGTTGGCGGCGACCAGTTTTTCCGGCAGCAGCAGTTCGGTGAGGATCCCGTACTTGGCCGGCGAATAGGCCGCCGCGCCGAAGCCGACCACCGCATAGGCCAGCAGCGGGTGCACGGTGAAGAACATGAGGGAACAGCCGCCGATCTTGATCATGTTGGTGATCAACATGACCTTGCCCTTGGGAAAGGCGTCGGCGAAGGCGCCCACGAAGGCCGCCAGCAGCACATAGGAAAGCACGAAGAACAGCTTCAGCAGCGGGGTCATCCACGCTGGCGAGTGCATTTCGGCAAGTAGGGCGATGGCGGCGATCAGCAGCGCGTTATCGGCGAGCGACGAAAAGAACTGCGCCGCCATGATGGTATAGAAACCGCGATTCATCCCTGTCCAAGATGTATAACAAATGATGTCCGGGTAGCTTTATACCATGAAACCATGCACGCTCCGTCATAAGTCCAACCAGAAAGATGTTCGTCCGGTAAAATGCCCGCTTGTTCCCCGCAGGGCAAAAACTGCCGGGCGAACCGCGACAGGCAGGTCCGTGGCGACCTTCTCATTGGCCGTGCACATTGCCGGTTCCCGCCGATCTCTGTCTGTCAGCCATCCGCTCCGTTACCGCTACTGGATATCATGCCAAGACCCATCGTCGCTTCCATCAGCATTTCTGCTCTTCAACACAACCTCTCGGTGGCCCGCGCCCATGCACCCAATGCCCGCCTCTGGGGCGTGCTCAAGGCCAACGGCTACGGTCACGGACTGGAGCGCGCCATGCGCGGCCTGGCCGACGCCGACGGCCTGGCGCTGGTCGAGCCGGACTATGCGGTGCGCCTGCGGGAGTTGGGCTGGACCAAGCCGATCCTGCTGCTGGAAGGTTTCTTCGATGCCGATGACCTGCCGGTGCTGGCCCGTCACGATATCCAGTTCGCCGTGCATTGCGACGAGCAGATTGCGCTGCTGGAACAATTCGTCACTGATGCCGCCTTCCATGTGCATCTGAAGATGAACAGCGGCATGAACCGCCTGGGTTTCAAGCCCGAGGACTTCCACGCCGCCCATGCGCGGGTGAGCAAGATCGCCAGCGTGCGCAGCATCACCATGATGACCCACTTCGCCAACGCCGATGATGCCGGCAACCCGGCCCTGCCGCTGGCCGAGCAGGTGCGCCGTTTCGAGGCCGGCACGCAAGGGCTGACCGGCCCGAAGAGCCTGTGCAATTCAGCCGCCGACCTCATGCACGGCCAACTGGCCCATGACTGGGTACGTCCGGGCATCATGCTCTATGGTGGGACGCCCGGCGGCGGCACTGCGGCTGATTTCGGCCTGCGGGCGGCCATGACATTGGAAAGCCAGATCATCGGCGTACAAGAGATCGGACCGGGCGAAGCCATCGGCTATGGCAGCCGTTTCGTGGCCGACAAGCCCATGCGCGTGGGCGTGGTGGCCTGCGGCTATGCCGACGGCTATCCGCGCCACGCACCGACCGGCACGCCGGTACTGGTCGATGGCGCCAGAACCGGCACCGTCGGCCGGGTCTCGATGGATATGTTGTGCGTGGACCTGACCGCGATCCCCGGCGCTGCTGTGGGCAGCCGCGTCCAGTTGTGGGGCCAGCAGTTGCCCATCGATGAGGTCGCTTCTGCGGCGGGTACGATCGGATATGAATTGATGTGCGCGCTGGCCCCACGGGTGGCGGTGCGTGAAGTGGCCTGATCTGAAGAAGATGAACTTCCTGGCAGATTTCCGGGACGTTTCAGCAGGCATACCAGCATAGAGCAGAGAGCGGCAAGGCGACGATGGCGAAGGTCAAGACCAATTACACCTGTACCGAATGCGGCGGGGTCAGCAACAAATGGGCCGGCCAGTGTCCGGCCTGCGGCCAGTGGAATACCCTGGTCGAGACGCTGGTGGAGAGCGGCGGCAATCGCTACTCGTCCACTCCGCAAAGCCTGGCGCAGACCGCACCGGTGTTGAGCCTGGCCGATATCGAAGCAATCGATGTGCCGCGCTTTGGCACCGGCATCGAGGAATTCGACCGGGTGCTGGGCGGTGGCCTGGTGCCGGGTGGGGTGGCGCTCATCGGTGGCGACCCCGGCATCGGCAAGTCGACGTTGTTGTTGCAGGCGCTGGCCAATATTTCCAGGCTCAAGAAGGTGCTCTACGTGAGCGGTGAAGAATCCGGTTCGCAGATCGCCCTGCGCGCCAAGCGTCTGGCGGTGGATGCGCGCGCGCTGCAATTGCAGGCCGAGATCCAGCTGGAAAAGATCCTCGCCACCCTGGCCGAGCACAAGCCCGAAGTGGCCGTGATCGACTCCATCCAGACCATTTATTCCGATGCCCTGAGCTCGGCGCCCGGTTCGGTGGCGCAGGTGCGCGAATGCGCGGCGCAACTGACGCGGGTGGCCAAGACTTCCGGCATCACCATCATCATGGTCGGCCACGTGACCAAGGAAGGCGCGCTGGCCGGCCCGCGCGTACTGGAGCACATCGTCGATACGGTGCTTTACTTCGAGGGCGATACCCATTCCAGCTTCCGCCTGGTGCGCGCTTTCAAGAACCGTTTCGGCGCCGTCAACGAGCTGGGCGTGTTTGCCATGACCGAGAAGGGCTTGAAGGGGGTATCCAATCCCTCGGCCCTGTTCCTCTCGCAGCACGAAAACCAGGTGCCCGGCTCCTGCGTCATGGTGACCCAGGAGGGGACGCGGCCCCTGCTGGTGGAAATCCAGGCGCTGGTGGACAGTTCGCACGTACCCAATGCGCGCCGTCTCTCGGTCGGTCTGGAGCAGAACCGCCTGGCCATGCTGCTGGCCGTGCTGCACCGGCATGCGGGCGTGGCGGCTTTCGATCAGGATGTGTTCATCAATGCGGTAGGCGGGGTGAAGATTACCGAGCCCGCCGCCGACCTGGCGGTGCTGCTGGCGATCAATTCCTCCATGCGCAACAAACCCTTGCCACGTGGACTGGTGGTGTTCGGGGAAGTGGGGCTGGCCGGCGAGATCCGTCCGGCACCGCGTGGTCAGGAACGCTTGCGGGAGGCAGCCAAGCTCGGTTTCTCCATCGCGGTGATCCCCAAGGCCAATGCGCCCAAGCAGCCCATCGAGGGGCTGCGAGTCATTGCCGTGGAGCGCATCGATGATGCCTTGCAGAAAGCGCGCGAGATCGACGATTACGCTGCCTGAATCCCCGTCGGCAGTGGAGCCCTTCAGCCGGGCGTGTCGAAGGTGACGATGACCTGGTTGATCTCGCCCTTGATGGGGGGCTCGCCCGTGCGTGCCGTGCCGCGCAGGCTGTAATGCAGCTGGAACGGCTGGCGGGCATCGCGCCCGTTGAAGAAATCGGTACTGCCGGCACTGGTCTGACTCACGTCCCAGCACACGCCCGCATCCTTCCAGCACAGCCTGGCCTCGAAGCCGGGGGGCTTGCTGGCCAGGGTATAGCGCCAGCTGACCTTGCGAATGGTTGCGCCCGGCGGTACCTGTCCCACCACCGTGAATTGCGTGATGTAGTCGGCGTTGCGGGCGCGGATATCCGGACCGGGTACGTCAGAGGCATAGGCACCGGACGGTCCGCCATGGGCCGGCGTGATATTGAGCGGCGAGGGACCGCTTGGCGTTACCGGCGAGAGGATCACGATGGGGCGCTTGCTGCCGTCGCTGCCGGCGGCGGGAATGCTCAGGTTGCGGTCTGCATAGGTCTGCGCCCACGCCAGGGCGGGCAGGGCAGCCGCCAGAAGCCAGGGCAGCAGGCGCCGGATGAATGCCCGCTCAGGCATGACGCCGATGCCCCTTCAAGGGCAGCGAAATCTGCACCAGCAGGCCGCCGTGGCTTTCTTCATGGCCCTTCAGGACCAGCTTGCCATTGTGCTTGAGCACGATGCGGTTGACGATGGCCAGCCCCAGGCCGGAGCCATTGGCCTGACCGCGCGCGCTGTCGAGGCGGGTGAAGGGGCGCAGCAGACGTTCACACTCGTTCTCGGGCACCCCCGGGCCATGGTCGAACACTTCCACCAGGACATGATGCCCTTCGATGCGGCTGCGCAGATGAATCTCGGCGCAGTCGGTACCGGGCGTCTTGCCGTAGCGGCGCGCATTTTCCACCAGGTTGCTGAACACCCGCGCCAGTTCGGTCGCATTGCCCGCAACCTCGGTGGCGGGCGTGATCTCGGTAGTGAGCTTGACGTCGGACAGGCGCGCCGACTTGGCGGCCACATCGTCGAGCACGTCGGCCAGGTTGATGCTTTCCAGGCTGTTGGTATCGAAGGGCTTGGCGTAGTCGAGGAACTGGCCGATGATGCTGTCCATCTGCGCCAGGTCCGAGTGCATGCCGTCGCGCGATTCGTCCGACAGGTTGGCCATCTCCACTTCCAGCTGCATGCGCGCCAGCGGCGTGCGCAGGTCGTGCGAGATGCCGGCCAGAATCAGGGCGCGGTCTGATTCGATGCGATTGAGGTCGGCCACCATCTGGTTGAAGCTGCGATTGGCTTCCTCGATCTCGGTCGGGCCGGATTCGGGCAGCGGTTCCGGCTGGCGTCCCTTGGCGATGGCGCGGGCCGCTGCCGTCAGCCGGGCCAGCGGCTGGTTGATGAGGGTGGAGATGAAGACTGCCCCGATCAGTGACAGGAACAGCGCAATCGAACCCCATCCCAGCCATTGCAGACCCGAGGTGCGGTCCAGGCGGCCGCGGTCGAGCATGAGCCAGTACTGGTCATCGTCGATGTTGAAACTGATCCAGAAACCTTCCACCTCGTTGACGCTGGAGGCGAAGATGGTGTTCTCGTCCAGCGACTGGCGCACGTAGTACTCCAGCTCAGGCACGATGGGGGAGTCCTCGGGCGGTACGATGCGGTCGCTCTTTTCCAGCGGATAGATGCGGATGCCTTCATTGCTGGCCAGATCGAACAGCAGTTCGCGCCGCATCTCGGGCGCCGAGTGCGTCAGCGCAGCGCGCGTGATGGTGACCACCGAGACGATCTGTGCGGCCAGCTGCTCGGCTCGCGGGCCGCGTTCGACCATGCGAAAGCTGGCTACCCAGGCCACCATGCTGGCGGTGATCAGGAAGGTCAGGAGGAAGAAGGTACGCCAGAACAGGCCGTTGCTGAACCATCCGGTTTGAGGGCGGGTTTTCATCGGCAAGCGGCCTGCGGGTGAGGGGTGAAACGGGCGATCAGCGCGGTTTCCCTTCCGGGATGAAGACATAACCCAGGCCCCACACGGTCTGGATGTAGAGCGGATTGGCCGGGTCCGGTTCGATCAGCTTGCGCAGGCGCGAAATCTGCACGTCGAGACTGCGGTCGAATACTTCATATTCGCGGCCACGGGCCATTTCCATCAGCTTTTCGCGCGACAGCGGCTGGCGCGCATTGCGTGCAAAGACCTTCAGTACCGAGAATTCACCGGTGGTCAAGGAAATGGTTTCGCCGCTCTTTTTCAGAGTGCGGGTGCCCAGGTCCAGGATGAAATCGCCGAATTCGAAGGTTTCCGGGGTTTCGGACGGTGCACCCGGCAGCTCATCGGGGCCCTTACGGCGCAGCACCGCGTTGATGCGGGCGACCAGTTCGCGCGGATTGAATGGCTTGGGCAGGTAATCGTCGGCGCCCATTTCCAGGCCGATGATGCGGTCCACGTCCTCACCCTTGGCAGTGAGCATGATGATGGGCGTCTGGTCACCGGCACCGCGCAGGCGGCGGCAGATGGCCAGGCCGTCCTCACCGGGAAGCATCAGGTCCAGCACCAGCAGATCGTAGCGCTCGCGGATCCACAGCTTGTTCATGGCCTGGGCGTTTTCGGCCGTGACCACATTGAAACCTTGCTCGGTCAGGTAGCGGCGCAGCAGGTCGCGCAGACGGATGTCGTCATCCACCACCAACACTTTGAATTGATTGGCGGATGTTGTCGTATTAGTATTGTTGCCGTTGGTTGTATTCATGGTGCCTATGGTAGCGTCTTGGCGATTTTGAGCAAGTCGGGGCTGTTGATCCATTACAAACTGTTACATACCTTACCTTAATCATCTTATACCATCGCGGCCTGCGCCCTAAACTGGAATCACGTCGGGAAAGCACGGTGGTCAGCGCTTTCTCTTCCTGATTCTCTGTCTCCGGAAAAATCGCATTATGAAGATTGCAGTCATCAACAAGCTATGTCTGGCAGCGATGCTGGCGCTCGGTGTGGGAGCGGCCGCGCTGGCTGGCCCACCCCAGGGCGGCCGGCCGATGCCGGGTCAGCCGGGTGACTTCAGGCAACGCGGTGGTGATTTTGCCCCGCAGGATCATCGCAGCCAGATCGCCAGTGATCAGGAGCAGCGCCGTGGCGGCAGACTCAGTGCCGATGAGCGGCGTGAGCTGCGTCGCCAGATCAATGAAGTCGGCCAGGATATCTACCGCGTCAAGCGTTGAGTTCGGCCACCGGGAAAGATTCCCCTTTCTCCCAATAAAAAGCCCGGGTGCATCGCATCCGGGCTTTTTCCTTGTGGCTGGCAGGCATCAGTTCTCATGTGCCTTGCCCAGCCGCTTTTCCAATCGGTGCTGGACGGCTTCGAAACACAGGCTCAGGAGCCAGTAGATGCCGGCAGCGGCCAGGTAAAGCGGGAGCGGACGGAAGGTCACCGCAATGACTTCCTTGGTCGCCAGCATCAATTCCGTCACGGTGATGACCGAGACCAGCGAGGTATCCTTGATGAGGCTGATCAGGGTATTGCTCATCGAGGGCACGGCGATGCGCACCGCCTGCGGCACGATGATGTAGCGCAAGGTCTGGAAATAGGTCAGCCCGACGCTGTAGGAAGCATTCCACTGGCCACGCGTTACCCCCAGGATGGCACCGCGCAGGCTTTCCGACAGGTAGGCCCCGGCATTGAGACTGAGCGTGAGCACGCCCGCCGTCAGCGGCGAGAATTCGATACCGATGCCGGGCAAGCCGTAATAGACCACGAAGATCTGCACCAGCAGCGGTGTGCCGCGCATCATGCTGACGTAGATCGCCGCTGGCCAGTGAATCGGACGCCAGGGCAGGATGCGCGCCACCGCCAGCACGAAACCCAGCACCAGTCCGCCGACCATCGAGGCCAGTGCGAAGAGCAGGGTATAGCCCACGCCCTTGATCAGGGTAGGGGCGGCTTGCTGCAGCAGTTCGAGGATTTCCATAAGCATTCGAATAAAAAAATTATCCCCGCAATGCGGGGATAAGTCGTTCCGCCCGGACCAAGCCGGGCGGCGGGGAGCCCAGGATCAGGTGCGCCTTATTGTGCTTTCGGCGGCTGGCTCACGTCAATGCCGAACCACTTCTCGGAGGCGGCCTTGAAGCTGCCATCGGCCTTGATGTCAGCCAGGGCCTTGTTCAGCGCAGCCTTGAATTCCGGATTGCCCTTGCGGAAGGGAATGCCGATCTTGTCGACGGTGCCGATGGGGCTGCCGGCCTTCAAGGGCAGGTTGGTCGACTTCAGGATGTAGCCCACCAGCAAGCTGTCGTTGAGCGCAGCGTCGATGCGGCCAGCCGCCAGGTCAGCCAGATACTCGGGCGAGCCCGGATAGGTGCGCACGTCGATGCCCGGCACGGCCTTGGCCTTCTGCTCGAAGTTGGTGCCCTGGCCCAGGCCGAGCTTCTTGCCCTTCAGATCGTCCAGGCTCTTGAATTCGCGCTTCTCATCCTTGCGCACGATCAGCTGGGCGCTGGAGAGGGTGTAGGGATCGGAGAAATCGAAGGCCTTCTGACGCTCATCGGTGATGCCGACCTGGTTGATGATGACGTCATACTTGCCCGCACCCAGACCGGCCAGGATGCCGCTCCACTCGGTGGTGGTGAACACTGGCTTGACGCCCAGCTTGGCCGCCAGCAGCTTGGCCACGTCAACTTCGAAACCGGTCAGCTCGCCCGTCTTGGCATCCTTGAAGTTGAACGGCGGATAGTTGCCTTCCAGCGCCACCTTCAGCGTGCCGCTGCTCTTGACCGATTGCAGCAGGTCCGCTGCCGAGACGCTCATGGAGGAAGCCAGCAGCGCCGCGCCGACGCCGGCCAGCAGCCATTGCTTGATGTTCTTGTTCATATGTCGATGTCCTTATAAAAACTTTCGCCACAAAAACTGCGGCCAGGGCGCAATGATGCCCTCGTTTTGCCCAACTGCAAGGGCTGGCTTAAGACATTGATGTAGAAAGCTTATGCCAGCCGCGGTTCCGCCGGCTCAAGCCTGCAATTGCTCCAGCGCTTCCTGCTGTTCCAGCCATTCGTTTTCCAGCTGGTCCAGTTCCTTGCTGCAATAGGCCTGATCGGTGATGAGGGTCTTCAGTTCTTCCTTGTTGGCGGCATCATAGATGTCGGGGCTGGCCAAACGCGCATCGATCTCGGCCTTGCGGACGTTGAGCTTGGCGATCTGCTCGTCGAGGCGCTTGATGCGGGCCTCGATGGGCTTTTTCAGGGCCGACATCTTCTGGCGCTGCTCGGCTTCCAGGCGCTTCTGTTCCTTGCGGTCCACCAGAGACGCGGGCGCGGCTTCTACCGACTGGCTGGCTGCCGGCAGCGGCGCGGCGGCTGCGGCGTCATTGCGGGCGGCCAGCTTGGTCTTGAAGAGCCAGTCCTTGTAGTCGTCGAGGTCGCCATCGAAAGCTTGCAGCTTGCCTTCGGCCACGATCAGGAACTGGTCGGTCGTGGCGCGCAATAGGTGGCGATCGTGGGAGACCAGCACGAGGGTGCCCTCGAACTGCGCCAGCGCCATGGTCAGCGCTTCGCGGGTTTCCAGGTCGAGGTGGTTGGTCGGTTCATCGAGCAGCAGCAGGTTGGGGCGCTGCCAGACGATCAGGGCCAGCGCCAGGCGCGCCTTTTCGCCACCCGAGAAGGGCGCGATGGACGACGTGGCCATGGTGCCGTTGAAGTTGAAGCTGCCCAGGAAATTGCGCAACTCCTGCTCGCGCACATCGGGCGCGAGGCGAGTCAGATGCCACAGCGGCGATTCGTCATGGCGCAGCATCTCCACCTGGTGCTGGGCGAAGTAACCGATCACCAGGCCCTTGCCCAGCCGCGCCGTGCCGGACAGCGGATCGATCTCGCCGGCCACGGTCTTGATGAGCGTCGATTTACCTGCACCGTTGACACCCAGCAGGCCAATACGCTGGCCATTCTGCAGCGAGAAATCGATGCCATGCACGATGATCTTGTCTTCATCCGGCGCACCGTTCTTGCCCTCGATGTGATAGCCGGCGTTGACCTTTTCCATCACCAGCAGCGGATTGGGCGCGGACAAGGGCTCGCGGAATTCAAACGAGAATTCAGCTGCCGCCCGCAGCGGAGCCAGTTCTTCCATCTTGGACAAAGCCTTCATGCGGCTCTGCGCCTGACGCGCCTTGGTCGCCTTGGCCTTGAAGCGGTCGATGAAGGATTGCAGGTGCGCGCGCTGGCGCTGCTGCTTCTCGATCATCCCCGCCATCAGTTCCAGCTGGGCCGAGCGCTGGCGCTCGAAGCTGCTGTAGTTGCCGGAATATCGCTTCAGTTTGCGATCGTCGATATGAACGATCACGTTCACCACGCCATCCAGGAAATCGCGGTCGTGGGAAATGATGAGCAGGGTGCCCTCGTAGCGCTTCAACCAGTCTTCCAGCCAGATGATGGCATCCAGGTCCAGGTGGTTGGTCGGTTCGTCCAGCAGCAGCAGGTCGGACGGGCACATCAGCGCCTGCGCCAGGTTCAGGCGCATGCGCCAGCCACCGGAGAAGCTGGCCACCGGCCGCGCCATCTGTTCCAGCGAAAATCCCAGGCCCAGCAGCAATTGCTCGGCGCGGGAGCGCACGGTATAGGCATCCGCATCGGCCAGGGCGGTATGCAGTTCGGCGATGTGATTGCCGTCGTGCTTGTCGTCCGGCTGGGCTTCGGCACGCGCCAGTTCGGCTTCCAGCTGGCGCAGATGGGCATCGCCATCGATGGCGTACTCGATGGCCGGACGGTCCAGCGCCGGGGTTTCCTGCGCCACGTAGGCCATGCGCCAGCGCGCCGGGTAGTCGATATTGCCTAAGTCGGCGTGCAGCTCGCCACGCAGCATGGCGAACAGGCTGGACTTGCCGGCGCCGTTGGCGCCGATCAGGCCGATCTTGTCGCCCGGGTTGAGCGTCAGGTCGACATTCTCCAGCAGCGGCTTGACGCCACGCTGGAGGGAAACTTGCTGGAAACGGATCATCGGTGATTCAGACTCAAAGGGGCGCTCAGGCTCAGGCCAGTTGCAGTTGTTCGGCCGTCACCAGGAACACCATGTCGTCCCCGGCGCTGGTGGTCAGCCAGGTCAGCTCCAGTTCCGGGAAGGCCGCTTCGGCGAAGGCGCGTTCGTTGCCGATCTCGACCACCAGTACGCCCTCGGGCGTGAGGCGCTCGGCGGCACCGGCGACGATCTTGCGCACCAGGTCCATGCCATCCTCGCCCCCGGCCAGCGCCAGTTGCGGCTCGCGCAGGTATTCCTGGGGCAGCTTGGCCATGGAACCGGAATTCACATAGGGCGGATTGCTGATGATCAGATCGTACTTGCGCAGCGGCAGTTGCGTGTACAGGTCGGATTCGACCAGCTTGATGCGGTCTTGCAGCTGGTAGTCATCCACGTTCTTGCGCGCCACGGCCAGCGCATCGGCGGAGATGTCGACCGCATCGATCTGCGCATTCGGGAAGGCATCGGCCAGGAGAACAGGCAGGCAGCCGGAACCGGTGCACAGGTCCAGCGCGTTTTCGATGGCTTCCGGGTCCTGGATCCAGGGCGAGAAATGCTGCGGAATCAGTTCGGCGATGAAGGAACGCGGCACGATCACGCGCTCATCGACGTAGAAGCGGTAAGCGCCCAGCCAGGCTTCATTGGTGATGTAGGCGGCCGGCACGCGGTCCTTGCTGCGGCGTTCGATCACGCGCATGAGCGAGGCGATTTCTTCGGGCAAGAGGCGCGCATCGAGGAAGGGATCGAGCTGGTCCAGCGGCAGTTTGAGCGTATGCAGGATCAGGTAGGCCGCTTCATCGAGCGCATTGCTGCTGCCGTGGCCGAAGAACAGTTGTTCGGTGTTGAAGCGGGTCACGGCGTAGCGCAGCAGGTCGCGCACGGTGGAGAAATTGTTGGGGGTCATGAGCTTCTCTTCAATGCGGCGGCGTTCAGGCCAGCAGGTTTTCCAGCGTCTTGCGGTAGATGTTCTTGAGGGGATCGATGTAGCGCACTTCGATGTGCTCATCGATCTTGTGGATGCTGTCATTGGGCGGGCCGAACTCGATCACCTGCGGGCAGATCTGGGCGATGAAGCGTCCATCGGAGGTGCCGCCGGTGGTCGACAGCTCGGTGTCCAGCCCGGTCTCGTCCTTGATCGCCTTGGACAGCGCATCCGAGAGGTCGCCGCGCGGGGTCAGGAAGGGCAGGCCGCCGACGGTCCACTTCAGGTCGTATTCCAGGCCATGCTTGTCGAGGATGGCGTGTACGCGCTGCTGCAAACCTTCCACGGTACTGGCGGTGGAGAATCGGAAGTTGAAGTCGATCACCACTTCACCCGGGATCACGTTGGAGGCACCCGTGCCGCCGTGGATATTGGAAATCTGCCAGGAGGTCGGCAGGTAGTATTCATTGCCCGTATCCCACTGTTCGGCCACCAGTTCGGCCAGTGCCGGCGCAGCCTGGTGGATGGGATTGCGCGCCAGTTGCGGGTAGGCGATATGGCCCTGGATGCCCTTGACGGTCAGCTTGCCCGACATGGTGCCGCGGCGGCCGTTCTTGATCATGTCGCCCAGGGTCTTGGCCGAGGTCGGTTCGCCCACGATGCAGTAGTCCAGTTGTTCGCCGCGCGCCTTCAGGGCATTGCAGACGACGACCGTCCCATCGATGGCCGGGCCTTCTTCATCGCTGGTGATGAGAAAACCGATCGAGCCCTTGTGCTCCGGATGGGCCGCCGTGAACTCTTCGCAGGCCACCACCATGGCGGCAATCGAAGTCTTCATGTCGGAGGCGCCGCGTCCGTACAGGCGGCCATCACGCAGGGTCGGCTGGAAGGGATGCGACTGCCATTTTTCCAGCGGACCGGTCGGTACCACGTCGGTGTGGCCGGCAAAGACCACCAGCGGCTGCGCCGTTCCCTTGCGCGCCCACAGGTTGGTGACCTCGCCGGACTGGATGGTTTCGCAGACAAAGCCCAGCGGTGTAAGCAATTCCGCCAGCCTGGCCTGGCAGCCTTTGTCTTCGGGGGTGACGGAAGAAAGGGACATCAATTCCTGGGTCAGGGCCAGCGTCTTGCTCATGATCATTTCTCGAAAATGTGTTGATACTGATCGGCCTTGAAGCCGACGTGATACTGCTTGCCATCGAAGAGCACCGGGCGCTTCACCACCGAGGGGTTTTCCACCATCAGGGCGACGGCTGCGGCGTCATCGGTGATGGCGGCCTTGCGTTCGTCCGGCAGGGCGCGCCAGGTGGTCCCCTTGCGGTTGACCAGCACGTCGCGCTCCACGTCCTTCAGCCAGGCTTGCGCCTGTTCGGCGGTGAGGCCGGCCTTCTTGAAATCGTGGAAGTGATAGGCGATCCCTTGCTCGTCCAGCCACACGCGGGCTTTCTTGACGGTATCGCAGTTGGGGATGCCATAGAGGGTGATCTTGTCGCTCATGCGGGTTCTCACAAAACGGGCCACTAGAACACGACGCCGCGCCGGACAGGACGACCGGCGCGGCGCGTGGGTGCTTCAGGACTTCAGGCAAGCCGCAGGACGGGATTACTCGCCGCGCAGCAGTTCGTTGATGGACGTCTTGGAGCGGGTCTGGGCATCGACCTTCTTGACGATGATCGCAGCATACAGGCTGTACTTGCCATCCTTGGAGGGCAGGTTGCCCGGCACCACCACCGAGCCCGCCGGCACGCGGCCGTAGTGCACTTCGCCGGTTTCGCGGTCATAGATCTTGGTCGACTGGCCGATATAGACGCCCATGGACAGCACCGAGTTTTCTTCGATGATGACGCCTTCGACCACTTCCGAACGGGCACCGATGAAGCAGTTGTCTTCGATGATGACGGGGCCGGCCTGCACCGGCTCCAGCACGCCGCCGATGCCGACACCGCCAGACAAGTGAACATTCTTGCCGATCTGGGCAGCCGAACCGACGGTGGCCCAGGTGTCGACCATCGTGCCTTCATCGACATAGGCGCCGATGTTGACGTAGGAGGGCATCAGCACCACGTTGCGTCCTATGAAGGAACCATGGCGGGCCACGGCAGGCGGCACCACGCGGAAGCCACCCTTGGCGAAATCTTCAGCGGTGTAGTTGGCGAACTTGGTGGGCACCTTGTCGTAGAACTGCGGGTAGCCGGTGCCAGCCGACATCGGCACGTTGTCTTCCAGGCGGAAGGACAGCAGGATGGCTTTCTTCACCCATTGGTTGACTTCCCACTGGCCGACGCCTTGACGGTTGGCGACGCGCAGGGTGCCATCGTTCAGGCCTGCGATCACTTCGGCCACCGCATTGCGGATGTCGGCCGGAGCGCTCTTGGGGGACAGGCTGGCGCGGTCTTCCCACGCCTGATCGATGATTTGCTGAATGGACTGTGTCATGTTGGTATCTATGAACGGTTGGGTGAAAGGGGGGGAATCTGGCTGCGCTGACAGGGCTTATGCCTGGCCGGCCAGTTTCTTGGTGAAGGCGACGATGCGTTGCGCCGCCTCCAGGCATTCTTCGACTTCGGCCACCAGCGCCATGCGGATGCGACCGGCGCCCGGATTGACGCCATGCGCCTCGCGCGCCAGGTAGCTGCCGGGCAGTACCGTGACATTATATTCGGCGTACAGACGTTGGGCGAATTCGGTGTCGCTGATATTGACCAGCTTGTCGACCTTGGCCCACAGGTAGAAGGCGGCATCGGGCAAGGCGACGTCCATCACTTCTTGCAGCAAAGGGGTGACCTGGGAGAACTTGGTGACGTACTTGGCGATGTTGTCCTGAACGTGGGTCTCGTCCTGCCAGGCCAGCACGGAAGCGGCCTGGATCACCGGGCTCATGGCCGCGCCGTGATAGGTGCGGTAGAGCAGGAATTTCTTGAGGATGGCGGCGTCGCCGGCCACGAAGCCCGAGCGCATGCCCGGCACGTTGGAGCGCTTGGACAGGCTGGAGAAGGAAATCAGGTTGCGATAGTCGCGGCCCAGGAGGCGCGCAGCCTGCATGCCGCCCAGCGGCGGATCCTGCTTGAAGTAGATCTCGGAATAGCATTCGTCGGAGGCGATCACGAAGCCATAGCGATCCGACAGGGCGAACAGTTCCTTCCAGTCTTCCAGCGTCAGCACGGCACCGGTGGGGTTGCCGGGCGAGCAGACGAACAGCAGCTGTACGCGTTCCCACACCTCCTGAGGCACCTGGCTGAAATCGGGCGCAAAGTTGCGCGCCGGGTCCGAATTGACGAAGTAGGGCTCGGCACCGGCCAGGTAGGCCGAGCCTTCATAGATCTGGTAGAACGGGTTGGGGCACATCACCAGCGCGCCCGGACGGGTCGGATCGACCACGGTCTGGGTCAGTGAGAACAGCGCCTCGCGCGAGCCGATCACCGGCAGGATCTCGGTGGCCGGGTCCGGGCGCGGGATGTCGTAACGCTTTTGCAGCCAGTCGGCGATCGCGCCGCGCAGGGCGTCGCTGCCCAGGGTGGCCGGATACGAGGCCAGACCGGACAGGTTGTCCGTCAGCGCCTGCTGGATGAAGGCGGGCGTGGGGTGCTTGGGCTCGCCGATGCCCAGGCTGATCGGGCGATAGGCCGGGTCGGGCGTGATGCCGGCGAAGAGCTTCTTGAGCTTTTCGAAGGGATAGGGCTGCAGTTTGTCGAGTAGGGGATTCACGTCGCTGGACTGGAGTAAAGCTTTCCGGGCCAGCGTCTCGCGAGGGCGTCAGCGAGATCGGGCGGCCACGGCAAAGGGCTGGGAAAGCTTGCGATTATACCGCCATTTGACGGCATTGCCGTGCTCTGGCAGCGCGAGCCGGCCTGTTCAAGGTGTTCAAGGTGGTGGGCCCGCTAGCGCCACCGGCAAGCCTGCCGCCCCCGCCAGGCTTGCCTGTGCGGGCAGGTCATCGCCCGCACAGGCTGATGCTGAGCGTGAAGTTTCTGATTCCATCACATCGAAATGAAGAAATGGACTTTCCACCGGGGGTGCCCGGCATGGCCTTTTCACGGGCGGTGAGTGCATCGACCAAAGGGGCGGGAACAGGCAATCTGGCGCGGTTTTTGGTCTTGCCGGGGCCGCGCGATGTTATGATACCGCCCGTTCCGGAAGCAAAAATCCTGCTTCCTCCTAACTGATTCAATTTGTCGATAACGTGCGTCTAACTTCCATCAAATTATCCGGATTCAAGTCTTTCGTCGAGCCTACGCATTTTCAGGTTCCGGGGCAGCTGGTCGGGGTGGTCGGGCCCAATGGCTGCGGCAAATCCAACATCATCGATGCCGTGCGCTGGGTCCTGGGCGAATCCAAGGCCTCCGAGCTGCGCGGCGAGTCGATGCAGGACGTCATCTTCAACGGCTCCACCCACCGCAAGCCGGCCGGGCGCGCCTCGGTCGAACTGGTATTCGACAATTCCGCCGGCAAGGCCGCCGGACAGTGGGGCCAGTACGCCGAAATCGCCGTCAAGCGCACGCTGACCCGCGATGGCACGTCCTCCTACTACATCAACAACCAGTCGGTACGTCGTCGCGATATCCAGGACATCTTCCTCGGCACCGGCCTGGGCCCGCGCGCCTACGCCATCATCGGGCAGGGCATGATCTCGCGCATCATCGAGGCGCGTCCTGAAGAGCTGCGCATCTTCCTGGAAGAAGCGGCGGGTGTCTCGAAGTACAAGGAGCGCCGCCGCGAGACCGAGAACCGCCTGCACGACACCACCGAAAACCTGACGCGCCTGGAAGACATCCTGCGCGAACTGAACGCCAACCTGGAAAAGCTGGAAGCCCAGGCCGCCGTGGCCAAGAAATTCCACGAGTTGCAGAACGACCAGGAAGAAAAGCAGAAACTGCTCTGGCTGCTGCGCAAGAATGAGGCCAAAGCCGAGCAGGAGCGCTTCTTCAAGGAAATCGAGCGCGCCCAGATCGACCTGGAAGAGCAGACCGCCAAGCTGCGCCACGTCGAAACCGAACTGGAACACATGCGCCAGGCGCACTACGCCGCCGGCGACCGCCTGCACCAGGCGCAAGGCCACCTGTACCAGACCAATTCCGAGATCGGCAGCCTGGAAGCGCAGATCAAGTTCGTCATCGAATCGCGCAATCGCCTGCAAGCGCAGCTGAACTCGCTGGGCGCGCAGCGCGACCAGTGGCAGCGCCAGGGCACGCAGCAGCAGGAAGAACTGGCTGAAGCGGAAATCCAGCTGGAAGAATTCGGCATGCGCGTGGAGCAGGCCCAGCACGCCGTGCAGGATACCAGCGACCGCCTGCCTTCGCTGGAGGCGGCCTGGCGCGAGTCGCAGCTCAAGACCACCGAATCGCGCGGCAAGATCATGCAGGTGCAGCAGCAGATCGAACTGCAATCGACGCACCAGCGCAATGCTTCCAACATCCTCTCCGGCCTGGCCGCGCGCCGTGAACGCCTGATGCAGGAAAAGAACGGCATGGCCCTGCCCGACGAGACGCACCTGTCCAACCTGCGCATGCAGCTGGAAGAAAAACAGGCTTCGCTGGAAGAGGCCAGCATGTACCTGGAAGAGGCGCAGGAGCAGTTGCCGCGCCTGGAAGAAGAGCGCCGCACCGCTCAGGAACTGGTCAGCAAGGAAACCTCGGCCAATGCCCAGCTGGAAGCCCGTCTGACGGCCCTGAAGCAATTGCAGGAAAGCGTGCAGGCCCAGGGCAAGGTGCAGCCCTGGCTGGAAAAGCACGGCCTGGCTGAACTGCCGCGCCTGTGGCAGAAGCTGCACATCGAATCCGGCTGGGAAACCGCGCTGGAAGCGGTGCTGCGCGAGCGCATGTCGGCCCTGGAAATGTCCAACCTGGACTGGGCCAAGGCTTTCTTCAGCGATGCCCCCCCGGCCAAGCTGGCGCTGTACGCGCCCAACGCCGGCCTGGCCCAGCCTGAAGCCCAGCCGGTGGCCGGCCTGAAGCCCTTCGTGACGCTGCTGCAGCTGAACGATCCGGGCCTGCGTGCCCTGATGAACGACTGGCTCAACCACATCTACATCGCCGACGATACGGCCAGCGCCTTTGCCGAGCGTGCCAAGCTGCCGCTGGGTGGGCTCTTCGTGACGCGCCAGGGCCATGTGGTCAGCAATTCCAGCGTGCGTTTCTATGCCTCCGACTCGGAGCAGGATGGCATGCTGGCGCGCCAGCAGGAAATCGAGAACATCACCAAGCAGCAACGCGCACAAGCGATGCTGGCCGAGGAAGCCAAGGGCCGCGCCGTGCGCGCCGAGGCAGCCTTGTCGGGCGCATCGCAGCGCCTGCAGGAACTGCGCCAGCGCGTCAATTCGCTCACGCAATCGGCCCACAGCCTGCAGATCGAGGTCATGAAGCTGGCCGAGGTGCAGGAGCGCTTCAACCAGCGCAGTACCCAGATCGCCACCGATCTGGAAGAAATCGGCATGCAGGAAGCCGAGCAGCAGCAGGTGCAGGCCGAATCCGAGGCCCGCTTTGAAGAACTGGACATCGAACTGGCCGAACTGCAGGAGCAGCACGAGAATGGCCAGACCGATTACCTCAACAAGGAACAGCAGCTCAACGACGCCCGCACCCGCCTGCGCGAGCTGGAGCGTGCCGCCCAGGAAACCGAGTTCGCCGAGAAGTCGCATCGCAACAAGATCGAGGAATTGAAGCGCGGTATCGCCACTGCACTGGAACAGGCGGCGCAACTGTTTGCCAGCATGCAGCAAGGCTCGCTGGAACTGGAAAGCCTGGATGACCAGGCGGCCCAGGCCGGTCTGCAGGAACTGCTGGATCGCCGCACCGAACAGGAACGTGCCCTGGCCGATGCCCGTCACGAGCTCGATCAACTGTCGCAGCAACTTCGTTCACATGAAGAATCGCGCATGCAGGCGGAGCGCAGCCTGCAGCCCCAGCGTGACCGCATCACCGAACTGCAACTGAAGGAACAGGCCGCGCGCCTGAACCAGGAACAATTCTCGGAAGCCCTGGCCCAGACGCAGGCCGACGAGGCTGCCCTGTCGGAAAAACTGACCAGCGACATGCGCCCGTCCTACCTGCAAGGCGAAGTGACCCGCCTGACCAACGCCATCGCGGCGCTGGGCGCGGTCAACCTGGCTGCGCTGGACGAACTGGCGACCGCATCCGAGCGCAAGCACTTCCTCGATGCCCAGCACGCCGACCTGAACGAAGCCATCACCACGCTGCAGGATGCGATCCACAAGATCGACATGGAAACCCGGGATCTGCTGCAGGACACCTTCGACAAGGTGAACCACCACTTCTCGGAACTGTTCCCGGTGCTCTTCGGCGGTGGCCAGGCCAAGCTCATCATGACCGGCGACGAGATCCTGGACTCTGGCGTGCAGGTCATGGCGCAGCCGCCGGGCAAGAAGAACGCCACCATTCACCTGCTCTCCGGTGGCGAAAAGGCGCTCACTGCAACGGCGCTGGTGTTCTCCATGTTCCAGTTGAACCCGGCACCCTTCTGCTTGCTCGACGAAGTGGACGCGCCGCTGGACGACGCCAACACCGAGCGCTTCGCCAACATGGTCAAGCGCATGTCGGATCACACCCAGTTCCTCTTCATCTCCCACAACAAGATCGCCATGGAAATGGCGCAGCAGTTGATCGGGGTGACCATGCAGGAACAGGGCGTCTCCCGCATCGTGGCGGTGGACATGGAGTCGGCCGCCAACTTCTCCAGCGCCGAGCAGGCCGCGTGATGACTTGTGCGGCAGTGGCCCGGGGCTTTGTCGGCTTGACAAGCAGGGGGTGTGACCGTACCCTGAAAACCTTGCCGGCCAGCCCGGAGCGGGCGCAGGCCACAGCTGGAACCGTACTGATTCGGCCCCCACGGGCCATGGAAAAATAACAATATCTTGACCGCGCACTTGCCGTACCCGATCCGTTCGATTCACCTGCATGGCTCCCCTGGAGCCGGGGCCGGTGCAGGTGCCTGCCAGCGCTGCGGCAGCACCGACGGATGGCCGCCAGAGCGGCCCGCGCGGTTCAGGCTTTCTTGGATTGATAGGAATCGGATTTCTTCGATGAGCAGCTCTTCCCAGCCGACCATGCCACGCGGCGCCCATGATGGCGCCCTCCAGCCCGCCAGCCTGAAAGGTCGTGCAGCATGATGATGGATCTCCAGACCAGCCTGATCATTCTTGGCGGCGTCTTCGTCGCCGGGGTCATCACCTACAACAAGTGGCAGGAGCACAAGGCGCGCAAGACCGTGGAGCGCGCCTTTTCTTCGTCGCACGATGACGTGCTGATGTCGCCGGATGAACCCGCTACCGCTGAGCCAGTCTTCGTAGCGCCGGTGGGCGAGCGCACCGCACCTGCTGCGCGCATGGCCGAGCCAAGCCTCGAACCCGATGCCGAGCGTGCCGAACCTTCGCTGTATGAGCTGCCCGAGCGCAAACCGGTCCCCGCGCCCGTGAAGGCCTACCAGGAACAGGCCGGGTTCGAGCCGCGTGAACCCTTCCTGGGAGATCCGCCGGCGCCTACCCCGGCCGGCGCCGCCGCCGATGACGCTGTGCTCGGCGACGCCCTGGCGCAGGCACCGCAATCGACGGTGGCCCAGATCATCGCCGGGGCCGAAGAGCAGGGCGAGGCCGTTCCGGCCTTCACGCCGCCGCCCGAAATGCAGGCGCGCCTGGCGCCCAAGCGCGAGCTGCCGGTGGACGAACTGATCGACTGCAACATCCCCATCGGCCTGGACAACCCGCTGCGCGGCGATAAGCTGCTGCCGATGCTGCAGGGCCTGCGCCATGTCGGCAACAAGCCGGTGCACTTCATCGGCCGCACCACCGAGGGGGAATGGGAAGCCATCACCCATGGCAGCATCTACAACGCCTTGCTGGCCGGTGCGCAACTGGCCAATCGCAGCAATGCCATCAACGAACTCGAATATTCGGAACTGGTCATGCGCCTGCGCGACCTGACCGATTCGCTGTCGGGCGAGCCGGAATTGCCGGACATGCCCGACGTCATCCGTACCGCCCAGGCGCTGCACCAGTTCATCATCGACCATGATGCGCAGCTGTCGGTGAACGTGCGCTCGCAAGGGGCCCCGTGGAGCCTGGCGACCCTGCTGGCGGCATTGACCCGTCAGGGCTTCGATCGCCGCACCGAAGGCTATCTGGTGATGCAGGATGGCGAAGGTGAAGTGCTCTTCGCGCTCTCCACCAATGCCACTCCGACCGACGAAACCACCGACCGCCTCACGCTGTTGCTGGACGTGCCCCGCGTGGCGCCGTCGCGCGATGGCTACGGTGCCTTGGTGGCCTGCGCCAGGTCGCTATCGGCGCGTCTGGGCGGCGTCATCGTCGATGACAGCGATCAGCCGCTGACCGATGAAGCGCTTTCTGATATCGCCGAACAGGTGGCCGCGTTCTACAGCGCCATGGAATCGGCCGAGATTCCGGCCGGCTCCACCCGCGCCTTGCGCCTGTTCAGCTAAGGCCCCGTTTTTACACTCCCTACGATGCAAGACGACTTGTTTTCCGCCGGACGGCCCCCGCAAGGGGAGCCGGACTGGCGCGCGCGCGCCCGCACGCTGCGCGACGAATTGAACCGCCACAACCACAGTTACTACGTGCTGGACCAGCCCAGCATTCCGGATGCCGAGTACGACCGCTTGTTCCAGGAGTTGCAGGCGCTGGAAACCGCCCATCCCGAACTGCTCACGCCGGATTCGCCGACGCAACGCGTGGGTGCCGGCCCGCTGCCGCAATTCGAGCCGGTGCGCCATGACATCCCCATGCTCTCGTTGGGCAACGGCTTTGCCGACGAAGACATTGAAGCCTTCGACAAGCGCGTGCGCGACGGCCTGGAAACCCTGCAGGAAGTGCGCTACGCCACCGAGCTGAAATTCGACGGCCTGGCCATCAGCCTGCGCTACGAGAACGGCGTACTGGTGCAGGCCGCTACGCGCGGCGATGGCACCACGGGCGAGAACGTCACGGCCAACATCCGCACGGTGCGCGCCATTCCCTTGCGTCTGCATGGTGACAACCTGCCGCAGGTAATCGATGTGCGCGGCGAAGTGCTGATGTACAAGGAGGATTTTGCGCGCCTGAACCAGCGCCAGCGCGATGCCGGCCAGAAGGAGTTTGCCAATCCCCGCAATGCCGCCGCCGGCAGCCTGCGCCAGCTCGATTCGCGCATCACCGCGCAACGTACGCTGCGTTTCTTCGCCTATGGCATTGGTGTGCTGGAAGGGGCCGAGATGCCGCCTTCGCACTCGGCCCTGCTGGACTGGTACCAGGAACTGGGTCTGCCGGTCTGCAAGGAGCGCGCCGTGGTCAGCGGTGCGGCCGGCTTGCTGGACTTCTTCCGCAGTATCGGCGCCAAGCGAGAGAGCCTGCCCTACGAGATCGATGGCGTGGTCTACAAGGTCGACCGGCTGGACCAGCAGAAGCACCTCGGTTTCGTCTCGCGCGCCCCGCGCTTTGCGCTGGCCCACAAGTTCCCGGCCCAGGAAGCCCTGACCGTGGTGCAGGACATCGAAGTGCAGGTCGGCCGCACCGGGGCCATTACGCCGGTGGCGCGCCTCAATCCCGTCTTCGTCGGCGGCGTCACGGTGACCAATGCCACCCTGCACAACGAAGATGAAGTCCGCCGCAAGGATATCCGGATCGGCGATACCGTCATCGTCCGCCGCGCCGGTGACGTGATCCCGGAAGTGGTCGCCTTCGTCCCCGAGAAGCGCCCTGAGGATGCGCGCGCCTTCGTCATGCCGGTGGCCTGTCCGGTGTGCGGCTCGCCCATCGTGCGGGCCGAGGAGGAAGCGGTGGCGCGCTGCTCGGGTGGCTGGCTGAAATGTTCAGCGCAGCGCAAGGGGGGACTGCAGCATTTTGCTTCACGTCGCGCCATGGATATTGAAGGCCTGGGCGAACAGCTGGTAGAGCAGCTGGTGGATCGCCAGGTGGTCAACACGCCGGCTGACCTGTATCGCCTCGGTTTGTCGGCCCTGGCCGAGCTGGATCGCATGGCCGAGAAATCGGCGCAGAACGTACTGGACGCCCTGCAAAAGTCCAAGACCACCACGCTGGCGCGCTTCATCTATGCGCTGGGCATCCGCCACGTCGGCGAGGCTACGGCCAAGGAGTTGGCGCGCCATTTCGGCGGTATCGACAAGCTGCTCGCCGCCAGTGAAGAACAACTGCTGGAAGTGGCCGATATCGGTCCGGTAGTCGCATCCTCGATCCGCGCCTTCTTCAATGATCCGATCAATGTCGAGCTGGTGGAGCAATTGCGCGCGGTCGGCGTGCACTGGCCCGAGAGCGAAGGTGTCGATGCGGGTGCCAAGCACCTGGCCGGCAAGACCTTCGTGTTGACCGGCACCTTGCCCAACCTGTCCCGCGATGACGCCTCGCAAATGATCGAGGCCGCCGGTGGCAAGGTCTCCGGTTCAGTCTCAAAGAAAACCAGTTACGTGGTCGCCGGCGCCGAAGCCGGCAGCAAGCTGGCCAAGGCCGAGGAACTGGGCGTGGCCATCCTCGACGAGGACGCACTGAAGGCGCTTTGCGCGGGTCAGGATGTGTCAGGAACGTAATTGCCTTGTCTTTTTATTCATATACAATGCCGCCCGTATGCAGTCCCGCACGCGGGGACTGCGCTGCGGGTTAGTCAGCATAACAACATAACAACACAACAAGACCCATCTTTACCTCGGAGTCATGATGATCAAGAAGATCAAGAAAGCCGTTTTCCCCGTCGCCGGTCTCGGTAGCCGCTTCCTGCCTGCCACCAAGGCCCAGCCCAAGGAAATGCTGCCTATCGTCGACAAACCGCTGATCCATTACGCAGTGGAAGAGGCGGTTGCTGCCGGCATCACCGAGATGGTCTTCATCACCGGTCGCAACAAGCGCGCCATCGAAGATCACTTCGACAAGGCCTACGAGCTGGAGTCCGAACTGGAAGCCGCGGGCAAGAAGAAGCTGCTGGAGATCGTGCAGAACGTGGTGCCCAAGAGTGTCAACTGCATCTTCATCCGCCAGTCCGAACCGCTGGGCCTGGGTCATGCCGTGCTGTGCGCCCGTCCGGTGGTGGGGGAAGAGCCCTTCGCCATCCTGCTGGCCGACGATTTCATGGATACCGATCCTGGCGTCAAGCCGGTGCTGGCGCAGATGACTGACATCTACGCCCGTGAAGGCATGAGCATGCTGGCCGTGCAGGAAGTGCCCAAGAGCGATACCCGCCAGTACGGTATCGTCAGCGCCACGCCTTACCAGCCGGACCTGGAACGCATCAATGCCATCGTCGAAAAGCCGGCGCCGGAAGAAGCCCCGTCCACGCTGGCCGTGGTGGGCCGCTATGTGCTCAACAGCCGCATCTTCCACTATCTGGAAAACATCCCGCGCGGAGCCGGTGGCGAGATCCAGCTCACCGATGGCATCGCCAAGCTGATGCAGGCCGAGTCGGTGCTGGCATACCGTTACCAGGGCCAGCGTTATGATTGCGGTTCCAAGCTGGGCTACTTGAAGGCCATGGTGGCCATGGGTCTGAAACATCATGAAACCGGCCCGGCGTTCTCGGAATATCTGCAGGAAGTGGCCAACAAGGCGCGCTGAGCAGGGATACCCGGCGCCATCAGGGCGCACTGCTGCACAATGACGCCCGGTTCCTGCCGGGCGTGTTTCATGGAGAGAGGCAATGGCCATACGCGAGATACTCAAGATGGGCGACCCGCGCCTGCTGCGCCAGGCGCAAGCGGTGACGCAGTTCGGTACGCCCGAACTGGAACAACTGGTCGAGGACATGTTCGAGACCATGCGCGCCGTCAATGGCGCCGGTCTGGCCGCACCCCAGATCGGGGTGGATCTGCAACTGGTGATCTTCGGCTTTGGCCACAACCAGCGCTATCCGGATGCGCCGGCCGTGCCGGAGACGGTGCTCATCAATCCCGTGCTGACACCCTTGTCCGAGCAGGAAGAAGACGGCTGGGAAGGCTGCCTGTCCGTGCCCGGCATGCGCGGCGTAGTGCCGCGCTGGACACGGTTGCGCTACCAGGGCGTGGACCAGTATGGCAAGGTGATTGACCGTACCGTCGATGGCTTCCATGCGCGCGTGGTGCAGCATGAGTGCGATCACCTGCAGGGCATCCTCTATCCGATGCGCATCCGGGATTTCCGTCAGTTCGGCTTTACGGAAGTGCTGTTCCCCGAGCTCGACCCCAACCAGGACGACTGAGAAAAACTCTCCAGACCGTTGGCGAAGCCCAAAAAAACATCCCGGCGCAAGGCCGGGATGTTCGTTTCAAGGCGCGGTGAAGCGTACACCTGAAATCAGGCGCTTTCCTTCACACGCTGGTCGATATGGGCCAGCGCCTCTTCCACCTGGTCGATCAGGATCAGGCACAGGTCGCCCGGCTGCAGGCTGGCGAGGGCGGTATCGATGGCCAGGAATTCGCCGTTGATTTCCTTCACATCGCTGGTACGCGAGGCCTTTTCCAGTCCCTGACGCAACAGAGCAATCACTTCCCCGTCTTCTCGGCCACGCTGGCACTGGTCCTGATACAGCACGACTTCATCGAAGGCATCGCCCAGCAGTTCGGTCTGGCGGGTGATGTCGACATCGCGGCGGTCACCGGCGCCGCTGATGACCACCGAGCGGCGCTTGGCGGGCATGCTGTCGACGGCCTTGATCAGCGCCTGGATCGCATCCGGGTTGTGGCCGTAGTCGGCGATCAGGGTGGCACCCTTGTAGTCGAACAGGTTGAAGCGGCCTGGTGCAGTGCCGCTGTCGCTGATGAAGCTGGCCAGGGCGCCGGTGATCTGTTCCCAGTCCAGGTTCAGCGCCCAGGCCGCACCCACGGAAGCCATCACGTTCTCGACCTGGAAGCCGATGGCGCCGCTGCGGGTCAGCGGAATGCCGGACAGCTTCAGGCGTTTTTCGAACGTACCCTGCGCGGCCACGATGGCGTCGCCGTCTTGATAGACGATGCGGTGGCCCTGTGCGCGGTGGGTGGCCATGATGGGGTGGGTCGGATCCAGCGCGAAGAAGGTCACCGAGCCGGGGCAGGAAGAAGCCATCTTCGAAACCATGGGGTCGGCCGCATTGAGCACCGCAGTGCCGGTTGGCGCCACGTTCTCGACGATGACACGCTTGACCACGGCCAGGTCTTCCACGGTGCTGATGTAGGACAGACCCAGGTGGTCGCCCATGCCGATGTTGGTGACCACCGCCACGGCGCAGCGATCAAAGCCCAGACCTTCGCGCAGCACGCCGCCACGGGCGGTTTCCAGCACGGCCGCATCCACGTCGGGATGGAACAGCACGTTGCGGGCGCTGCGCGGGCCGCTGCAGTCGCCCGTGTCGGTGCGCTGGCCGTCGATGTAGACGCCATCGGTATTGGTCATGCCCACGCGCAGGCCGGTCTTGGCCAGCAGATGGGTGATCAGGCGCACGGTAGTGGTCTTGCCGTTGGTGCCGGCCACGGCCACCACGGGGATACGGCCATCGTCGCCATCCTCGTACATGGTCGAGATGATGGCTTCGCCGACGTCACGCGCCTTGCCGTAAGAGGGCGAGAGGTGCATGCGCAGGCCGGGCGCAGCGTTGACTTCGACGATGCCGCCGCCTTGTTCTTCCAGCGACATGTGGACCGAATTGCAGACCACGTCCACGCCGCAGATGTCCAGCCCGACCATTTGTGCGGCTGCGATGGCGCGCGCGGCCACGTCCGGATGCACGTCATCGGTGACATCGGTGGCGGTGCCGCCGGTGGAAAGGTTGGCATTGTTGCGCAGGACCACGCGTACGCCCTGGGCGGGGATGGATTCCGGGTCCAGGTTCTGGCCGGACAGCACCGACAGGGCGATGTCGTCCAGGCGTACCTTGGTCAGCGAGGTGGCGTGACCGTCACCGCGCAGCGGGTCGGCGTTGACCTGGTCGATCAGCTGACGGATGGTGTGCACGCCATCGCCGATGACTTGCGGCGGATCGCGGCGGGCGGCAGCCACCAGGGTCTTGCCGATCACCAGCAGGCGGAAGTCGTGGCCGGGCAGGTAGCGCTCGACAATGACTTCGTCGCTGATCAGGGCCGCATTGTTGAAGGCGCGGGTGATCTGTTCGGGGGTGCTGATGTTGACGGCCACCCCCTTGCCCTGGTTGCCGTCCAGCGGCTTGATGACCACGGCGGAGCCGATTTCCTCGGCGGCCTTGAGGGCGTCTTCCACGGTCTCGACCACGCGACCGTTGGGCACCGGCACACCGGCGGCGTGCAGCAGCATCTTGGTCAGGTCCTTGTCCTGGGCGATGGATTCGGCAATGGCGCTGGTGTTGCTGGTTTCTGCAGCCTGGATGCGCTTCTGGCGGCTGCCCCAGCCGAATTGCACCATGCTGCCCTGGGTCAGGCGGCGATACGGGATGCCGCGCTTGATGGCTGCATTGACGATGGAGCCGGTCGAGGGGCCCAGGCGCACGTCCTCATCCAGTTCGCGGATGCGGGCCAGCGCGCCGGTGAGGTCGAAGGGCGCATCGGCCTGGGCGGCGCGCACCAGTTCCAGCGCCAGATCGAAGGCCAGGCGGCCGACTTCTTCTTCGCTGTATTCCACCACCACTTGATAGATGCCGGTCTCGACGGTGGAGACGGTGCGGCTGAAGGTCACCGGGCAGCCGGCCTGGCTTTGCAGCGCCAGGGCCGCGGCGGCCAGGGCATGGGCCATGGAGACGACCTGCTTGCCGCCATCGGGCTCGAGGAAGCCGATCTGCGGGAAGCGGGCGCGCAGGCGCAGTTCGAAGCCGGGCATGTCATCGATGACGCGCTCGTTTTCCGGGCAGGAAACGATGGCTTCGACGGCAGTGTGTCTGCTCCAGAGATTGGGGCCGCGCAGGGCGCGAATGCGGGATACGTCCATGGACAATTTTTCCTAGGTGTCTCTTGATCTTGAATCGGTCGGTCTTGCCGGGCTCAGGCGGCCTGGCTCTTGAACTTCAGCCCTTGTTCCTCGGCGCGTTCGGTGCCGAAGAGCTCGATGCCGGCACGGATCACCTCGGGGCCGATGCCCAGCGCCCAGGCGGCACCGACGGCGGCCAGGACGTTCTCGACCTGGTAGGCGACGGCACCGTTTTCGGTCAGCGGGATGGCATCGACCGAGCTGACCTTGCACTGGCGCTCGCCGTCGGCCTGGATCAGGTCGCCATCGCGCAGGAACACGGCGCGGCCGCCTTCCTTGAGATGGCTGGCCAGCAGTTCGGACGCGGGATCGGTGCTGAAGAAGATCACTTCACCATCGCACAGTTGGGCCATGTCGGCCACCAGCGGGTCGTCGGCATTGAGCACGGCGGCGCCATCCGGCAGTACCAGGTCGACCTGGGTGCGTTTGACCTTGGTGGCGATCTGCTCGGCGTTTTCGATGTAGAACTCGGGCAGGCTGTCGGTGGGGTCGATGTTGGCGACCACGCCGACCAGGCAGCGGTCATAGGCCAGACCTTCAGCGAGGATGGCGGCGCTGCCGTTCTCGAAGACGGCGGCTTCGACCGCGCGGTTCAACAGCACGCGATGGGCGGCATCCCAGGTGGCGCGGTTGCCGCGCTCGATCTGGCGTTCGCCGAAGTAGAGGCCCTCGCCGCAGGCCAGGCCCACATGCTTGCCTGACAGATGCACGATGCGCGCGATCAGGCGCGAAATGGTGGTCTTGCCGTGGGTGCCGGTGACGCCGACGATGGGGATGCGGCCGTTTTCTTCCGGGCCGAACAGGTTGTCGACGATGGCTTCGCCAACCGGACGCGGCTTGCCATCGGACGGTTTCAGGTGCATCAGCAGGCCGGGGCCGGCGTTGACCTCGACGATGGCACCGCCCTGGTCTTGCAGCGGACGCGAGATGTCTTCGGCCACGATGTCCACGCCGGCGATATCGAGGCCGACGATGCGCGCGGCCAGCGAGGCAGCGGCGGCGACACTGGGGTGGACCAGGTCGGTGATGTCGGAGGAGACGTTGCCATTGCGCAGCAGCAGGATGCGGCGGCCGGCGGCGGGGACCGATTCGGTGGTCAGATTCTGGCGCTGCAGTTCCAGCACGGCGGCCGGTTCGCGGTCCAGCAGCACCGGGTCCAGCAGGTGTTCTTCCAGCAGGCCGCGGCGCGGATCGCGGTTCAGTTCGTCCAGCAGCTCCTGCACGGTGGACTTGCCATCGCCGACGATGAAGATGGGTTCGCCGCGGGCGGCGGCGGCCAGCTTGCCGCCGACGATCAGCAGGCGATGTTCCAGGCCCGGCACGAAGCGTTCGACCAGCACGCCGCTGCCTTCTTCCAGCGCGACCTTGTAGGCGGTCTCGATTTCTTCCCGGGTATTCAGGTCGATGAAGACGCCACGACCGTGGTTGGCGTCGCAAGGCTTGACCACTACCGGCAGGCCGATGTCCTGGGCGGCATCCCAGGCGTCTTCGGGGCTTTCCACCAGGCGGCCTTCGGGGACCGGCACGCCGCAGGTTTGCAGCAGCGACTTGGTGAGATCCTTGTCGCGGGAGATGCCTTCGGCAATCGCGCCGGTCTGGTCGGATTCGGCGGTCCAGATGCGGCGCGACTTGCAGCCGTGGCCCAACTGCACCAGGTTGCCTTCGGAGAGACGGATGGTCGGGATGCGGCGCTCGTCGGCGGCATCGACGATACAGGCAGTGCTGGGGCCCAGGCACAGGCGGTCGACCATGCGGCGCAGCTTGCGCAGGGTGGTATCGAGGTCGTACGGCTGGTTTTCGATGGCGGCCATCACCAGGTCGCGGGCGGCGAAGAGCGCGGCACGGGTGACCGTTTCATGGCGGGCGCGCACCACCACCTTGTAGACGCCGCGCACATTGGTCTCGCGCGCCTTGCCGAAGCCGCCGGGCAGGCCGGCCAGGTTCTGCAGTTCCAGGGTCACGTGTTCGAGGATGTGGCCGGGCCAGGTGCCTTCGTGCAGGCGGCGCACGAAGCCGCCGCGCTCTTCATAGCTGCAGCGGTGTTCGATCAGGGTCGGCAGCCAGGTGGTCAGGCGCTCGGGAAAGCCGGGGATGGTATTGGAGGGAAAATCTTCCAGTTCGCCGATATCGATCCACACTTCGAGGGCAGAGCGGTAGGTCCAGATGTTGGGGCCCTTGAGATTCAGGAAACGGAGGAATTCGATGTTTTTCATGTGTGGTGGATGGTCCGCGGTAGTTGCCCAAGCCAAGTTCGCCCAAGTTGCCCGACAGGGCTGCCCGATGTTGGCCGCATCGGACATGCTGCAGCGCCACCCGGCAGGCCGGTCAGCGCTCTGTCAGAATAACGCATGGTTCACTAACGCGCAGGGCGGCTTTTGGTTTACTGCATTTGCCAGAGGGAATAACTGAATGAAAACGAAAGTTGCCTTGATGGTATCAAGGTCGGCCCCTGCGTGGGGACATGCGGGCAGGGCAAACCAGGCGAGCTGCGACGTTCATGCGGGAAGGCTGGAGGTGGATGTGAACGATATTGTCGCAGACTGTCCCGCTGCCGTGGCAACACGGGCGGAAAAAACAGGCGATGCCTGTACTGACTGAAGGCTTGTGTCGATCAGCCGTTCGCATCTTGCGAGAAAGATCATCCCGGCATCTCTTCCAGTGAACATGCCGGTGCACCGTTTGACGGCTTCTCGCGTTATCGAAGGGCTGCTGCGGAATGGACGGGCAGCGGGTGCAGATTGCGCATGGGCAGTCGGGCCGCTGCGCTATAATCCCGCGCTGCCCGCTGGCACATCACTGCAGGCATCAAGACAACAGGTCCGGCGAGACCTGCACCTCCTAAAACAATAGCCACACTGCTCACTTCGGGCCTCAACGCTGCCGTTACATGACTACTGACTCAATTCCTTCCGCGACCGCCAGCCTGCCCGAGCGCTGGCAGACGGAGACCGCTGCCCGCCTGGCCCCGGGTGAATCCGTACTGGCCTGGCTGGAACTGGACCTGGACGCCCAACTGCACTTCAAGTCGTCGCTGGTGCTGGCGACCGACCGTCGCCTGTTGGCCGCGGCTCCGGACGGCCAGCCGTGGCAGGACTGGGCCTATCGCGCCGATCTGCAACTCAAGCATGTCGACCACGCCGGCGTGGGGACGCTGGAGCTGTGCGACGACGCCGGTCGCCAGGGAGCCTGGCGCTATACGCTGGCCCAGAATCCGCAGGCACTGCGCCTGATCAAGCTGTTCGAGCAACAACGCGATCTGCTGGCCTCGGGCGTACAGGTCGAGGAAGAGGGCGACGTCTGCCCGACCTGCAAGGCCGTGCTGCCGGAAGGCCAGGAAACCTGCGCCATCTGCCCCGAGACCAAGGAAGCGCCGCCATCCACCTGGGCGCTGTTCCGGCTGTCGCGCTTTGCCAAGCCCTACAAGGGCTCGCTGCTGCTGGGCTTTCTGCTGACGCTGGCCTCCACCGCTGCCACGCTGGTGCCGCCCTACATGACCATGCCGCTGATGGACAATGTGCTGATCCCGTTCCAGAACGGCACCCCCATCAACACCCACCTGGCCACGCTCTACCTGTCGGGCCTCCTGGGCGCGGCATTGCTGGCCTGGGGCCTGGGCTGGGCGCGCACTTACATCCTGGCGCTGGTGTCCGAGCGCATCGGCGCGGACCTGCGCACCACCACCTATGCCCACCTGTTGCGACTGTCGCAGGAGTATTTTGGCGGTAAGCGTACCGGTGACCTGATGGCGCGCATCGGCTCGGAAACTGACCGCATCTGCGTGTTCCTGTCGCTGCATCTGCTGGATTTCGCCATCGATGTGCTGATGATCATCATGACGGCGGCCATCCTGATCTCCATCAATCCCTGGCTGGCGCTGGTGACGCTGCTGCCGCTGCCGTTCATCGCCTGGATGATTCACGTGGTGCGCGACCGCCTGCGACACGGCTTCGAAAAGATCGACCGCATCTGGTCGGAAGTGACCAACGTGCTGGCCGATACGATTCCCGGCATCCGCGTGGTGAAGGCTTTTGCGCAGGAAAAGCGTGAGGTGGCGCGTTTCCGCGAGGCCAACCGGCACAACCTGATGGTCAATGACCGCGTCAACAAGATCTGGTCACTCTTTACGCCCACGGTCACTTTCCTGACCGAAGTGGGCTTGCTGGTGGTGTGGGTGTTCGGGATCTGGCAGGTCTCCAGCAACCAGATCACGGTCGGTGTGCTGACCGCCTTCCTGGCCTACATCAGCCGTTTCTATACCCGCCTGGACTCGATGAGCCGCATCGTCTCGGTCACGCAGAAGGCCGCGGCCGGCGCCAAGCGCATCTTCGACATCCTGGACCACGTCTCCAGCGTGCCGGAGCCGGCCAATCCGGTGCATCTGGAAAAAGTGCAGGGCGCCATCGAAGTGCGCAACATTGGCTTCCGCTATGGCAACCGCGCGGTGATTCGCAACATGAGCCTGTCCATTGCGCCGGGCGAGATGATCGGCCTGGTCGGCCACAGCGGTTCCGGCAAGTCCACCATGGTGAACCTGATCTGCCGCTTCTACGATGTCTCGGAAGGCGCGATTCGCATCGACGGCGTGGACATTCGTTCGCTGCCGATTTCCGAATATCGCCGCAACATCGGTCTGGTGCTGCAGGAACCCTTCCTGTTCTTTGGCACGATTGCCGAGAACATCGCCTACGGCAAGCCGGAAGCCACGCGTGAAGAAATCATCGCCGCCGCCCGTGCCGCCCATGCGCATGAATTCATCCTGCGCCTGCCGCAAGGCTACGATTCGCTGGTCGGCGAGCGCGGACAGGCACTGTCGGGCGGCGAACGCCAGCGCATCTCGATTGCGCGCGCGCTGCTGATCGATCCGCGCATCCTGATCCTGGACGAAGCCACTTCCTCGGTCGATACCACCACCGAAAAGGAAATCCAGAAGGCGCTGGACAACCTGGTGCAAGGCCGTACCACGATTGCCATCGCGCACCGCCTGTCGACGCTGCGCAAGGCTGATCGCCTGGTGGTGCTGGATCGCGGCCAGGTGGTCGAGGTCGGCAACCACGAAGAACTGATGGCCCGTGAAGGGCATTACTACAAGCTCTACCAGGCCCAGGCGCGCAATCCTGATGGCGAGGCCGAGGTCTCGGTGAGCGAAGAAGAGAAGGGCGAATAAGGCCATGAGCACCACGATGAATTTTGCCCAAACCTTCACATTGGCACGCAATCCTTTCGGGCGCCTGGTGCTCACCGACGCCCAGGGCGGCGTGCACGAGCACGTGATTCCGGTGCGTGCATTTCCGATCACATCGCCTGAAAGCGGGCTATCTCTGGTCAGCAGCGATGGTCATGAGCTGGCCTGGATCGACACGCTGGATCAAGTGGATGCCGCGACGCGCCGCCTGATCGAGGAAGAACTCGCCAGCCGCGAATTCATGCCGGAGATCCAGCGCATCGTCAGTGTCTCCACCTTCGCCACGCCCAGCGACTGGACCGTGCAGACCACGCGTGGCACCACCACCTTCACGCTCAAGGGCGAGGAAGACATCCGCCGCCTGGCGGCGCCGGCACTGCTGATTGCGGACAGTCACGGCATCCAGTTCCTGATCCGCGACCAGAAGGCGCTGGACAAGCACAGCCGCAAGATTCTGGATCGCTTCCTCTGACCCCTTTTGCCTGCTGCAAAAGAGAACGGCCCTGATGGTGAGTCAGGGCCGTTTTTTCATCCAGGGGATCGCGTTCAGAACTTCTCGTCCGGTCGCAGATAGCGCCACTGGCCGGTCGGCAGTTCACCCAGCTTCACCCCGCCGATACGCACGCGCTTCAAGCCGATCACCTTCAGTCCGACCATGTCGCACATGCGGCGGATCTGGCGCTTCTTGCCTTCGCGCAGGATGAAGCGCAGCTGATCTTCGTTCTGCCACATCACCTTGGCCGGACGCAGCGGCTTGCCGTCCATGATGAGACCGTGGTTCAGGCGCTTGAGATCGGATTCGGGCAGCTTGCCGGGGCGGGTGTATTGCACGCGCACCAGGTATTCCTTGTCGACCGCCGAATCCTCGCCGATCAACTGCTTGGCGATGCGGCCATCCTGGGTCAGTACCAGGAGGCCCACCGAATCGATGTCCAGCCGTCCGGCCGGTACCAGGCTCTTCAACTGGCGCGGGTGGAAGCGCATCTCGGTCTGGTCTTCGGCCCAGCGCGACTGTTCATTGACCAGCACCACGGCCGGCTTGTAGCCATCCTCGGCCTGGCCGCTGACGTAGCCCATGGGCTTGTTGATGAGGATGGTCACACGCTGCGCCTGTTCGGCGCTGGCCTGACGTTCCACGGTGACCTTCTGGTGCGGCAGCACCTTGCTGCCCAGCACCGACACCACCTGGCCATCCACGCGCACCCAGCCTTTCTCGATCCACTCGTCGGCTTCGCGGCGCGAGCACAGGCCGAGTTCGGACATGCGTTTGGAAAGTCGTACAGGTTCAGTCATGGGGATTGCCTTGCGAAAAACGGAGGGCCGGCCAGCGGCGAGGGTGAGATTGTACGGCCAGCCGCGCCGCCGCGCCAGACCGGGCGGCAGCGCGGACAGGGTGAGGCGGGTCAGATGCGCAGGGTCTGGAGCAGCTCGGTTTCCAGCATGATCTGGTTGCGCGGCTGGGACAGGCCCGGGCCGTCGATGAGGAACACGTCTTCCACGCGCTCGCCCAGCGTCATGACCTTGGCCGTGTGCAGGTTGATCCGATACTTGGCCAGCACGTTGGAGATCGAATACAGCAGTCCGGCGCGGTCATTGGCCGAGACCGACAGCAGGTAATACTGGCCGCGTTCATCCGGGCGCAGGTCCACCGAGGGATTGACCGGGAAGGTGCGCGACAGGCGCGACAGGCGCGCCTTGGACGGTGCCGGCAGCGGCTCCTCCGACAGCAGCAGGGCGCCGAGCTCGTGCTCGATCAGGTTGATGATGTCGCGGTAGTTCTTGGCGAATACCGGCGCATTGATGAGGAAGGCATCCAGCGCGTAGTTGTTGCGGGTGGTGTGGATCTTGGCGTCGAAGATGCTGAAGCTTTTTTCATCGAAATAGCTGCAGATGCGCGCAAACAGGTCGGGGCGGTCGGGTGTGTAGACCGCCACCTGCACCCCTTCGCCAATGGGCGCCAGGCGGCAGCGCACCAGCGGTACGCCGGTCTCCACCTTGTCGTAGAAGCAGCGCGTCTGCCAGGCGATGTCGGAGGCGTCGTGGCGCAGGAAGTAGGCCACGTCCAGCTGCTTCCACAGCTTTTCGTGGGCATCGGCCGGCAGTCCGTAGAGGCGCAGGGTCTTGATGGCTTCCTGCTGGGTGTTCTTCAGTTCGCGGTCGGCCGAGGGGGCTTCTCCGCCCAGCACGCGCAGGGTCATGCGGTAGAGGTCTTCGAGCAGCTTGCCCTTCCAGGCGTTCCAGACCTTGGGGCTGGTACCGCGGATGTCGGCCACCGTCAGCAGGTAGAGTGCGGTCAGATGGCGCTCATCCTTGACCAGCTGGGCGAAGGCGGTGATGACGTCGGGGTCCGACATGTCCTGTTTCTGCGCCACGTGTGACATGGCCAGATGCTGCTCGACCAGAAACACGATCAGCTCGGTATTGTCCGGCGAGATGCCGTGCTGCTCGCAGAAGGCGCGGGCGTCGGCCATGCCCAGCTTGGAGTGGTCGCCACCCCGGCCCTTGGCGATGTCGTGGAACAGTGCTGCAACATACAGCACCCAGGGCTGGCCGAAGTTGGCCATCAACTGGCTGCAGAAGGGGTATTCATGCGCGTGTTCGCTCATGGTGAAGCGGCGTACGTTGCGCACCACCATCAGGATGTGCTGGTCCACCGTGTAGACGTGGAACAGGTCATGCTGCATCTGCCCGACGATCTGGCGGAAGTTCGGCAGATAGCGGCCCAGCACGCTGGTGGAGTTCATCCCGCGCAGGGCATGGGTGATGCCGCGCTTGCTCTGGATGATCTGCATGAACAGGCGGTGATTGTCCGGATTGGCGCGGAAGGCGTTGTCGATCTTGAAGCGCGCGTGCCACAGCGCACGCAGGGTGCGCGCGGACATGTCCTTGAGTTCCGGATGCTCGGACAGCACCAGAAACACTTCCAGCATGGCCGAAGGCGTCTCCTCGAAGACCTTGTCATGGGCGATGTCGACGAATCCGTTGACTTCATTGAAGCGCTCGTTGAGCGGGCGCGGCACGGCCTGCTGCGGGAACAGGTGCGCTTCGATGTTCTGCAGCAGGATGGTGTTCAACTGGGTGACCGCCTTGGCGGCCCAGTAGTAGCGCTGCATCAGGTATTCGCTGGCGCGCCGGGTGTCGGTGGTCTTGAAGCCGAAGGTCTCGGCAATCGGGGTCTGGATGTCGAATACCAGGCGGTCTTCACGGCGATCCGTGACGATGTGCAGGCGGATGCGGATGTCCTTGAAGGCGCGTTCCTTCTGACGCAACTGGCGCGCCTCGGTGGAGGTCAGCATGCCGTGCTCGGCCAGTTCGCCCCAGGAATTGCCCAGGCCCGCTGCCTTGGCTACCCACAGGATCACCTGCAGGTCACGCAGGCCGCCGGGACTTTCCTTGCAGTTGGGTTCCAGACTGTAGGGGGTATCTTCATATTTGATGTGGCGCTGGCGCATTTCCAGGGTCTTGGCCTGGAAGAAGGCCAGCGAGTCCAGTGCGGCCAGGTAGCGTTCCTGCAATTGCTTGAAAAGAGCGCGGTTGCCGGTCACCAGGCGGGCTTCCAGCAGACTGGTCTGTACCGTGATGTCGGCGGCGGATTCATCCAGGCACTCGTCGATGGTGCGGATGCTGTGGCCAATTTCCAGACCGATGTCCCAGAACAACTGTACCAGGGACTCCAGTTTTTCCTTCTTGGCGGCATCCGGGGTCTGGTCCAGCAGGATCAGCACGTCCACATCCGAATGCGGGAACAGCTCGCCCCGACCATAGCCGCCCACGGCCACCAGGGCGGCGTTGCCGGACATGCCCAGTTCCTCCCAGGCGGTGGTGAGGGCCTCATCCACGTTGCGGCGCAACTGCGCCAGCAACTGCTCGGTCTTGTGGTTGGACTGGAACACCTCGATGGCTTGCTGGCGTGCGGCCTTGAGCTGTTTCTTGAGCGTGATGGCGAGTGTGGGCATCGTGGTAGGCAATCAGACAATCAGTGCTGGCAAGGCGGCGGGGCGGCGCCAAACGTGAACGAAGCCGCATCCCCATGCGGCTTCGGGCCCCAAGCAGGTTTCGTGCCGGAAACTGTGCGCAGCGTGGATGGGCACATGGTTCCGGCGGCCAGGATCACGCCGGGGTGGCGACCTGGTTCCGGATGAAGGCGGGCGGCGCCGGCATGCCGGGCGACACCGTCAGCACCTCGAAACCGGTCTCGGTGACCAGCACGGTGTGTTCCCACTGGGCCGACAGGCTGCGATCCTTGGTCTTGATGGTCCAGCCATCGCCCATTTCGCGGATTTCACGGCGGCCGGCGTTGATCATCGGTTCGACCGTGAAGATCATGCCGGCTTCCAGCTTTTCCAGCGTGCCGGGGCGACCGTAGTGCAGCACCTGCGGCTCTTCATGGAAGACCTTGCCGATACCGTGGCCGCAGAATTCGCGCACCACGCTGTAGCCGGCCTTTTCGGCATGCTGCTGGATGACATGGCCGATGTCGCCCAGGTGGGCGCCGGGCTTGATCTTGGAGATACCCAGCCACATGCACTCATACGTGATTTCGGTCAGGCGGCGCGCCAGGATGGAGGGTTCGCCCAGGAAGAACATGCGGCTGGTGTCGCCGTGGTAACCATCCTTGATGATGGTGACGTCGATGTTGAGCACGTCACCGTTCTTCATCACCTTGTCGCCCGGGATGCCATGGCAGATCACGTCGTTGAGGGACGTGCAGATCGCCTTGGGGTAGGGCGTGTAGCCCGGCGGACAGTAGTTCAGCGGGGCCGGGATGCTGCCTTGCACGTTGGTCATGTACTCGTGGCAGAGGCGGTCGATCTCGCCGGTGGTCACGCCCGGTTTCACGAAGGGGGTGATGTAGTCCAGCACCTCGGCGGCCAGCCGGCCGGCCACGCGCATGCCTTCGATGTCTTCGGCGGTCTTGATGGTGATGTTGCCCATGATGAATCGCAATTCGCTAGAAAATCGTCAAATCAGGATTATAGACGACGGGGGTGGTTTCTGTTTTGTGCGCTCGGGGCGACCTGGCTTCATGTGCTACTTGAACAAAAGGGCAGGGTCGAGTAGAATGCCGGGCTGATCTGAAACCACGGATTGGTTGTCGAATGTGATGTGCGGAATGATTCTTCATGTGGCTTTGACAATAAATGTTGTAAAAACTGTCGTAAAAATCTTTTGAAACGCGAATCCGTTCGCTAAAAGGGTGTCCGGCTGCATGAGCCGGATGACCGAGCGGATTCCAGACCTAACCCTGGAGAAATTCATGTCCGTTACCATGCGCGAAATGCTGGAAGCCGGTGTCCACTTCGGTCACCAAACCCGCTTCTGGAACCCCAAGATGGCCCCCTTCATTTTCGGCCATCGCAACAAGATTCACATCGTCAACCTGGAAAAGACCCTGGGCATGTACCAGGAAGCCGTCAAGTACGTGCGCCAGCTGTCGGCCAATCGCGGCACCATCCTGTTCGTCGGCACCAAGCGTCAAGCTCGCGACATTCTGGCCGCTGAAGCGCAACGCGCTGGCGTGCCCTACGTTGACCAGCGCTGGCTGGGCGGCATGCTGACCAACTTCAAGACCATCAAGACCTCCATCAAGCGTCTGAAGGACATGGAAGCTGCCATGGAAGACGGTTCGGTCGAGAAGCTGTCCAAGAAGGAAGCCCTGCTGTTCAGCCGCGAGCAAGAAAAGCTGCAGAAGGCCATCGGCGGCATCAAGGACATGGGCGGCATTCCTGACGCCATCTTCGTCATCGACGTCGGCTACCACAAGGGCGCCATCACCGAAGCCGCCAAGCTGGGCATTCCGGTCATCGGCGTGGTCGATACCAACCACTCGCCCGAAGGCGTCACCTACGTGATCCCGGGCAACGACGACTCCGCCAAGGCGATCGCTCTGTACGCTCGCGGCATGGCTGACGCCGTGCTGGAAGGCCGCGCCAACGCCGTCAACGACGTTGTCGAAGCAGTCAAGGGCGATGAATTCGTCGAGGTCGAGCAGGCTTGATTCTGCTCTTCCGGTAGTACGGTAGTCCAAAAAGGGGTGACAGCGGGTAGTGACGCAGTGGCCCCTTTTTTTTGATTCAATTTTCGAGTTTCAGGCATGCCGCAAATGCGGGATGCCTCCAAGTCAGGAGAAAAGTATGGCGGCAATTACCGCAGCAATGGTGGGCGATCTGCGTGCGAAGACCGACGCGCCGATGATGGAATGCAAGAAGGCGCTGACCGAAGCCGATGGCGACATGGCCAAGGCCGAAGAGATTCTGCGCGTCAAGCTGGGCAGCAAGGCTTCCAAGGCATCTTCCCGCATCACCGCAGAAGGCGTGATCTCGACCTACATCGCTGGCAAGGTCGGCGCGCTGGTCGAAGTGAACTGCGAAACCGACTTCGTGACCAAGAACGACGAGTTCATCGGTCTGGTCGAAGCCGCTGCCAAGCTGGTGGTCGAGCAGAACCCGGCTGACGTGGCTGCCCTGGGCGCCTGCAAGCTGGCCGACGGCAAGACCCTGGAAGAACTGCGCACCGAACTGATCGGCCGCATCGGCGAGAACATGTCGTTCCGTCGCTTCCAGCGTTTCGAAACCACCGGCAAGCTGGCTTCCTACCTGCACGGCACCCGCATCGGCGTGATCGTCGAGTTCGACGGCGCCGAAGAGCAGGTCGGCAAGGACGTGGCCATGCACATCGCCGCCATGAAGCCGGTCGCTCTGTCGGCCGAGCAAGTGCCGGCTGACCTGATCGAGAAGGAACGCTCGGTCGCGGCCCTGAAGGCTGCCGAATCCGGCAAGCCCGCTGATATCGTCGCCAAGATGGTGGACGGTTCGGTGCAGAAGTACCTGAAGGAAGTGTCGCTGTTCAACCAGGCTTTCGTGAAGAACGACAAGCAAAGCGTCGAACAGATGTTGAAGGCGGCCAATACCACCGTCAAGTCGTTCGCCATGTACGTGGTCGGCGAAGGCATCGAGAAGAAGCAGGACGACTTCGCAGCTGAAGTCGCAGCGCAAGTGGCTGCAGCGAAACAAGCTCAGTAAGCGTCGCAGGAAAAACGGGCCGAGAGGCCCGTTTTTTTAAGCCGGCCACCGGGAACTTTCGCGGCCGCCTGCATCTACAGTCAGGGTCAGCAATTGGCTGGCGTTGATGAGGGCAGGGCAAGGCAGGCGGAAGCTGCAGTACCAGCAGCAAGCAGCAATAAAGGCAATACAGGCAGTACATCAAGGCGCAGCAGCACAATCCCCTCATGCGTTCGGACGATCCCTGATGACGAAAATGCGCCATTTCGTCGGGCTACAGCGAGTGCCGGCGCGTCAATACGTAATTCAACCTCGGAAAGAACACGGAGCCCTGCAATGACAACACCAGCTTACAAGCGCGTACTCCTCAAACTCTCCGGCGAAGCACTCATGGGCGACGACGCCTACGGTATCAATCGCGCGACCATCGAACGCATGGTCGCGGATGTAGCAGAAATCAGCAAACTGGGCGTGGAACTGGCCATCGTGATCGGTGGCGGCAACATCTTCCGCGGCGTGGCGCCGGGCGCCCAGGGCATGGATCGTGCGACCGCCGACTACATGGGCATGCTGGCCACCGTCATGAACTCGCTGGCCCTGGCCGATGCTATGCGCCAGGCCGGCCTGACGGCCCGCGTGATGTCGGCCATCGGCATCGAGCAGGTGGTCGAGCCCTACGTGCGCCCCAAGGCGCTGCAATACCTGGAAGAAGGCAAGATCGTGGTCTTCGCCGCCGGTACCGGCAACCCCTTCTTCACCACCGACACCGCGGCCGCCCTGCGTGGTTCGGAAATCGGTGCCCAGATCGTGCTGAAGGCCACCAAGGTCGATGGCGTCTACACCGCCGACCCCAAGAAGGACCCGACAGCAACCCGCTACCAGTCGATTTCCTTCGACGAAGCCATCGCCAAGCACCTGCAGGTGATGGATGCGACCGCCTTTGCGCTGTGCCGTGACCAGAAGCTGCCGATCAAGGTGTTTTCCATCGTCAAGCCGGGTGCGTTGAAGAGCGTGGTCATGGGTGACGACGAAGGGACCCTGGTCCACGTCTGATCATATCTGAACGATATTGCAGTGCAGAAACCGGCCGCAGGCCGGGATTCCCGTTTACAATGCCCGTCTTTCAGGCATTTGCCATCAAGACAAGCCAAGTTATTGCACCAAAGTTAGGAGAGCAGCATGAGTGTCGCTGACGTCAAGAAAAATACCGAGCAGAAGATGGCCAAGTCCATCGAAACCCTGAAGGCCAACCTGGCCAAGGTCCGTACCGGCCGTGCCCACACCGGCCTGCTGGACCAGGTCATGGTCGAATACTATGGTTCGCCGACCGGCCTGTCGCAGGTCGCCAACCTGACCCTGATCGATGCCCGCACCATCGGTGTGCAGCCCTTCGAGAAGAAGATGGCCGCCGTCATCGAAAAGGCCATCCGCGAAGCCGACCTGGGCCTCAATCCGGCCACCCACGGCGACCTGATCCGCGTGCCGATGCCCGCGCTGACCGAAGAACGCCGCAAGGAAATGGTCAAGCTGGTCAAGAGCGAAGCCGAAGATGCCAAGATCGCCGTGCGCAACATCCGCCGCGAAGGCAACGAAGGTCTGAAGAAGCTGGTCAAGGACAAGATCGCCTCGGAAGACGAAGAGCGTCGCGGCCAGGACGAGATCCAGAAGCTGACCGACAAGTTCGTCGCCGACATCGACAAGATGGTCTCCGAGAAGGAAAAGGAAGTCATGACGGTGTAAGCCGTCCTTGCAGGGCCTACGCGCGGCTGCTCTGGCGACCGCGCTGCACGACCAGTCGAAGACAGAAAAAGTGCAGGCGGGGAGCGGGGAAGGCGGTAGGGGCAGAACTGGCCGGTTTGTCAAAGCGGCCCCGCCCCATTACCATGAGTCGCTTCCCTCCCTTGCACGGAAAAGCAATAAATCATTTACATGAAGCATCAAAGCTCAACTCTGGCGGTTCCGGAGACCTCCGCGGTACCGCGCCATGTTGCCATCATCATGGACGGCAATGGTCGTTGGGCGACCAAACGTTTCCTGCCGCGTGTGGCGGGCCATGCCAAGGGGGTGGACGCGGTGCGCTCCATCGTCGAGGCCGCCGCCGAGCGCGGTATCGAATTTCTCACCCTGTTTGCCTTCAGCTCCGAGAACTGGCGCCGTCCTGCCGACGAAGTGTCGGTCCTGATGCGTCTGTTCATGACGGTGCTGGAGCGCGAAGTGGGCAAGATGGCCAACAATGGCATCCGCCTGCGCATCGTCGGCGATATGAGCCGTTTCGATCCCAAACTGCAGGAAATGGCGGCCAAGGCCGAAGCCCAGACCGCCGCCAACAGCCGCCTGACGCTGACCGTGTGTGCCAACTATGGCGGCCGCTGGGATGTGATGCAGGCTGTCTCCAGGATGGTCAAGGACAAGCCGGGCGCGACTGACTACACCGAAGAAGAGCTGGCCCCTTACCTGGCCATGGCCTACGCTCCCGAGCCTGACCTGTTCATCCGCACCGGCGGCGAGCAGCGTATCTCCAATTTCCTGTTGTGGCAGCTGGCCTATAGCGAGCTGTATTTCACCGAGACTTTCTGGCCTGATTTCGATGCCAAGGCGCTGGACCAGGCGATCGGTTCCTATCAACAACGCGAGCGCCGCTTCGGGCGCACCAGCGCCCAGGTGCTGGACCAGAAAAAGGTTTCCTGATGCTCAAGACGCGTGTCATCACGGCGTTGATCCTGCTGGCAATCCTGTTGCCGATCCTGTATTTCGCTTATTTCCCGGCCTTTGCCATGGCGGTGCTGGTATTTTTTGCCGCCGGTTCGTGGGAATGCTTCCGACTCTTCAAGAGCCCGCGGCCGACCCTGTGGGCGGCCGTATGGACGCTGGTCTTCAGCGTGATCCTGTTCTTCTCGGGCCTGCCCAGCGTGCGCGCCCTGTACGTGTTGTGCGTCCTGTTGTGGGTCTTGCGCTTCGTACCGGCATTGGGGCTGGGGCTGCCCGGGATCGAGGCCTTCAGCAATCGTCTGCTCAACGCTACCTACATGCTGTCCATCCTCGGTTGCTTCGTGGCCATCGTGGACCTGTTCCAGCATTCGCCGCTGTATCTGCTCTCGGTGATGGCGGTGGTGTGGGTGGCCGATATCGGCGCCTATTTCTCGGGCAAGGGGTTCGGCCGCCACAAGCTGGCGCCCACCATTTCCCCGGGCAAGTCCTGGGAAGGTGCCATCGGCGGCTGGCTGGCCGTGCTGGTGATCTCGGCGGCGGTGGCCATGTCCATGGGCGGGGGCGAGACCTTCCAGTATCAGCTCTTCAATCGCTGGGGCTGGGGCGGCTTTGTCGGTGTGTTGAGCCTCATGGTGGCCGCCAGCGTGGTCGGCGACCTGTTCGAGTCGCAGCTCAAGCGCCGCGCCGGCATGAAGGACAGCAGCAACCTGCTGCCCGGCCATGGCGGTGTGCTCGACCGTATCGATGCGCTCATCCCGGTGCTGCCGCTGGCAGCGTTGGTCGATCTGTGGCTGGCGGCTGCCTGAGCCGCCACTTTCCTCCTGGAAATTCCATGCAGTCCATCAGCATTCTCGGCGCTACCGGCTCCATCGGCGTATCCACGCTGGACGTGGTGGCCCGTCATCCCGACCGATATCGCGTCTTTGCGTTGAGCGCCCACTCCCGGGTGGCCGAGCTGGCAGAGCAGTGCCGGCGTTTCCGTCCGCAAGTGGCGGTGGTCGGCTCGGCCGATGCGGCAGCCCAATTGCAGGCCCTGCTGCGTGCCGCCGACCTGTCCACCGAGGTGCTGCACGGCCCACAGGCACTGTGCGATATCGCCGCGGCCGACGGCTGCGACATGGTCATGGCGGCCATCGTCGGTGCCGCCGGGCTGGCCTCTACCCTGGCTGCGGCGCGTGCCGGCAAGAAGATCCTGCTGGCCAACAAGGAGGCGCTGGTCATCTCCGGCCAGCTGCTCATGGATGCGGTACAGGCCCATGGCGCCAGCCTGCTGCCTATCGACAGCGAGCACAACGCCATCTTCCAGTGCCTGCCTGCGGGCTATACCCGCTCGATGGCGGCGCACGGGGTCGAGAAGATCCTGTTGACGGCTTCCGGCGGCCCGTTCCTGCAGCGCGACGTGAATACGCTGGACCAGGTCACGGTAGAGGAGGCGGTGGCCCATCCCAAGTGGGTGATGGGGCGCAAGATCTCGGTGGATTCGGCCACCATGATGAACAAGGGCCTGGAAGTCATCGAGGCGCACTGGCTCTTCGGGGCGCCGGCCGAGAAGATCGAGGTGGTCATTCACCCGCAGAGCGTCATCCATTCCATGGTCTCCTATGCCGATGGCTCGGTGTTGGCGCAACTGGGCAATCCCGACATGCGCACGCCCATCGCCAATGCGCTGGCCTATCCGGAGCGTATCGCCTCGGGCGTGGCGCCGCTGGAACTGGCGCAGATTGCCCAATTGTCCTTCCTTGCGCCGGACTATCAGCGCTTCCCCTGCCTGAAACTGGCGTATGATGCCCTGCGAGCCGGTGGTACGCTGGCGGCCATCCTCAACGCCGCCAACGAAGTCGCCGTGCAAGCCTTCCTCGATCGCCGCATCGGCTTCGGGAAGATCGCCCCCCTGATCCAAGAGGTCATGTCCGCCATTCCCAACCGGCAAGCCGACGACATCACGGCCCTGCTGGATCAGGACCGGCAGGCGCGTGACCTTGCCTGCGCCCTGATTTCACGATGACCCTGCTGCATACCCTGATCGCTTTCTTCGTGGCCCTGGGCACCCTGGTGGTGGTCCATGAGCTGGGGCATTACCTGGTGGCGCGATGGTGTGGTGTGAAGGTGTTGCGCTTTTCGGTCGGCATGGGCCGGGTGATCTGGTCCCGCCGCCTCGGTCGCGACCAGACCGAGTGGGCCATCTCCATCCTGCCGCTGGGCGGCTATGTGAAGATGCTGGATGCTCGCGAGCAGCCGCTGGAAGACATCCCGGAAGCCGATCTCAAGCGCGAATTCACCCGCCAATCCGTCTGGCGTCGCATCGCCATCGTGGCCGCCGGTCCGATCGCCAATTTCCTGCTGGCCATTGTCCTGTTTGCAGGTCTTTACATGCACGGCGTGCCGGAGCCGGTGCCCGTACTGCGCGCGGCGGCCGAACAGACGGCAGCCTACCAGGCCGGCCTGCGGGCAGGTGACCGCATCACCGCCATCAATGGTGCGCCGGTGCAGGTATGGTCAGAGGTGCGCTGGAAACTGATGCAGCTGGTGCTGGAAAAGGCCGACGCCCGCATCGACGTCGAGCGCCCCAATCGCGACGGCAGCGGCAAGCTGCTCGACACCGTCACCCTGCGCCTGGGCGGCATCGACAGCAATGACCTGGAAGGCGACTTCCTGGCCAAGCTGGGCCTGGCACTGGCACGTCCACCCGCCGTGCTGGGCAAGATCATGGAGGGCCCGGCCAAGGCGGCGGGTCTGCAAAGCGGCGACCGCATCACGGCCATCGATGGCATGCCGGTACAGGATGGTCTGGCCTTCGTGGAAAAGATCCGCGAGTCCGCCGGCAAGCCATTGCTGTTGCAGGGACTGCGCGGTAGCGCAGCGCTTGAGGTGCGGGTCACCCCGGACACGGTGGAAGAGGCCCAGAGCGGCAAGCGCATCGGTCGCATCAAGGTTGAAATACCGCTGGCACCCGAGATGGCGACCATCAGTGACGGGCCGCTGACGGCGGTGGCCAAGGGCGCCCGGCGTACCTGGGATACCAGCGTGATGACCATCAAGATGATCGGCAAGATGGTCATCGGCCAGGTCTCGCTGAAGAACATCACCGGCCCCATCACCATTGCCGACTATGCCGGACAGACCGCCCGCGTGGGTCTGGTGAGCTACCTGAGTTTCCTGGCCTTCATCAGTATCAGCCTGGGGGTGATGAATCTGTTGCCAATCCCGGTTTTAGACGGCGGTCATTTGCTGTATTATGCGCTGGAGATTTTGACAGGGCGGCCCGTTTCCGAGCGGTTTGGGGAAATCGCGCAGCGCGCCGGCCTGGGATTACTGATGGCGCTGATGCTCGTTGCCGCATTCAACGATATCGTGCGACTGATGTTCCAAGGATGAATCCGGCCTGATGCCGCCCCCGCCGTGCAGTCGAGCAATCGAATGACGGCAGGGCAGCGAGAAAGACCGGATTTTTTACATTTGCCGGCCAACCCCGATGGCAGTTGTTAAGCAATTGGCAATGGATCAGGAATCCGTTTTCAATTGCTTACCAGCATCATGTCAGGCAGTGCCGCGGCGAAAAACTGTAGATGAACGATAGATGAAATTACACCCTGCGCAACATCCCATTCCGACTCTCTCCCGTCGCCTGATTGCCGCTGCCGCCTTTGCCCTGTGCTCCAGCCAGGCCATGGCCATCACGCCGTTCGTGGTCAAGGATATCCGCGTCGAAGGCATTCAGCGTACCGAGGCCGGCACCGTCTTCAGCTACCTGCCGGTGCGCGTGGGCGATACCTTCAATGATGAAAAGGCCACGGCCGCCATCAAGGCGCTGTATGCCACCGGTTTCTTCCGCGACGTGCGCATCGAGGCCGAAGGCGACGTGCTGGTGGTGCAGGTGGTCGAGCGTCCGGCCATCGCCAGCGTTGACTTCTCCGGCATCAAGGAATTCGACAAGGAGCAGCTGACCAAGGCCCTGAAGGAAATCGGCGTGGCCGAGTCGCGCATCTTTGACCGTTCGCAGGTCGATCGCGCCGAACAGGAACTCAAGCGTCAGTACCTCTCGCGCGGCCTGTATGGCGCCAAGGTCACCACCACCGTCACTCCGGTGGAGCGCAATCGCGTGGCCATCACCTTCTCGGTGGACGAGGGTGAAGTCTCCCGCATCAAGCAGATCAACTTCGTCGGCAACAAGGTCTTCTCCGACAGCACCCTGCGTGACCAGATCAAGCTGACCACGCCGGGCTGGTTCACCTGGTACACCAAGGCCGACCAGTACTCCAAGGAAAAGCTGCAGGGCGACATCGAAACCCTGCGCTCCTACTACCTGGACCGTGGCTATCTGGAAATGCAGGTCGAATCGACCCAGGTGTCGATCACGCCCGACAAGAAAGACATCTACATCACGGTCAACATCAAGGAAGGCGAGAAGTACACCGTCTCCGACATCAAGCTGGAAGGCGAGATGTTCGGCATGGAGCCGGAACTGGCCAAGCTGGTGCAGCTGAAGAAGGGCGACGTCTATTCCGGCGCCAAGCTCACCGAGAGCACCAAGAAGATCGGCGAACGTCTGGGCAACTTCGGTTACGCCTTCGCCAACGTCAACGCCAATCCCAATGTGGACCGCGAGAAGAAGCAAGTCGCCTTCACCATCATGGTCGATCCGGGCAAGCGCGTCTACGTGCGTCACGTCAACATTGCCGGCAACACCAAGACCCGCGATGAAGTGATCCGCCGCGAATTCCGCCAGTTCGAGGATTCCTGGTATGACGGCGAGAAGATCAAGCTCTCGCGCGACCGTGTGGACCGTCTGGGCTACTTCAAGGAAGTCACCATCGATACGCCGGAAGTGCCGGGCACCAGCGACCAGGTCGATGTGAACATGAAGGTCGAGGAAAAGCCGACCGGCAACATCATGGTCGGTGCCGGCTTCTCGCAATCGGACAAGCTCAGCCTGACCGGCTCGATCTCGCAGGAAAACGCCTTCGGCAGCGGCAATACCGTCGGGATCGACATCAACACCAGCTCGCGCTATCGCACGATCTCGGTGTCGACCACCAATCCCTACTTCACCGATGACGGCATCAGCCGCACCTACGAAGTCTACCTGCGCACGATTCGTCCCTCGGTCTACGCGACCGGTGACTACCGCGTCAAGACGCTGGGTGGCAGCATCAAGTTCGGCGTGCCGTTCTCCGAACTGGACCGCGTGTTCTTTGGTATCGGCCTGGAAAATACCCAGGTCAGCACCGACAGCACCAGCCCCTCGCTGTATCGCCAGTATGTGCGTGACTTCGGCGGTGCCGGCGGTGCCGGTTGCGACGTGACCGACGTTTCCTCGACGGCTACCTGCGGCATCGGCAGCGCCCGTACCACCAGCATCCCGCTGACCGTCGCCTGGCAGCGTGACGGTCGTGACTCGGCCCTGGTGCCGACCACGGGTCGCTACCAGCGAGCCAACCTGGAAGTTTCCTATCTGGGTTCGCTGAAGTACTACCGCGCCAGCTACCAGCACCAGTACTTCCAGCCGTTCTTCAGCAAGGCCGTCACGCTGGCCTTGAACGGCGAGGTCGACTATGGTCGTGGCATCGGCGGTAAACCCTATCCGGTGTTCAAGAACTACTATGCCGGCGGTATCGGCACCGTCCGCGGCTATGAAGCTTCGTCCCTGGGTAGCCTGAAAGACCAGTACGGCGACTCCATGGGTGGCGCCTCGCGTCTGTACGGCAACGCCGAATTGCAGTTCCCGTTCCCGGGCTCGGGCCAGGACCGCACGCTGCGCTGGTTCACCTTCTTTGACGGCGGCAACGTCTTCGCCGACGGCCAGAACATCAAGTTCAACGACCTGCGCTATTCGGCCGGTGTCGGTATCAGCTGGGTATCGCCGATCGGCCCGCTGAAGCTCAGCTTCGGCAAGCCATTGAACCTGAAGACGGGTGACAAGTCTCAAACCTTCCAGTTCCAACTGGGTACCGGCTTCTAAAGCGGTCATCATTGATTCGTAATACGGAGAGTAATCTTGAAGTTCATGACCAAATCGTTCCTGTCCCTGCAGACCATCGTGATGGCTGCCTGCCTGTTGAGCTTTGCCCCCGCCCATGCGCAGGAAGGCTCCAAAATCGCTTTCGTGAGCACCGAGCGCATCTTCCGCGAGGCAGCCCCTGCCAAGGCAGCGCAGGCCAAGCTGGAAGCCGAGTTCGCCAAGCGTGACCGCGACCTGCAAGACATGGCTGCGCGCCTGAAGGCCCAGTCCGACAAGCTGGACAAGGATGCCGCCGTGCTGTCGGACTCCGACCGCGCCAAGCGCCAGCGTGACCTGTCCGACCTGGACAAGGAATTCCAGCGCAAGCAACGTGAATTCCGCGAAGACCTGAACCAGCGTCGCAACGAGGAACTGGCCGTGGTCCTGGAGCGCACCAACAAGGTGATCCGCCAGATCGCCGATGCCGAGAAGTACGACATCGTCTTCCAGGAAGCCGTCTACGCTTCCAAGCGCATCGACATCACCGACAAGGTCCTGAAGGAACTGGCCAAGTAATCGCTGTGATACCGTGCGGGCGCGGGGTGGCGACACCCTGGCGCCCGCACGTCGCTTCAGGGGCTGCCATGATGGCGGCCTTTGTTCTACCGTAACGCCAAGCAAGACCTATCATTCGGAAAAGCCAAGATGAGTATTCGACTGCAGCAACTGGTCGAGCGCCTGGGCGGCCAGTTGAAGGGGGATGCGACCATCGCCGTCCAGGGCATCGCGCCGCTGGATGCCGCAGGTGCCAGCCACATCACCTTCCTTTCCAATCCCAAGTTCCGCGCGCAGGCCGACCAGACCCAGGCGGCGGCGCTGATCCTGTCCGAGGCTGACGACGCCCAGGTGCAGGGCTACGCCGGTGCCCGTATCGTCACCCGCAACCCCTACGCCTATTTCGCCCGCGCCGCCCAGCTGTTCCAGGCCGAGGCCGAAGTGCGCGCACCGGCGGGGATCCACCCCAGTGCCGTGGTCGATCCATCGGCGCAGGTGGCTGCGGATGCCGTGATCGGCCCGCTGGTGGTGATCGAGGCCGGTGCCGTCATCGGCGCCCGCGCCCGCATCGACGCCGGCAGCTTCATCGGCCACCATGCCCGGGTGGGCGAGGACACCCATTTCCACGCCCGTGCCACGCTGCATCACGCCTGCGAGATTGGTGCCCGCGGCATCGTCCATTCGGGTGCCGTCATCGGGGCCGATGGCTTCGGCTTTGCCAATGAAGCCGGACAATGGATCAAGATTCCCCAGGTAGGTCGTGTGATGATCGGTGACGACGTCGAAGTCGGCGCCAATACCACCATCGACCGTGGCGCCCTGGCCGATACCGTGATCGAGGAGGGTGTCAAGCTCGACAACCAGATCCAGATCGCCCATAACTGCCACATCGGTGCTCACACCGCCATTGCCGCCTGCGCCGGTATCGCAGGCAGCGCGAAAATCGGCAAATACTGCTCCATCGGCGGCGCGGCCATGATCCACGGCCACATCACCATCGTCGACAAGGTGCACGTCTCGGCCGGTACGCTGGCCTTGCGTTCCATCCTGGAGCCGGGGCAGTACACCGGCTTCTATCCCATCACCGAACACCGCGACTGGGAAAAATCCGCTGCATTGGTGCGCAATCTGGGCACGATGCGTGAGAAAATCCGGGCGTTGGAAAAATCGCTTAAGACGTTGACACAAGAACAAGCAGGCCAAGCCCTGCTTTCAGAGAATCAAGAAGAGAATGAATAGCCTCGACATCAATCAAATCAAACAGTACCTGCCGCACCGCTATCCGCTGCTGCTGGTCGATCGCGTGCTGAACTGGGAGAGCGGCAAGACGATCACCGCGATCAAGAACGTGACCGTGAATGAAGAATTCTTCAACGGCCACTTCCCGCACAAGCCGGTGATGCCGGGCGTGCTGATGATCGAGGCACTGGCCCAGACGGCTGCGCTGCTGTCCTTCCTGACCGAAGGCCGCAAGCCCGATGAAAATACCGTGGTCTACTTCGTCGGCATCGACAATGCCCGCTTCAAGCGTCCGGTGGAGCCGGGCGACCAGTTGAAGATGGAAGTGGAAATCACCCGCCGTGCCCGTGGCATCTGGAAATATCGCGCCGTGGCCACCGTGGACGGCCAGGTGGCCGTGGAAGGCGACCTGATGTGCACCATGCGCAGCGCCGCCGACGCCAGCCAGAGCGCCTGACCACAGGCCACCCTGCAAGGCTTGACGCATCAAGCCAGGCCCGGCGGTGATCGGCAAGATCGCGCCGGGCCTGATTCATTGTACAGATTGCTTCATTGCAAGATGTGCAACTCGTGAACCCATCGAAGCACAGGACATGTCCAAGATCCATCCCAGCGCAGTGATCGCTCCCGGAGCGCAGATCGACGAATCGGTCGAGATCGGCGCCTACGCCGTCATCGGCCCTGACGTGCGCATCGGTGCCGGCACGCGCATCGGTCCTCACGTGGTCATCGAAGGCCACACCACGATTGGCCGCGACAATGAGATTTTCCAGTTCGCCTCCATCGGCGCGGCCCCGCAGGACAAGAAGTACGCAGGCGAGCCGACCACCATGGAGATCGGCGACCGCAACACCATCCGCGAATTCGTCACCTTCAACCGGGGCACCGTCCAGGATGCCGGTGCCACCCGCATCGGCAACGACAACTGGATCATGGCCTACGTCCACCTGGCGCATGATTGCCAGCTGGGCAGCCATATCATCCTGGCCAACAATGCCACCCTGGCCGGCCACGTGCATCTGGGTGACCACGTGTTCCTGGGCGGTTTCACCACCGTGCACCAGTTCTGCCATATCGGTGCCCACGCCATGACCGCCTTTACGGCGGCCGTGAGCCAGGACGTGCCGCCCTTCGTGACGGCCGCCGGTAACCGTGCGGTGCCGGCCGGCATCAACAGCGAGGGCCTGAAGCGGCGTGGCTTCAGCAGCGAGCAGATCATGGAGATCAAGCGCGCCTACAAGGTGATCTACCGCGCCGGCCTGCCGCTGGAAGAAGCCAAGCAGCAACTGGCGGACATGGAAGCCAAATCCACCCACAGCGCCGAACACATCCGCCTGCTGCGCGAGTTCATCGAGGCTTCGGCCCGTGGCATCATCCGCTGACATCACGCGCCGCCAGTCGATCGCACTGGTGGCCGGCGAAAGCTCGGGCGACCTGCTGGGCAGCCGCCTGCTGGCCGGGGTGCGCGAGCGCCTGCCGGAAGTGCGCCTGCATGGCATTGGCGGCGAGCACATGATGGCCCAGGGTTTTGCCAGCGACTGGCCGATGGACAAGCTGACCGTGCGTGGCCTGTTCGAGGTGATTCCGCGTTACCGCGAGATCAAGGGCATCCAGGAGTCGCTGCGCGACAAGCTGCTGGCGGACCGGCCTGACGTCTTCGTGGGTGTCGATTACCCCGGTTTCAACCTGGGCCTGGAAGAGCAACTCAAGAAGGCCGGTATCCCGACCATCCACTTCATCGGCCCGCAGATCTGGGCCTGGCGCGGCTGGCGCATCAAAAAGATCCAGCGCGCCGTGTCGCACATGCTGGTGATCTTTCCCTTCGAGGAAAACCTGTATCGCCAGGCGGGCGTCCCGGTCACCTATGTGGGCCACCCGCTGGCCGAGGTGATCCCGCTGCAACCCGATACCGAGGGCGCACGCCAGCGTCTGGGCCTGACCGGGCCGGGCAGGGTGGTGGCCATCCTGCCGGGTAGCCGCATGAGCGAACTGAAGCAGAATGGCGAAGGTTTCCTCGCCGCAGCACGGTTGTTGCGGCAGCGTGATGCACAATTGCAGTTCGTCACGCCCATGGCGGGCGAGCGCCAGATGGCCTTTTTTGAAGAACAGATTCGCCAGGGCGGATATGAAGATCTTGGCATCAGCGTGATCCGTGGCCAGTCGCACAGCGCCATGGAGGCTTCGGACGCCGTGCTGGTGGCCTCCGGTACGGCCTCGCTGGAAGTGGCGCTGTACAAGAAACCGATGGTGATCTCCTACAAGGTCAACTGGGCCTCGTACCAGATCATGCGGCACATGGCCTACCAGCCCTGGGTGGGCCTGCCCAACATCCTGGCGCGCGATTTCCTGGTGCCGGAACTGTTGCAGCACCAGGCCACGCCCCAGGCGCTGGCCGATGCCATGTGGCACCAGCTGGAAGACCATGCACACCAGCAGCGCCTGGTGCGGCGTTTTGCCGATATACATCAGTCCCTGTTGCGCGATACCAGCCGGGAAGCCGCCAATGCGGTCTGTGAAGTCATGGGTGCGCGGCGCCGCTGATCGGCGGATCTACCGGGAAGAAGGATCGCTGCGGCGATCCGTTTGAGAGTTTGATGAAGGAATTTGCTATGCCCAAGGCGGCCCCCCAGACCCTGGCTTTGTTTGACGACCATACCGGCGAGATCCTCTGCGGGGTCGATGAGGCCGGCCGCGGTCCGCTGGCCGGGCCGGTGTTTGCGGCGGCCGTGATCCTTGATCCGGCACGTCCGATCAAGGGCCTGCGCGACTCCAAGAAGCTCTCCGAAGCCGCGCGCGACAGCCTGGCGCTGGAAATCAAGGAATCGGCCCTGGCCTGGGCCATTGCCTCCTGCAACGAGCAGGAGATCGACGAACTCAACATCCTGCACGCCAGCATGCTGGCCATGCGGCGCGCGGTGGAAGCGCTCTCCACGCCGCCCACGCTGGCCCTGATCGACGGCAACCGCTGCCCGGTCATGAGCATTCGCTGCGAAGCCATCGTCAAGGGCGACGACAAGGTGCCTGCCATCTCGGCCGCCTCCATCCTGGCCAAGACGGCGCGCGATGCGGCGCTGATGGTCTTGCATGACACTTATCCGCATTACGGTTTTGATCGCCACAAGGGCTATCCCACCCCGCTGCACCTGGAGATGCTGCGCCTGCATGGCGTCTCGCCGGTGCATCGTCGTTCCTACGCGCCGGTCAGGGCCTTGCTGTCGAGCCAGGCCGCAAGGATGGCGTGAACGTGATGAGCACGAAACTGATCACCTCCAAGGACAATCCGGTCTTCAAGGACTTGAAGCAACTGGCCACCAGCAGCCAGGCCCGCCGCCGTGCCGGCCAGAGCCTGCTGGATGGCGTGCATCTGGCGCAAGCCTGGTTGCAGCATCGCGGCGCGCCACAGGTCTGTGTGGTGGCCGAGAGTGCCCGGTATCACCCTGAAGTGGCACCCATTCTGACGCAATGTGAAGCATTGCGCGCGCAATGCCTGGTGCTGGCCGACAAGCTCTATGACGCCATCAGTACGGTGGAAAACGGCGTGGGCTTGCTGCTGTTGGTGACGACGCCGGAGCCTGCTGCCCCCACGTCCTTGAAGGAGTCGGCCATCTTGCTGGACGGCCTGCAGGATCCGGGCAATCTCGGCTCCATCCTGCGCAGTGCGGCCGCTGCGGGCGTGAAACAGGTGTTTTGTTCGCCGGGTACGGCGGCCGCCTGGTCGCCCAAGGTCTTGCGGGCCGGCATGGGCGCGCACTTCGTGCTGGATATCTTCGAGAATGCCGATCTGGTGGCCCTGTGCGCCGCCAGCCGCATCCCCTTGCTGGCCACCAGTTCGCATGCGGCCCAGACCATCTATGACTGTGACCTGTCCGGTCCGGTCGCCTGGCTGCTGGGGCATGAAGGGCAGGGCGTGTCGCCGGCCTTGCAGGATGCGGCCACGCATGAAGTGGTGATTCCGCACCTGGGCCAGATGGAGTCGCTCAACGTGGCTGCTGCCGCCGCCGTCTGCCTGTTCGAACAACTGCGTCAGCGCACCGTCGGGCGTTGACGGCGGTGCCGACCATGGCTGTCTTTCCGCCCAAGGACATGGCCGCCATGGCCGACTATTTCCGCGGCGAGTGGCTCTTCACCCGGACCATCTGGGAGGGCAGCGCGTCCCCCCAGGCGACGGCCACGGGTGAATTGAGCTTCACCACGGGCGCGCTGCCCGGCCAGCTGATCTATCGCGAGCAGGGGCAGTTGCGCATGGTAGCCGCGCCGGCTCGCCTGATCCCCTTTACCCGCGTCTTTGACTATCGCTTCAGCGCTGATCGCCTGGCAGTGCTGTTTGCCGACGGCGAGCGCATCGGCCAGCCTTACCAGGACTACCTGCTGCAAGGACAGGCGCTCATGCCGGCCGCCGATCACCTGTGCGGCCCGGATTGCTATACGGCGGCGTATACAGCCCATAGTGAAAATTCCTTCACCATGGACACGTCCATCCAGGGCCCCAGGAAGCGCACCCGCGTGCTTACTGAATTTTCACGCCGATTTTCGCTCAGCGCGTCTCCAGCTTGATCTCCTGCAGGATGGTGGCGGCGATTTCCTCGATGGACTTGGTGGTGGAGGACATCCAGCGGATGCCTTCGCGCCGCATCATCTTCTCGGCCTCATTGATCTCATAGCGGCAATTCTCCAGCGAGGCGTACTTGCTGCCGGGGCGGCGCTCATTGCGCACTTCCGACAGGCGTTCAGCCGCAATGGTCAGCCCGAAAATCTTCTTCTTGTGCAGCACCAGGCCGCTGGGCAGCTTCTCGCGCTCGAAGTCTTCCGGAATGAGCGGATAGTTGGCGCATTTGATGCCGAACTGCATGGCCAGGTACAGGCTGGTCGGGGTCTTGCCCGAGCGCGACACGCCCACCAGGATCACGTCGGCTTCCGACAGGTTCTTGTTGGATTGCCCGTCATCGTGCGCCAGCGAGAAATTGATGGCCTCGATGCGGTTGCGGTATTCCTCCGAATCGGTGGTGTTGTGGCTGCGGCCGATGGTGTGGGTGGACTTCATCTCCAGTTCCTGCTCCAGCGGCTCCACGAAGGTCTGGAACAGGTCCATGTGCATGGCCTTGGCGCGGCGGATCACCGAGGACAGTTCCGACTTCACCAGCGTAGAAAAGACGATGGGCAGCTTGCCATCCACCGCGTAGGCTTCATTGATCTTGCGGGTGGCGTCGTGGGCCTTTTCCAGGGTATCGATGAAGGGCAGGCGGATCTGCTTGAAACGCAGCTCGAACTGGCTCAGCACCGAATGCCCGAAGGTCTCCGCCGTGATGCCGGTGCCGTCGGAGACGAAGAACACGGTACGGTTGGCGGCCAGAACGGGGGAAGGGTGCGGGATCGGCATGGGGTCGAGCATTTAGTTGTCTTTTGGAAAATAGAAAAAGTATTAGGTGCTACGAACAAAAATGATTTCACGCGGTACAATGCTTGGCAACACTTTCGAGAAGCCCATCTTGATGACCGTCATGCACCTGCGCAATTGGCCCGAGTTCCTGATGATGTTTGCACTGGCAAACGTCCTCGGTGCGGCTGCGCGCCTGATGCTGTCCATGGGCTGGTCCTCGATGCCGCACCTGCTGCCGCAACCGTCGCAGAATAACAAAAATAAACCGACCCATGCCGCGCCCGCGAAGATTTCTTATCATCAAGCTAGGGGTAGTCATGTCCAACGCAGCAAACACCCAGGGGGCGGTATACGTAGCCTCCTTTGAAAATCTTCGCATGACGGACGTCGAGTCCGTCGGTGGCAAAAACGCATCGCTGGGTGAAATGATCTCCCAACTGGCCGGCGCGGGCGTTCGCGTGCCGGGCGGTTTTGCCACGACTGCGCAAGCTTTCCGTGATTTCCTGGAGCACAGCGCCGATGGCGGCCCGACCCTGGCCGCCCGTATCGCCAAACGTCTCGAAGGTCTGGATATCGATGACGTGCGCTCGCTGGCGCAAGCCGGTGCCGAGATCCGTCAATGGATCGTCGAAACCCCGTTCCAGCCGCGCCTGGATCAGGAAATCCGTGCCTTCTACGACAAGCTGGTGGCCGATTCGACCGCCGAGATGTCCTTCGCCGTGCGTTCTTCGGCCACTGCAGAAGACCTGCCTGACGCGTCCTTCGCCGGCCAGCAGGAAACCTTCCTGAACGTGGTCGGCATCGACAACGTGCTCGAAGCCATGAAGCACGTCTTCGCCTCGCTCTACAACGATCGCGCGATCTCCTATCGCGTCCACAAGGGCTTCACCCACGCGGAAGTGGCCCTGTCGGCCGGCGTGCAGCGCATGGTCCGTTCGGACGTGGGCGCGGCGGGCGTGATGTTCACCATCGACACCGAGTCCGGCTTCAAGGATGTGGTCTTCATCACCTCCAGCTATGGCCTGGGTGAAACCGTGGTGCAGGGTGCCGTCAACCCGGACGAATACTACGTCCACAAGCCCATGCTGGAACTGGGCAAGCAGCCGGTGATCCGCCGCAACCTGGGTTCAAAGCTGATCAAGATGGAATTCACCGGCGAAGCCAAGGCCGGCCGTTCGGTCAAGACCGTGGATGTGCCGGTGGAACTGCGCAACCGCTATTCCCTGACCGACGCCGAAGTGGTGGAACTGGCCAAGTACGCCACCATCATCGAGAAGCACTACCAGCGTCCGATGGACATCGAATGGGGCAAGGACGGCCGCGACGGCAAGCTCTACATCCTGCAGGCTCGTCCGGAAACGGTGAAGTCGCAGCAGAAGGCCACCGATGCGCAACAGCGCTTCAAGCTCAAGAGTTCGGGCACCGTGCTGGCCACCGGCCGTGCGATCGGCCAGAAGATCGGCGCCGGTCCGGTGCGCGTCATCAGCGATCCGGCTGAAATGGAACGTGTGCAGCCTGGCGACGTGCTGGTGGCCGACATGACCGACCCCAACTGGGAACCGGTCATGAAGCGTGCCTCGGCCATCGTCACCAACCGTGGCGGCCGTACCTGCCACGCCGCCATCATCGCGCGTGAACTGGGCGTGCCGGCGGTCGTGGGTTGTGGTGATGCCACCGAAGTGCTCAAGGATGGCACCCTGGTGACGGTCTCCTGCGCCGAAGGCGACGAAGGCAAGATCTACGACGGCCTGCTGGAAACCGAAGTGACCGAAGTGGCCCGTGGCGAACTGCCGCCGATCCCGCTGAAGGTGATGATGAATGTGGGCAATCCGCAGCTGGCCTTCGACTTCCAGTCGATTCCCAACGGCGGTGTCGGCCTGGCGCGTCTGGAATTCATCATCAACAACAACATCGGTGTGCACCCCAAGGCCATCCTGGAATACCCGAACATCGACGCCGACCTGAAGAAGGCCGTCGAATCGGTGGCCCGTGGCCATGCCTCGCCCAAGGCCTTCTACGTCGACAAGCTGGCCGAAGGCATCGCCACCATCGCCGCCGCCTTCTGGCCCAAGCCGGTGATCGTGCGTCTGTCGGACTTCAAGTCCAACGAGTACAAGAAGCTCATCGGCGGTTCGCGCTACGAGCCGGACGAAGAAAACCCGATGTTGGGCTTCCGTGGCGCCGCGCGCTACCTGGCCGACGACTTCGCCGAAGCCTTCCAGATGGAATGCCTGGCCATGAAGCGCGTGCGTGAAGACATGGGCCTGACCAACGTCGAGGTGATGGTGCCCTTCGTGCGTACCCTGGGCCAGGCCGAGAAGGTCATTGGTCTGTTGGGCAAGTATGGTCTCAAGCGTGGCGAGAACGGCCTGCGCGTCATCATGATGTGCGAAGTGCCGTCCAACGCGATTCTGGCCGAGCAGTTCCTGGAGCACTTCGATGGCTTCTCCATCGGTTCCAACGACCTGACCCAGCTGACCCTGGGCCTGGACCGCGATTCCGGCATGGAACTGCTGGCCGCTGACTTCGACGAGCGTGATCCGGCCGTGCAGGCCTTGCTGACCAAGGTCATTGCTACCTGCCGCGAAAAGGGCAAGTACGTCGGCATCTGTGGTCAGGGTCCGTCGGATCATCCGGACTTCGCCGAATGGCTGATGGAGCAGGGCATCGAGTCCATCTCGCTGAACCCGGATACCGTCATCGACACCTGGCAGCAACTGGCAAAGAAGTGATGAAGCTCTAAGCGTCACTCACGACGGACTTCGAAAGAAGTAAAAGGCGCGGGCAGAAATGTCCGCGCCTTTGTTTTAAGAACTCATTTCACCAATAGGCGTGAGCGCAAGCGGCCCGTTTGGGCGAATTGCTGCGTTACGAATTAGGGTCAAGACGCCCAGTCTTGACCCTAATTCGCGCCTTGCACTTCATCCCAAAACGGACTCGCTCACACTCACGCCTATTGGTGAAATGAGTTCTATTTTCCCAAGCTGCGGTAGACTTGCCGTGTTTGCAGTTTTCTTCATGGGGGTTCAACGATGACCGACTGGGCTATCTGGCTGGTGCTGGCTGGCGGGCTGCTGGGTGCAGAACTCTTCACAGGCACCTTTTACCTGCTCATGATCGCGCTGGGCATGGCGGCCGGTGCCATCGCCGCGTGGTGCGGGCTGGTGCTGGAGTGGCAGTTGCTGATGGCCGCCGTGGTGGGTGTGGCTGCCGTGCTGGGCTTGCGCCGCAGTCCTTATGGCCGCCTGCGCCGCAGCAGCGCCAACGATGATCCCAATCTGCTGCTGGATATCGGCCAGAGTGTCGAGGTTGCGGCCTGGCAGTCGCACGGCAACCAGTTCATGGCGCGCGTGCCTTATCGCGGCGCGCAGTGGGATGTGGAGCTGCTGCCCGGCCATCATGCCAGTCCCGGCAGCTTCGTCATCCGCGAAATCCGTGGCAGCCGCTTGCTGGTTGCGCCGCGTTGATCGGTATCTTCATTTCTTTCTTCCCCCCTCTCGTTTTCAGGAGAATTCCATGCTGGGTAGCGTTACTCTGGTCATTTTCTTCCTTGCCATCGTCTTCGTCGTGCAGACGGTCAAGGTGGTCCCGCAGCAGCACGCCTGGGTGGTCGAACGCCTGGGCAAATACCACGCCACGCTGGCCCCGGGTCTGAACATCGTGGTGCCCTTCATCGACCGCGTGGCCTACAAGCACATCCTCAAGGAAATCCCGCTGGATGTGCCGCCGCAGGTCTGCATCACCAAGGACAACACCCAATTGCAGGTCGACGGCATCCTGTATTTCCAGATCACCGATCCGATGCGCGCCTCTTATGGCTCCTCCAACTACATCGCCGCCATCACGCAGCTGGCCCAGACCACGCTGCGCTCGGTGATCGGCAAGATGGAACTGGATAAAACCTTTGAAGAACGCGACCACATCAACACCGCCATCGTCAGCGCCATCGATGAATCGGCCGAGAACTGGGGCGTGAAGGTGCTGCGCTACGAGATCAAGGACCTGACCCCGCCCAAGGAAATCCTGCATGCCATGCAGGCCCAGATTACCGCTGAACGCGAAAAGCGCGCCCTGATCGCCGCCTCCGAAGGCCGCAAGCAGGAGCAGATCAACATTGCCACCGGCGAGCGTGAAGCCGCCATTGCCCGCTCCGAAGGCGAGAAGCAGGCTTCCATCAACCGCGCCCAAGGTCAGGCCGCCGCCATCCTTGCGATTGCCGAAGCCAGTGCCGAGGCCATCCGCAAGACCGCCGCCGCCATCGAGCAGCCGGGCGGCTCGGACGCCGTCAACCTGAAGGTGGCCGAGCAGTACGTGGAAGCCTTCGGCAAGCTGGCCAAGACCAACAATTCCATCATCGTGCCGGCCAACCTGTCGGACATGAGCGGGCTGATCGCTTCGGCCCTGCAAGTGGTGAAACAACAGAAATAAGTCATGCGTCCACGTTTTACGTCCGTTCTCATGGTCAGGCTGCTGGCGGCTGGCCTGGTGTGCATTTCCGTTGGCGCCGCCGCGCAGGAGGTCGACCAGGCCGCCCTGGCCGAACGCGTCGACCAGCAGATGACGCAATTGCTGGCGCAATACCCGGTGCCGGGGGCCAGCATCGCGATTGCCTATCAGGGCAAGCCGGTCTACCAGCGCGGCTATGGCATGGCGGTGACCGAAACCAACACGCCGGTCACGCCCATCACACGTTTTCGTATCGGCAGCATCTCCAAGGCGGTGACGGCTGTGGCGGTGCTCAAGCTGTTCGAGAAGGAATTGCCGCAGGCGCTGGATCGCCCCGTGTTCGGCCCGGAGGGCTTGTTGCCGGACTCGGCCTATCCCGATTTCGCCCAGCCGCTGGATCAGCGGGTGTTGCAGATCACCCTGCGCGAACTCCTGCAGCACACCAGCGGCTGGGGTGGCAGCGACTATGATCCGCAATACGATCTGGTCAACATCGCCAGGGCGCGTCAGGTGCCGGCCCCGGCCTCGGCGTACGATGTGATGGCCTACGTGCTCAAGCAGCGCTTGCTGGATGCAGCGCCCGGAAGTGAATATTTCTACAGCAATTTCGCCTACAACGTCCTGGGCCGCATCATCGAGCAGAAGTCCGGTATGTCCTACGAGCAGGCGGTACAGTCGCTGGTGTTCAAGCCTTCCAGGGTGGAGGACGCCGCCATCGCCGGCGACCGCCGCATCGAGCGCGCGGCCAATGAGACTGTCTACTACGATGACCCGCGCTGGCCCGCGGTCGCCGATCGCGACGGCAGCGGCGCCACCGGTCCGGAGTCCTACTCGGGGCTGCACTTCCGGAGCATGGATGCCACCGCTGGCTGGATCGCCACGGCCACCGATCTGGTGCGCTTTGCCGATGCCACGCAAGGACGCGGCATGCCGGCCTTGCTGCAGCCGCAGACGCTGGCGCTGATGCAGCAGCGCAATCCCGCCCAGGCCGAGAACAACTACGGGCTGGGCTGGGTCGTCACCCGCAGCCATGGCGTGGAGATCCTCTCCCACAGCGGCGCACTGACTACCGGCACCTATGCCTACCTGCAATGGCGTGCCGATGGCTGGACTTGGGCCGTGCTGATGAACCGCTTGCCGATTCCCTATCCGCCCGAGCAAGGCGTGACCGAGCTGCAGGCTTTCCAGGTGGCGGTGCAGCGCGGGCTGATGAATGCCATCATCAATCCGGCTGCGCCCTGACCCAGGGATCAGCCGCACATTGAAAAGCCCCGTCCGGCGTGAAGCGGGACGGGGCTTGATGTGATGGATGCTGACCGCGGCGTTCAGCTCTCCAGCGTTTCTCCGCGTGCCGGCTCGTCGGCCATGAAGGGCAGGGTAATGTCCACCCGCAGCCCGCCATCACGCCGGTTGGCGGCACGGATGAAGCCCTGGTGCGCCTCCACGATGCGGCGGGCAATCGATAGTCCCAGTCCATGTCCGGCACTGTTGCTCTTGGTACGGCTGCTGCGGAAGAACAGTTCGAAGATGCTGTCCATTTCTTCCTCCGGCACGCCCGGCCCGCGATCCAGGATGGACAGGTGCAGCAGCTTGTTGTCTTCGTCGATCTCGGTCACGACCTGTACCGCCGTCTCGGGCGCGGTGTGCTTGATGGCGTTGCGCAGCACGTTTTCGATGGCGCGGTAGAGCAGTTCAGGATTGCCCTTGACCTGCACCCTGCAATCGATGCTGCTTTCCACCTCCTTGCCCAACGCCTCGGCCTCGAAACTGGCGTCATTGGTCATGTCGGCCAGCAAGGGCTGGATGGCGATGGCTTCTTCCATGGAGCCGGGCACATTGGCTTCCAGGCGCGAGAGGGTCAGCAATTCACCCACCAGCTTGTCCATGCGCACGCTCTCGCGTTCGATGCGTTCCAGGGTTAGTTCCAGCTTGTCCTTGTCTTGCACGCGCGCCAGGCCGATGGCCATCTGCAGGCGCGCAATGGGTGAGCGCAGCTCGTGCGAGACGTCGTGCAACAGGCGGCGCTGGCTTTCCATCAGGGTGCGCAGCTTGCTCGTCATGACGTCGAAGTCGCGGCCCAGGTCGGCCAGTTCATCGTTGCGGGCGCTCATGACCGGCTCCAGCTCAAGATCCAGATTGCCATTGGCGGCCTGGTTGAGGGCGTTCTTGAGATGCCGGATCGGATGCGAGAAGTACCAGGCCAGCAGCAGCGCAAACACCAGACTGGCCAGCAGCGCCACGACGATGGGCATGGTCGGGAAGAACAGCGGCTTGGGACCGTGCTCCTTCATGAAGCGCGGCTCGGGACCCGGCATGCCCCCCGGCGGCGGACCGAACTCGTCGTTGGGCGTGGGAATGAACATCAGGTAGCTGTGGCCGTTGGCGGCCTTGACCAGCTCCACCACCCGGCGATCACGCTCGGTGGTCAGCACCCGGCGTGCCTGTGCTACCAGATGCGCAGACACCTCGCGGCCCATCAGGTCCTGGTTGTTTTCGTCGACCGCATACAGTTGCAGGCGATGTGGCCGACCTTCGTTGATCAGGCTGCGCAGGGCTTCCGGGCCTCCGAACTGCAGGGTGGCGGCGGCCGAGCGGATCATGAAGGAAGCCGGCGGACTGAGGTCGATCTCCGAATTGCGGTTGCTGCGTTCCAGATTCTCGATCCAGAACAGCACGCCCACGCCGAAGGTGGCAGTGATCTGGGCGATCGCGATGAAGAAGAAGAACTTCCAGAAAAGCCGGCCCACTTTATTCCTTGATGAACTGATAGCCCAGGCGGTAGACGGTCTGAATGCAGCTCTTGTCGCTGCCCAGCGCGGCGATCTTCTGACGGATGCTGGAGAGGTGCACGTCGATGTTGCGGTCGAAGCGCGCCAGCGGACGGCCCAGGCCCTGTTCGGACAGGGTCTGCTTGCTGACCGGCTTGCCGGCGTTGCGGGCCAGGACTTCGAGCAGGTTGAATTCGCTGCTGGTCAGTTCCAGCGGACGGCCGTTCCAGGTGGCGCGACGCTGTTCCGGCCACATCGACAGGGCACCCACGGCCAGCGGGGAATAGGGCGCCTGCTCACTGTTCTCGGCCGAGGCGCGGCGCAGGATGGCACGGATGCGTGCGGCAATCTCGCGCGGGGTGCAGGGCTTGGGGACGTAGTCGTCGGCACCCAGTTCCAGGCCGATGATGCGGTCGGTGTCGTCGCCCTTGGCGGTGAGCATCACCACCGGCATGTTGCTCTTGGCGCGGATGCGGCGCAGGGTGTCGACGCCGTTCAGGCGCGGCATCATCACATCCAGCACGGCGATGGCGTACTGTCCGGTAAGCGCCTCGGCGGCACCGGCTTCACCGTCATGGGCGACGTTGACTTCGAATTTTTCCTGCTCCAGGTATTCCTTGAGCATCTCGACGAGTTCCACGTCATCGTCGATCAAAAGCACTTTAGACATTGCTGCATTCCATTCTCGAATTGCCCTGCCTCCAGGCCGCAGGGCGTCGGCAGCCCGTAATATGCCGTAAAAGGTTTTGCAGAAGTGTTTCAGTCCTTCTTTACAATTGCATCTTTACATTCATTTACCGCGCTTGGCGACCTGCCCGAAGAGCAGGTGAACTCGCATTTCGCTTCCCGGATATTCACCAGTGCCAGGCGGCAACCCGCATCGCGCCTGGCCTGGAGCGGGATGGCGGGGAACCGGGCTTAACAAGACTTTACTCGGCTTTACGCAGCAGGCGTGAACTTAACACGTCTTGATGACCGATACTTTTGGCATGTACAAGGGAGCGATGCACGGGGCATCGCGCACAATAAAAGGAGTCCGTCATGGCCATGAGCAGCGTGTCGTCCAGCAATTTCAGTCTCGCCAATCTGTCGGCGTTATCCGGTAGCAGCGGCTTTTCCACCAGCGCCACCGCGCGCACCGATGTGCCGCCACCGCCGCCGCCACCGCGCGCAGAGAAGGGCGGCGGCCTGATCGGTGCGCTCAAGGATATCCTGTCCTCGCTGGGCGTGGAGCTCGACAGCACCGCCACCAGTGCCACTTCGGCCAGTTCGGCGACCTCGACTTCCTCTTCCAGCAGCATTTCGTCCTCCAATGTCGATTCCAAGCTCGATGCCTTCCTGCAGGAGCTGATGGCGGCGTTGCAGGGCCAGAACAATCCGCCCCCGGGGCCGCCGCCGTCCGGCGCGACCTCTTCCACGGACAGCGCCAGCAGCACCGACAGCGTGGCGGCGACCAGCGATACCAGCAGCACTGCCAGCACCAGTAGCACGGCCAGCACCGACACTACCGTGCGTTCCTACACGCCTGGCGGCCGCCCGCCGCCGCCCGGGGGTGGTCTGGAGACCGATCTCCAGAGCCTCATTTCCAGTCTTTCCGGCAGCAGCAGCGGGACCGATGCCGGTTCCAGCGATGGCACCGTGTCTTCGCTGGAGAGCGCCTTCAGCAATCTGCTCAGTTCGCTGGGTGCGTCCTCGAGCACGACGTCTCTCTCCAGCTTCCTGCAGAACCTGCAAAGCAAGCTGGCCGCAGGCAAGACCACCGGCAACCTGATCGACACGACCGCGTGAGGGGACGGGTGCTTCGGTCGACGGCGGCCGTGCTAAGCTGCCGGCCATGAATGCTCCCGACCCCGCCACCCTGGCCGGCATCATGGGCCTGATGTGCGAGGCCATCGCCCTGCGCGGTGCCGGCCAGCCTGGCGCGGCCCTGGCCGCACTGGATCAGGCCCTGCTGCTCGATGCCGGCTTTCTGCCCGTGCACATGCAGCGCGCTGCCCTGCTGCTGGAGCGCGCCGATCTGGCCGGCGCAGCCGCCGCCTACGAAGCTTGTCTCGATCTGGTTCCTGACTACGACGAAGCCCGGGTGGCGCATCGCGCCGTCCTGCTGCAATGGATCGATGCCCTGGAAGCCCGGCGCGTCCAGCAAGACCTGTCGCGCACCGACAGGCTGGTTTTGCTGGCGCGCCTGCATTACCGGCTCGACCAGCCGCAGCAGGCGCTGGCGGCCATCGAAGCCGCCTGCCCGCTGCCCAGGCTCGACCAGCAGACCCTGTACGCCGACATCCTGCTGCGGCTCAATCGACATGAGCAAGCGCTGGATTGCTATTCCCCCGACGCAGAGGAGGGCGAGACGCGCGCCCTGATCGCCTTCAACCGTGCCGACATCCTGCGCCGCATGGGCCGGATCGAGGCGGCGCTGGCCGGATATGAAGAAGCCTTGCGTTGCTACCCCGACTTCCCGCAAGCCCAGGTGGGGCGCGCCCATATGCTGCTCACGCGCGGGGACTATGTCCAGGGATGGCGCGCACATGAAGTTCGCTTCCAGATTCCGGAGCTGGCGCGGCGTGCCATTGTCAGCCCCAGTCCGCGCTGGCAGCCGGGCGAGGCGCTCGGCGGCAAGCACGTACTGTTGTGGTCCGAGCAGGGGCAGGGCGATTGTCTGCAATTTGTCCGCTATCTGCCTTTGGTGGCGCAGCAGGCGGACCGGGTCACGCTGTGTGCACCGGCGGGCTTGCTGGCCGTTGTGGCCCGGTCCTTTCCGCAGGTGCGCTGCGTGGCGCATGTCGACGAGGCCGGAGCGCACGATTGCCATGCTTCCCTGCTCAGCCTGCCCCTGCTGCTGGAGCGGCCGCATCCGTGCCAGGCGCCGTCCCCTCCCTATCTGCTGGCGGACCCGGCACGCGTGCAGGACTGGCAACGGCGTCTCTGCGAGGGAGCCGGTGCCGCAAGCCCGGTCCGCCTTCCCCGTATCGGGCTGGCCTGGGCCGGACGCCAGTACGCCACCCCGCATCCCAGCCGTGATGTGCCGCTGGCCGATCTGCTGCCGCTGTTTGATCTGCCGGTGGAAGTGGTCAGCCTGCAGAGGGAGATCCCGCTGACCGATCAGGCGCTCCATCAGACCCTGGCCGCCAGGCTCACGACTCTGCCTCTTGCAGACTGGGGTGATACCGCTGCGCTGGCCTGTGCGCTGGACCTGATCATCAGCGTCGATACCGCCGTGGTGCATCTGGCCGGTGCGCTGGGCTTACCCTGTTTTCTGCCGCAGCGGCTGGAGGGGGAGTGGCGCTGGGGCAGGGAGGGGGAGCAGAGTGTCTGGTATCCCTCGGTGAAGCTGTTCCGGCAGCAAGAGCGCGGGCAGTGGGGCAGTGTCGTCGACGAGATCATTGCCGCTTGTCGTGCGCGTTTTGCCGATTGGGCATGAGCAGGCCAACCGTGCCGACATGAAAACGGCTGCCCAAGGCAGCCGTGGTCGCAGTGACGGGGAATGCAGGTCGGGATCAGCGGCGGTGCTGCTTCATCGCCGTCTGGATTTCACGCTGGCTGTCGCGTTGCTTTTCGGTCTCGCGCTTGTCGTGCTGCTTCTTGCCCTTGGCCAGGCCGATGTCGCATTTGACGCGCCCTTTGCTGTAGTGCAGGTTCAGCGGCACCAGCGTGTAGCCGGAACGCTCCACCTTGCCGATCAGCTTGCTGATTTCGGCGGCATTCAAGAGTAGCTTGCGGGTGCGCGTGGTTTCCGGATGCACGTGCGTGGAGGTGCTGGTCAGCGCACTGATGTGGCAGCCGAACAGATAGACCTCGCCATTGCGCACGATCACGTAGGCTTCCTTGAGTTGCACGCGGCCGGCGCGGATCGATTTGACTTCCCAACCTTGCAAGACGAGGCCTGCTTCGAATCGCTCTTCGATGAAGTAATCGAAAAAGGCCTTTTTGTTATCAATAATGCTCATCTAAATAAAAATTCGTCTCGTCGGTTAAAATTGTGCCTTTGCGATTTTATCAAACGGATCACCCTCGATGGCAGTCGTACACAAAACCGTTCTGATCAACTATAGCGCGCAGCAGATGTTCAACCTGGTCGACAAGGTTGAGGACTACCCTGAATTCCTGCCCTGGTGTGGCGGTGTCGAGGTGTCTGAACGCAGTGACCAGAGTCTCACGGCCAAGATCAAGATCAATTATCACGGCTTGAAGCAATCCTTCAGCACCCAGAATACCAACGTGCCCCCCACCAGCATGACCATGCGCCTGGTGGAAGGCCCGTTCAAGCATTTCGAAGGCCGCTGGACCTTCAAACCGCTGCGCGAGGATGCCTGCAAGATCGAATTCGACATGGAATATGAATTTTCCAGCCGCATCCTGGAGGGAGTGATCGGGCCGGTCTTCAGCATGATCGCCAACAGCTTCGTCGATTCCTTCTGCAAACGCGCCGAACAGATATATGGCTGACGATGCCTTTTTGCAAGTCCAGCTCTGCTACGCCGCGCCCGGACTGCAGATTCTGAAAGACTTGCGGGTGGCGCCGGGTTGCACGATCCAGCAGGCCATCCTGGAGAGCGGCCTGCTGCGCGAGCAGCCGGCCATCGACCTGGCAGTATGCAAGGTCGGTATCTTCGGCAAGCTCAAGACCATGGATACGCCCCTGCGCGCGCGTGACCGCATCGAGATCTACCGGCCGCTGATTGCGGACCCCAAGCAGTCGCGCCGCCGCCGTGCCGCGCACCGGGAGCAAGCCGACCGCCCTTGAGCGGCGCTGCTGCCCGGCCCAGAGCCCCAGCCTTCCGGCATTTTTACGACGCCCGGAGGGCAAAACGCAAGTAGAGCAAGACGCGCGATCAGCTTTTCTGTATAATTCGCTTTTGCGCCTATAGGAAACACTATGCGTCTTCTCCAAAAAGCACTCACGTTCGATGATGTGCTGCTCGTTCCGGCCTTCTCGGACATCCTCCCCAAAGACACTTCCCTGACCACGCGCCTGACGCGCAACATTTCGCTGAACATTCCGCTGGTCTCGGCGGCGATGGACACCGTCACTGAAGCTCGCCTGGCCATTGCCATGGCGCAAGAGGGCGGCATCGGCATCATCCACAAGAACCTGACGCCCAAGGAACAGGCGCGCGAGGTTTCCAAGGTCAAGCGTTTCGAATCCGGCGTGGTCCGCGATCCGATCACCATCCCCCCCACCATGAAGATCCGTGATGTCATCGCGCTGTCCAAGCAGCATGGCATCTCCGGTTTCCCGGTGGTGGAAGGCAAGGCGCTGGTGGGCATCATCACCAACCGCGACCTGCGTTTCGAAGAAGAACTGGACGCGGAAGTCCGCGCCAAGATGACCCCGCGCGAGAAGCTGGTTTACGTCAAGGAAAACGGCTCCAGCGCCGATCCCGAAGAAGCCAAGCGCCTGATGAACAAGCACCGCCTGGAGCGCGTGATGGTGGTCAACGATGCGTTTGAGCTGCGCGGCCTGATCACCGTCAAGGACATCGAGAAATCCACCGAACACCCCTTCGCCTGCAAGGACGAACACGGCAAGCTGCGCGTGGGCGCTGCCGTCGGCGTGGGCCCGGACAATGACGAGCGCATCGAGCTGCTGGTCGCCGCCGGCGTGGACGTGATTGTGGTCGATACTGCCCACGGCCACTCGGCTGGCGTGCTCAACCGCGTCAAGTGGGTCAAGACCAAGTTCCCGCACGTGGAAGTCATCGGCGGCAACATCGCTACCGCCGCCGCTGCCAAGGCCCTGGTCGAGCATGGTGCCGATGCCGTCAAGGTCGGTATCGGCCCCGGCTCCATCTGCACCACCCGTATCGTCGCCGGTGTCGGCGTGCCGCAGATCTCGGCCATCGCCAACGTCGCCGAAGCCCTGAAGGGCACTGGCGTGCCGGTGATCGCTGACGGCGGCATCCGCTTCTCGGGCGACGTCGCCAAGGCGCTGGCCGCCGGCGCTTCGGCCGTGATGATGGGCAGCATGTTCGCCGGTACCGAAGAAGCCCCGGGCGAAGTGATCCTGTACCAGGGTCGCAGCTACAAGTCGTATCGCGGCATGGGTTCGCTGGGAGCGATGGCCGACGGTTCGGCCGATCGCTACTTCCAGGACGGCGACAACACCGCCGACAAGTTCGTGCCGGAAGGCATCGAAGGCCGCGTCGCCTACAAGGGCTCGGTGGTCGCGATCCTGTATCAACTGGTGGGCGGTGTGCGCTCCTCCATGGGTTACTGCGGTTGTGGCTCCATCGACGACTTCCGCGAGCGCGCCGAGTTCGTCGAGATCACCGCAGCCGGCATGCGTGAATCGCATGTTCACGACGTGCAGATCACCAAGGAAGCCCCGAACTACCGCGCCGAGTAATTTTCGATGCGGCCACAGCCCGACAGTCCACCGGCCTCGTGCCAGGCTGTCGGGCTGTTGATCTTTTCAGAAGTCCATTTTTAACGTAGCCAGACCTCACTGCCCATGTCCACGCATTCGCATTCGAAAATCCTGATCCTCGACTTCGGTTCCCAGGTGACCCAGCTCATCGCTCGCCGCGTGCGCGAAGCCGGTGTGTTTTCCGAGGTATTCCCGCATGACGTGACCGACGAGTTCGTGCGCAACTACGGCGCGGCCGGCGTCATCCTTTCCGGCGGCCCCAACAGCGTCACCGAAGGCGACACCCCGCGCGCCCCGCAAGCGGTCTTCGAACTGGGCGTGCCGGTGCTGGGCATCTGCTACGGCATGCAGACCATGGCCGAGCAGTTGGGCGGCAAGGTCGAGAACGGCCACCTGCGCGAATTCGGCTACGCCGAGGTACGTGCCCACGGCCACACCAAGCTGCTGGACAACATCAGCGACTTCACCAATGCCCAAGGTCACGGCATGCTGAAGGTCTGGATGAGCCATGGCGACAAGGTCAATGACATGCCGGCCGGCTTCAAGCTGATGGCTTCCACCGGCAACTGTCCGATCGCCGGCATGGCCGACGAGGAGCGTCGTTTCTACGGTGTGCAGTTCCACCCGGAAGTGACCCACACCGTGCAGGGCAAGGCCATGCTGGCCCGCTTCGTGCACGAGATCTGCGGCTGCCAGTCGGACTGGAACATGCCGGACTACATCGCCGAAGCCGTCGAGATGATCCGCCAGCAGGTGGGCAGCGATGAAGTCATCCTGGGCCTGTCTGGCGGTGTGGACAGCAGCGTGGCGGCAGCGCTGATCCATCGCGCCATCGGTGACCAACTGACCTGTGTGTTCGTCGACCACGGCCTGCTGCGCCTGGACGAAGGCAAGATGGTCATGGAGATGTTTGCAAAGAACCTGGGCGTGAAGGTGATCCATGTGGACGCCACCGCACAGTTCATGGGCCATCTGGCGGGCGTGACCGATCCGGAAGCCAAGCGCAAGATCATCGGCCGCGAGTTCGTGGAAGTGTTCCAGGCCGAATCGGCCAAGCTGACCAGCGCCAAGTGGCTGGCCCAGGGCACCATCTATCCGGACGTGATCGAAAGCGCCGGCAAGGGCAAGAAGACCGCCCACACCATCAAGAGCCACCACAATGTCGGCGGCCTGCCGGAAACGCTGAACCTGAAGCTGCTGGAACCGCTGCGCGAACTGTTCAAGGACGAAGTACGCGAACTGGGCGTGGCGCTGGGTCTGCCGCCGGAGATGGTGTATCGCCATCCGTTCCCCGGCCCTGGCCTGGGCGTGCGTATCCTGGGTGAAGTGAAGAAGGAATACGCCGACCTGCTGCGTCGTGCCGATGCGATCTTCATCGAAGAACTGCGCAATACGAAGGATGAGGATGGCCAGACCTGGTACGAGAAGACCAGCCAGGCCTTTGCCGTGTTCCTGCCGGTGAAGTCGGTTGGGGTCATGGGTGATGGTCGTACCTACGAATACGTGGTGGCCTTGCGTGCCGTACAGACCCAGGACTTCATGACGGCGCATTGGGCGCACCTGCCGCATGAGTTGCTGGGCCGCGTGTCCAACCGCATCATCAATGAGGTGCGGGGCTTGAACCGGGTGGTCTATGACATTTCGGGGAAGCCGCCGGCGACCATTGAGTGGGAGTGACCTGATGTCTGGAAACTGCCGGCATTGATCGGCAGAAAACAACACCCAAGCCTGTGATTTCACGGGCTTTTTCTTGTTCGGTCTGGCATTCAATGAGATGGGCTGGCTGGCGCTGGCAGCGGCAAGCAAGACTTTTCACGGCAGGTCAGCATGCGCGTCAATGCAGACCGTGCGGGCGAATCTTACAAGGAGTACGGGGTTGGTAAACAAATACGAAGGCGAGGTCACCACCGTCTTTCATGGCGACTGCCTTGAGGCTCTGGACAGCATTCCAGATGCGTCGGTCGACCTCATTTTTGCTGATCCGCCCTACAACATCGGCAAGAAGTTCGGTGAGTTCAGGGACGCCTGGCCTTCTGACCTCGCCTATGCCGAGTGGTGCTATCGGTGGCTTGAAGCCTGCATCCGCAAGCTCAAGCCCAGCGGGAGCCTGTATGTCATGAGCAGCACACAGGCGATGCCCTATCTTGACCTGTGGCTGCGTCAACGGATGAGCATACTGTCTCGCATCGTCTGGCATTACGACAGCTCAGGAGTGCAGGCGAAGAAATTTTTCGGCTCGCTCTATGAGCCGATTCTTTATTGCGTCAAGGATGCGAAATCCTACACGTTCAATGCGGCCGACATTGAAGTCGAAGCGAGGACAGGGGCAGTGCGAAAGCTCATGGACTATCGCAAAGAGGTCCCAAGCCCCTACAAGACGACGAAAGTGCCAGGCAATACATGGTACCTGCCGCGTGTGCGGTACCGTATGCCGGAATACGAAGAGCACCCGAGCCAGAAGCCGGAGGCGCTCCTTGAACGCATCATCAAGGCCAGCTCCAACCCTGGCGACATGGTTCTCGACCCGTTCGGCGGGACGTTTACAACATGCGCCGTCGCGCAACGTCTGGGCCGGCGTTCCATTGGTATCGAGCTGCAGACCGATTACGTGAAGATCGGCCTGCGCAGGCTTGGCATAGCGACCCAGCTCAATGGAGAAACCTTGGAGGCTCCGGACAAGACCTACGTTCGCAAGAACGGCAACGGGGCAAGAGGCGGGGCAGATGCGCAGGAGCAGGGAGGGCTATTCGATGCCAAGCTTTGACAGTGCCCATCACGCTTTCACCCCGACCCTCCTCGCCGTGCTGAAGAAGCACTTTGGAGACTATGCCCTCGATGTTTTCACGAGCAGCCCAATTCTGGGCTATCTGAACAACAAGACCAGGGCAGCCAACCGCGGATCGAAGGCCAGAGGCGCGTTCGCCAATCACTATGCGCTCTACGTCGTCGTTGAAGATTACATCCAGAAGGGCTACGCCAAGGAAAATGCTGGCCTGTCCTACGCGAAGTACGAGGGAGCTCGCTTTTCTGATTTGTTCCGGCGCCAGCGCGAGTTGCCTTTCGGCGCCAAGCTGCAGAATCATGCACTCAATTCGCGCCTGAATGACGAGTTCAAGAAATTCTACCCTTCTGTCGGCAAGCCTCCTATCGTTCGTGACGTGGCGACCCAGCGCTACTGGATCCAGGAAGATTTGCTGCAAGTCGCTGTCCGCCATAAAGATGGCAAGGACCACATCTACAACATTGCCCCAGCGGTGATCGAGATCATCAATGCCTACGTGGAGGCCAAGCGTGCCGCCTTTGAAGGGTTCCTGGAAACCTGCCGGCAAATCGCGGAGCTGGGCAAGCAGGCCCCGGAGAAGGCCATCGCATTCGTTGTGCAGCAGCTTGCGTCGAACGTTGATGCGCGCGTCTTTGAGATAGTCAGCTACGCAATTCTCAAAGCCAAGTACGGGCAGGAAACCATTTGGATTGGTGAGACAGAGGAGACGGTTGCCAAGACCGCTCTCGTGCTCTACAAGACGGGTCGCACCAATGCCAATGACGGCGGAATTGACTTCGTCATGAAGCCCCTGGGACGATTCTTTCAGGTGACGGAAACCATCGATGTCAACAAATACTTCCTCGATATCGACAAGGTGCAGCGCTTCCCGATCAGCTTCGTCGTGAAGTCGGTCGAGAGCGCCGAGCAGATTCGAACAGCTATTCGCCAGCAGGCCTTGGCCAAATACAGGATCGAGGCGATCGTGGAGACCTACATGAAGGCCGTGGAAGAGATCATCAACGTCAAAGACCTGATGACAGCTTTTGATGCCGTGGTGGAGTCGGGCGGGCTTCAGAGTGTCATGGATGAAATCGTCGTGCAGAGCAAGGTCGAGTTCAATTACAACGACGATGACGAGGAACAAGACGACGAGGGCGGTGCTACGCTGTCTCTTCTGGAAGGCTAATTTTTTACATGCGCATGCGCTGAGCCCCGCACAGCGCCCCACCCGTCAGCAATAAAAAACCGGACGCAATCTTCATTGCGTCCGGTCGTCTTGCCTATCCTGCGACGTCCCTCAGCCAGGTCGGCCAAAGGGACGCGCATCAGATCATCATTGCATCATTGGTGAATGTTGTTGTGCACGGTTTCCTTCACGAACAGCAGGCCGATCACCACGGTGATGACCGAGATCACGATCGGATACCACAGACCGTAGTAGATGTCGCCCTTGAAGGCCACCAGCGCGAAGGAGGTGGTGGGCAGCAGGCCGCCGAACCAGCCGTTGCCGATGTGGTAGGGCATGGACATGGAGGTGTAGCGGATGCGGGTCGGGAACATCTCCACCAGGCAAGCCGCGATCGGGCCGTACACCATGGTCACGTAGAGCACCAGGATGAACAGCAGCAGCAGGACCATGGGCTTGTTCATCTGCTCCGGATCGGCCTTGGCCGGGTAGCCGGCGGCCTTGATGTCATCGGCCAGTTCCTTGGACAGTTGCTTGTCCTTGGCAGCCGCTTCTTCCTTGGACAGGCCAGCCGCATCATATGAAGTGATGATGCGCTCGCCGATCTTGACGGTGGCCACCGAACCCGGTGCACCGGCCACGTTCTGGTAGTTCACCGAAGCCGCCGACAGCTTGGCCTTGACGATGTCGCAGGAGGAGGTGAACTTCTTGGTGCCGGTCGGGTTGAACTGGAACTGGCAGCTGGCCGGGTCAGCGGTGACGATCACCGGCGACTTCTTCAGGGCCGATTCCAGTGCCGGGTTGGCGAAGTGGGTCAGGCCGTTGAAGATCGGGAAGTAGGTCACGGCGGCGATCAGGCAGCCACCCAGGATGATGGGCTTGCGGCCGATCTTGTCCGACAGCGAACCGAAGAACAGGAAGAAGGGCGTGGCCAGCAGCAGAGCCACGGCAATCAGGATATTGGCCGTCGGGCCATCCACCTTCAGGGTCTGGGTCAGGAAGAACAGGGCATAGAACTGGCCGGTGTACCACACCACGGCTTGACCGGCGGTCAGGCCGACCAGTGCCAGGATGACCAGCTTCAGGTTCTTCCACTGGCCGAAGGCTTCGGTCAGCGGTGCCTTGGAGGTCTTGCCCTCGGCCTTCATCTTCAGGAAGGCCGGCGACTCGTTCATGGACATGCGGATCCACACCGAGATGGCCAACAGCAGGATGGAAACCAGGAAGGGAATGCGCCAGCCCCAGTCGGCGAAGGCAGCTTCACCCACCGCGGTACGCACGCCCAGGATCACCAGCAGCGACAGGAACAGGCCCATCGTGGCGGTGGTCTGGATCCACGCGGTAAAGGCGCCGCGGCGGCCTTCCGGTGCGTGCTCGGCCACGTAGGTGGCCGCACCGCCATATTCACCGCCCAGCGCCAGGCCCTGCAGGATGCGCAGGGCGATCAGGATGATCGGGGCGGTGATGCCAATGGAGTTGTAGTTGGGCAGCACGCCGACGATGAAGGTCGAGGCACCCATGATCAGGATGGTCACCAGGAAGGTGTACTTGCGGCCGACCAGGTCACCCAGGCGACCGAACACCAGCGCGCCGAACGGACGCACGATGAAACCGGCGGCGAAGGCCAGCAGGGCGAAGATGAAGGCGGTGTTGGGATCGGTGCCGGCGAAGAATTGCTTGGCGATGATGGCCGCCAGCGAACCGTACAGGTAAAAGTCATACCATTCGAAAACGGTGCCTAGCGACGAGGCGAAGATGACTTTCTTTTCCTCCGGGGTGATGCCGCGCGCAGTCGTGTTGACTGATGCTGTGGTCATGTTTGTCTCCTTGGTTTTAATGAGTGTGCTACTACATGGAATGCAGCCAGGTACTCGGGGCAACAATGCAGCAGATGGCCGAATGGGGCGTTATGCAGGAACGCACCGGAGAACAGAGCATGCAGAGCATGAAGAATCGCCTCCCCTCGCTTCCCCGTCTAACACAAACCGCGATATTGACTTCGCATTGCCTGCGTAAGGACCCACTTGTCCATGCGGCGAGTGTGCGACGCCAAACTTACGCAGGACTTGCTCCAAACTTACACAAGCTTACAGCGCAGCAAGCCGGTTTCTAGTTGCGATGCAGCAGCGCAAAGCCCTTCCGGCAAGACCTTGCGGGGTATCAGGGGATATTGCGTCGCAGCGATTGCGGTCGGGGGCTCGCCTTTTGGGGAGGGGTGGTCAAAAAAGATTTTCTGTCAGCAATGAGGAAGAGAAAGTGAAGCATCTTGCCAGGCATGCGGGTCAGCGGCATGCCTGACCGGCCAGAAAGCCGGTCGTGACGGCGGTGACAGGGCGATGCAGATGCAAATCGCCCTGTCAGCCGGGGACAGCGACGTCAGGCCGGTGCGGTGGCCGGCGTGGCTTGCGCGCTCGGCGAGGGCAGGGCCTCACCTTCCAGCAGCGCCTTGACCACACGCTCGCCCAGTCCCAGTCCCACGCTCATGCCGATACCGGTGTGCATCAGCACCACCGAGGTGTGGTCGTCGATGGCCAGCGCCGAGAAGGGGCCAGGCCCCTTGCTGCCATAGACACCCTGCCAGCGCTCGATCACCTTCACGCGGGTGGCCAGGGTGTGCTCCACCAGACCCAGCAGCAGTTCATCGACTTCTTCGCTGTTGAAGGGGGGAGCATCGGTGCCGTAGTGGTGCGAATCGCCGACGATGAGCTCCTGGTAGGGCGTCGGGCTGACCAGCAGGTGGATGCCGTGCTTGTTGAGCAGCGGGGCGTTGGCCTCGATCTCGGCATGCACCGCGCGCGCGCTCGGCAGGTCCGAGAAGGCGCCATAGTGCGTGCAGGACAGGCCGGTCAGCACCGCATGGGTCAGCGGCAGCGGCTCCTCGGTCTTCAGACGCAGCATCTGCAGACGGCACTGCTTCAGGTTCATCGGCTGCAGGCGGTCGGCGAAGAGGGTCTGGTAATCGTGGCCCGAGCACACCACCACGCGCTCGGCGTGAAACTCCCCGACGGTGGTCGACAGACGTCCGTCGGCGGTGCCATGGACCAGCGTATTGAAGCGGAAATGCACGCCCTGCGAGTGCAGGTAGGCCACCAGCGCCGGCATGGCTTCACGCGAATAGAGTTGCAGGTCTTCGGTGCCATGCAGGGCCGAGCGGTGATGGCGGAAGCGCCCGTTGTAGAGGGTGTTGAGTTTGTCGCCTTCGAGCAGGCTGGCGCGGTAATCGTACTGGCGCGCTCGCACGGTCATGAATTCCAGCAGCACGTCGTGCTCGGCCTGGCTGCGGGCAAACAGCAGGGTGCCGGCTTCACGGGCGCTGAAATGGGCGCGGGTGGACAGGTGCAGCCACAGGGCGCGGCTTTCGCGGGCCAGGTCCAGCATGATGCCCGGCGGCTGGCCGGTCACCAGGCCCATGCCGAAATTGCGCACGGAAGCGCCCAGGGGCGTACCGGTGCGTTCGAAGACGGCCACCTTGAGGCCGCGCTTGACGGCGGCGTAGGCGTGGGCCAGGCCGAGGATGCCCGAGCCGACCACGGCCAGGTCGAAGTGCTGCGGATCGTGTTCTGAGAGGGAATTGGTCATGGGAGATTGCTCCATCGGAGTCAGTTGCGAGATGTCGTCTTGCCTGTTGTGCGGGGACACTCTGGCGGCGTCCTGCGATCCTCTCCTGGCACCGTCACGGTGACGCACGAACGCGCCACCGTGACGGTGAGGTGTTGCCGACTGGCTCTGGTCTTACTGCTTCTTCTCGGACTTGCTTTCGTAACGCTTGCTCCACTCGGTCAGGATGCGGTCGCGGTTGGTGCTGGCCCAGGTGAAGTCGTTCTTGATCAGGCGCTTCTCATAGTCGGCCGGCAGCAGTGCATCCGGCTTGGCCACGCCGGGAACGGCGACCACGGCGAAGTTCTTTTCATACAGGGCCATGGCATCCTTGCTGGCCGAGAAGTCGGCCAGCTTCTTGGCGGCTTCCAGGTTCTTGGTACCCTTGACGATGGCGGTGGCTTCGATATCCCAGCCCAGACCTTCGGAGGGCAGGATCACGTCGATCGGGGCGCCTTCCTTCTTGGTCTTGACGGCGCGGTACTCGAAGGCGATACCGATGGGGAATTCACCTGTCGCGGCCTGCTTGCAGGGCTTGGAGCCGGAGTGGGTGTACTGGCCGATGTTCTTGTGCAGGGCGTCCATGTAGGCCCAGCCTTTTTCTTCACCCATCATCTGCAGCCAGGCCGAGACATCCAGGTAGCCGGTCCCCGAAGAAGCCGGATTGGGCATCACGATCTTGCCGGCATAGACCGGCTTGGTCAGGTCAGCCCAGGAGGTCGGCTTGGGCAGGCCCTGCTTTTGTGCTTCCACGGTATTGAAGCAGATCGCCGAAGCCCACACGTCCATGCCGACCCAGGCCGGCGGATTGGCGGCGCTGCGGTACTTGGCATCGATGGCCGAGAGGCCGTGCGGGGCGTAGGGCGTCAACATGCCTTCCTTGTCCAGCAGGGCCAGGCTGGTGGCAGCCAGGCCCCAGATCACGTCGGCCTGCGGGTTGGCCTTCTCGGCCAGCAGCTTGGCCGTGACGATGCCGGTGGAGTCGCGCACCCACTTGATCTCGATGTCCGGATTGGCCTTCTGGAACGCGGCCTGGTAAGCCTTGATCTGGTCGGCTTCGAGGGCGGTGTAGACGGTCAGCGTGGTGGCGGCGTGGGCCTGGGCCGAGAACAGCATGCCGGCGCCGATCAGCGATGCGAGCAGGGAAAACAGCTTGGTTTTTTTCATGATGGCCTTCGTCTGTGAATGGCTGGGTTGAAAACGCGTCGAGGACGCTAGGTGGGGAAATCGTGGCGTAGTCAGTCCGGTTCAGTGGGCGCGGCCCCGGCGCCAGGCCTGGGCCCGCGCCAGCCAGCCGCTGCCGGCCAGGTGCATGAGCAGCGAGGCCAGCGCCGAGCTCAGCAGGATGAGCGTGGACATGGCCGCCGCCGGACCGACGTCGCCGGCATCATCCATGTTGAGTACCGCCACCGAGGCCAGCACCGTATCGGGGCGATACAGGAAGATCACCGCCGATACCGTGGTCATCGAGGACACGAACAGGTAGCGGAAGATCTCCAGCATCTGCGGCAGGCACAGCGGTACGGTCACGCGCAGGAAGGTCTGCAGCAGTGGCACCTTCAGCGACAGCGAGGCGGCCTCGAATTCCGGATCGAGCTGTTTGAGGGCGGTGACGGCGCTCAGGTGCGCCGTGGTGTAAAAGTGCACGATGCAGCACAGCACCAGCAGTGTCATCGTCCCGTAGAGGAAGTTGAACGGATTGGCCGGATGGTTGAAGAAGAGCAGGCTGCCCAGGCCCAGCACCAGGCCGGGCACGGCCATGGGCAGGAAGCACAGCATGCGCAGCAGGGGCGAGAGCCAGCGCTGGCCGCGCGTCTTTTCCATCAGCCAGGCACCGGTGAAGATGACCACGGTGCCAGCCACGCTGGTGCCGCAGGCCAGTCTCAGACTGTTCCAGTAGGCCAGCCAGCCGCCGCCATCCATGTTGTCGAAGTCGTAGTGCTGCCAGGTCAGCTGCAGGTTGTAGGGCCACAGCTTGACCACCGACGCTCCCATGGCGACCACGATCATCATCAGGATGGCCGCAGCGATGAGCGCCACCGCCAGCAGGTTCAGGCCATCGCGGCGCCAGTCGGGACGCGGTATGTAGGCTTCCGAACGGCTGCTCATGGTGGCGCGCTGGCGGCGCTGCAGCCAGGCGTCCAGGGCGAAGGTCAACAGGGCCGGCACCAGCAGCAGCAAGCCGATCAGCGCACCGCGCCCGAACTGCTGCTGACCGACCACGGCCTTGTAGGCTTCCACGGCCAGCACGCTGTAGGCGCCACCGGTGATCTTGGGCACGCCGAAGTCGGTGATGGTGAGCGTGAAGACCAGACACAGCGCACCAAAGATGCCATAGCGCGTGGTCGGCAGGGTGACCGTGGTGAAGACGCGCCAGCGCGAGGCGCCCATGGCATGGGCCGCATCGTAGAGGCGACCGTCGGCCTGCGACAGCGCCGACAGCAGGATCATCATGGCATGCGGGAAGGTGTAGAACACTTCACCCAGCAGGATGCCCCAGAAGCCGTAGATGCTGCCATCCATCCATTCCTTGAACAGTCCCTGATTCCCGAACAGGTAGATCAGCGCGATGCCCGGCAACAGCGACGGGGCCAGCAGCGGCAACAGGCCGATGCCGCGCCACAGGCCCTTGCAGGGAATGCAGCTGCGCTGCAGGGCGTAGGCGAACACATAGGCCAGCGGCACCGTGACCACGGCGGTGACTGCCGAGACCCACAGGCTGCGTCCCAGCAGCGGCAGGAAATTGATATTGGCAAACAGGGCCACGAAGGGCTGGATACCGGCCCAGTTACCTTCGGGCGTGAGAACCGCCTGCGCCAGGATGAACAACAGGGGGCCGCCCAGACCAAGCGAAAGCAGCACCAGCAAGAGCCATTTCAATGCGCCCGGCAGCCACTGGCTGCGGTCGGTGCCGGCGCGGCCGGCCTGTGCCGTGGCGGGCAGGGTCTGGTCGAGTGCCATGGCAGTCAGTGAGCGGGCAGGGGGCAGGGAAGATTGCATCGTCATGAATGTTGCGGCTCAGGCAAAGACCCGCAGTGCCTGGCGCGGCAAGGCCACCCACAGATCGTCGTGTGCCGACAGGGCGGTCAGGCGCTCGTGCGAATCGCCGCTGACGTCGGCCAGCAGGGTCTGGCCCGGCAGCGCATCCGCTGACAAGGCCAGGCGGTAGCGGTGCCCGAGATAGATGCGATCGACCACACGCGCCCGGAAGCGGTTGGCACAGTCTTCGGTGGCGAACAGTTCCACGGCCTCGGGGCGGCAGAACAGGCGGCCGCTTTGCAGCTCCGCTTCTTCGGGACGCACTTCGAGGCGCAAGGCCCCCACGGTGACCTGCGACCCCGAGATGCGCGAAAACGGCAACCAGTTGGCATGACCGATGAAGTCCGCCACGAAAGGTGTGGCCGGACGGCGGTAGATCTCGGCGGGCGTGCCGAACTGCTCGATGCGCCCGTGCTGCATGACGGCGATGCGGTCGGCCATGACCATCGCTTCTTCCTGGTCATGCGTGACCATGAGGGTGGTGATGCGGAACTGCTTTTGCAGGCGGCGGATTTCCAGTTGCAGGTGTTCGCGTACCTGCGCATCCAGTGCCGAAAGCGGTTCATCGAGCAACAGCAGTGAAGGCGACGGCGCCAGCGCACGCGCCAGAGCCACGCGCTGCTGCTGGCCGCCGGACAGCTGGCCGGGATACTTGGACTGACTGCCGTCCAGGCCGACCATGGCCAGCATCTCCGTGACGCGCGCCTGGCGTGCCTGGCGCTTCATATTGCGCAGGCCATAGGCGACGTTGTCGGCCACGGTCAGATTCGGAAACAGGGCATAGGACTGGAACAGAATGCCGTAATCGCGCGATTGCGGCGGCAGACCGGAAATGTCCCGACCGGCGGCCACGAGCTGGCCGGCGTCCTGGCGCTCCAGCCCGGCGATGGTGCGCAGCAGGGTGGTCTTGCCGCAGCCCGACGGGCCCAGCAGGCAGACCATCTCTCCCCGGTGCACTTCCAGCGACACCCCGTCCAGCGCGGTAAAGGCCCCGAAGCGTTTTTCGATACCGCGTACCGACAGGAAACGCTCGCCGGCATCGGCATCATCAGGCGGACAAACCGGCATCGCGAGGGCGGCGGCGCAAGAGGGTGTGGGCATCATCTCGGAAGGTGTCTGGCTGGCTCGTGGTTTTGCCCAAACGCAGCGCCCATGCGGGCTTGCGCCTGACGGGCCGACCCGTTCAAAGGCAAGCGGATGGTACGGGCCTAATATGACTGCTGGATGACACCCCCTGCTGTGATAGCGGACTGGAATCCTTGCTATAGATTGAAGCTATGGATCGGCCTTCGGGCTCTCGCGGCGGGGGAATCCGCGGCGGAAATGACTGTCCAAATTTGGTCAGATCCTTCATTGACGCCGTACGGCGGGTGAAGCAAGATCATTCAGTCCTTTGGAGGAGCAAATGAACAAAAACGGCAAGCCCGGGCGGCGACCCGGGATGCGGCTGGCGATGTCAGGCGTGGGCGTGGCCGCCATGCTGGCGGCCTGCTCGGCGCCGGAGAGCACCCAGCAGGAGCGTGACGCACTGGCACGCGCCCTGATCGAGCAGAAGAAGACCACCGAAGACGCCACCTCCACCGCCACCACCGTGGAGGGCTACAAGGTCGACCTGGCCAGGCGCATTTCCCAGGTCAATTTCACCAGTGTCTACATAGAGCGCCCGCAAGCCTTGCTGCGCTCGGTGATCGTCATCAAGTACGTGGTGGATGGTGAGGGAAACCTGGTCAGGAGCGAGATCCTGCGCAGCAACCGCGACAAGCACGCCGAGGCCAGCGCCCTGGGCAGCCTGAAAACCGCGGCGCCCTTTCCCAAGCCGCCACCGGCGCTGCTCAAGCAGGGCCGTATCGAACTCTCGGAGAGCTGGCTGTTCAACAACGATGGCCGTTTCCAGTTGCGCAGCGTGGCGCTGGCCCAGATGGACCGATAGCGGTTCCCGGCAAAGATGCCTGCCGGCATTGGCATGTGTATAATGTCGCGCGAGCATGACGGTGTGCGTTGTGTCTCCCGGGCCTGACGGGCCTGCGCCGGATCAGGGCGAACGCGAGTTCGCCTTTTTTCTTATCGGCGCGCGCCAGCGGCAGTCTTCGCTGATCCCCGCTGTCCTTCATTGACCAGATCGTTTATTGATTGGCTATACATGTTTGATTTCATTCGTACTCACCAGCGCCTGATGCAGTTCCTGCTGCTGCTGTTCATCTTCCCGTCGTTCGCCTTCTTCGGCCTGGAGGGTTACAGCCGCCTGACCGACGACAGCGGCGTGGCCAAGGTGGCCGGCCAGACCATCACCAAGGAAGAGTGGGATGCCGCGCATCGCCAGCAGCTCGAACGCATGCGCCAGGTGTATGGCAATCAGTTCGACAGCAAGATCTTCGATAGCCCGCAGGCGCGCCGCGCCATCCTCGACAACCTGATCGCCCAGCGCGCCCTGGGCGCCGAGGTGGTGGCCAGCAAGCTGGTGGTGCCGGACCAGGTACTGCAGCAAAGCATCCTGCAGATTCCCGGCCTGACCAAACCGGACGGGACCTTCGACAATGAGCATTACCGCGTGCTGCTGGCCGCGCAGGGCATGACCCAGAAGTCCTACGAAGCCGGCCTGCGCCGCGAAATGGCCGTGCAGCAGTTGAATGCTGCCATCCAGAGCACCGCTTTCGCGCCCAGGACCGTGGCCGAGAACCTGTCCAACCTGAACGATCAGGAACGTACCGTCCAGATGCTCAACTTCAAGCCGGACAGCTACGCCAGCCAGGTCAAGGTGACCGACGACATGCTCAAGGCCTACTACGACAAGAACACCGCCCGTTTCGAGACCCCGGAACAGGCCGACATCGAGTACGTGGTCCTGGATGCGGCGGCCGTGGCTGCCCAGGCCACTGTCACCGATGACGATATCAAGTCCTACTACGAGCAGAACCAGAAGCAGTACGCCACCGAAGAACAGCGTCGCGCCAGCCACATCCTGATCACCGTCAAGAAGGATGCCTCGGCGGCCGACAAGGCTGCAGCCAAGAGCAAGGCCGATGCTCTGGTGGCGCAGCTGCGCAAGAATCCGGGTGACTTTGCCAAGCTGGCCAAAGCCAATTCGCAGGACCCCGGCTCGGCCGCCAACGGTGGCGACCTCGGTTACTTCAGCCGCGACGCCATGGTCAAACCCTTCGCCGATGCCGCCTTCAGCCTGAAGCAGGGCGAGATCAGCGATCCGGTGGAGTCCGACTTCGGCTATCACGTCATCGAGGTGACCGGCATCAAGCCGGCGTCGGTCAAGCCGCTGGAATCGGTCAAGGCCGAGATCGGTGCCGACATCAAGAAGCAGATCGCCGCCAAGAAGTATTCGGACATGGCCGACCAGTTCAACAACCTGGTCTATGAAAACGCCGACAGCCTCAAAGCCGTCTCCGACAAGCTCAAGCTGAAGATCCAGACCGCCTCCGGCGTGACCCGCCTGCCCAACCCGGCAGCCGGTGCGGCACCCTACAACAATGCCAAGTTCCTGAGCGCACTGTTCACCGACGACGTGATCAAGGGCAAGCACAACACTGAAGCCGTGCAGACCGCTCCCAACACCCTGGTGGCCGCGCGCATGACCAGCTACAAGCCGGTGTCCAAGCGCCCGTTCGAGGAAGTCAAGGCGGAGGTGCAGAAGGACGTGGTGGCAGCCGAAGAGCAATCCCTGGCAGTGAAGGCGGGCCAGGAACGCCTGGCCCAGCTGCAGGCCAAGGATGATGCCAGCGGCTTCAGCGAGCCCAAGGTGGTGTCCCGCGTGAAGTCCGACGGCTGGACCCAGGAAGCCTTCAACGCCGTCATGAAGGCCGATACCGCCAAGCTGCCGGTCTACGTGGGCGCCGAGACGCGCGGCCTGGGCTACCAGATCTACCGTATCACCAAGGTGGAACAGCCCAAGACCGTCGACACCGCACGTCGCAAGGCCGAACAGGAGCAGATCACCGCCGCCTTGTCGCAGCAGGATGCCCTGGGCTACCTGGACTACCTGCGCGAGAAGGCCAAGACCAAGCTGCTCAAGGGGGCTGCTGCGGTGAGCGCGGATGATGCTGCCAAGTGAGCGCCAAGTGAGCTAATCGCACGGCCCGCCGTGGGGCAGCCAGTGCAAGGAGCGCACCGGGATCGTGAATCGGTGCGCTGTGCTGCCCCAGCACGGGGAGTTGTCGGCATGACCGCCACAATTTGCTAAAAAATTTACACAGGCCGCTTTTCCAGCGGCCTTTTTTGTTTCATCATGGACACCGGCGCTGCATTCGAGCGGGATGCAACAGGGAGCCGGCACCGGGGAATCCGCTTCAATTCTTCCATCGTCTGTTGGCGTTTCGTCAGCTTTCCACCGTGTGGGAACATGCAGCTTTTGTGCTGTCGAGATGAAATTCCTGTCATCCGCACGTCATGTTGCGCCGTTTCGGAAACAAACGGCTGCCGTACAAGTTGTCGCTTTCTCCAGTCGACATTCGAAAAGCATCGCAGGGGGTATTTCCACGAGGAGTGCTTCCGATGCGAGACTTGCCCTGAATACGACCCAGTTTTTATGCCTGCCCCAGTCCTGATCATTCGCACCGGAGATGCCAATCCTTCCCTCAAGACCAACTATGGTGGCTATGTCGACCAGATAGGCTGCGCTGCCGGTCTGTGCCGTACCGAGATCGAAGTGGTGACCGTCTATGAAGGCGAGCGCCCGTCCTGCCCGCGCAGTTACCGCGCGGTTTTCATTACCGGTTCACCGGCCATGGTGACTGACAAGGAAGACTGGAGCGAGCGCACTGCCGAATGGATTCGCGACGCTGCCGAACTGGACACGCCCATGTTCGGCATCTGTTATGGCCACCAGTTGCTGACCCATGCCTTTGGCGGCGAAGTCGGCTACAACCCGGCCGGCCGCGCCGCCGGCACCATGCACGTGAGGACGCTGGAATGCTGTCGCCAGGATGAGTTGCTGGGCGTGCTGCCGGACGAATTCCCGGCCCACATGCTGCACATGCAGTCGGTGCTGCGTCCGCCCAAGGACGCCATCGTCATGGCCCGCTCGCCGATGGACCCGCACCACGTCATCAAGCACAAGCACAACGTCTATTCGACGCAGTTCCATCCCGAGTTCTCGCCCGAGTTCGTGCGCGCCCATCTGCATTACTACGCCGATATCTACCGTGGCTGCGGCATCGATGCACAGGCGCTGTGCGAGAAGGTCAGCGAGACGCCGCAATCGGCCGGGCTGCTGCGACGCTTCCTGGCGTTGTACGCGCGGCATTGAACAGGCGCTGATGATCCTTGACGCTGTCAGGCCGGGCGCCCCCAAGCCTGAAGCTGTCCTACCCACTCGCTGAATGCGGGACATTTGACGCGAATGGTGTCTATCCCGATGGATTCTGCGATCAGCGGCCCATGTTCCGTCTTGGAATAGCTGCCCTCAGGGAAGATGCGCAGGATGCGCTTGGAGGGGGCAGTTTCGCTGCTGTTGTTGATGTCTTCCGGGCTGGCAAATGCTGCGCTCACGGCGGTCAACTGTTGCTTGACCTGCTCATTCCAGCCATCCTCCACCCAGGCAAACTGTTCAGGATCGCTGAACAACAAGCCCTCGAACTCGTACATCTGCACGTACGGCAACACGAAGCGTGGATCGTAGCCTGAGGTAGTGGCAACCCCAGCGCGGATAGCAGCCTCCAGCTGAGCGCGACTAAGCCCGTCGCGATCCTGGAACCCGTAGAAGTCGACCAGTGTCGTGATGCGGTCGGTCTGGTGATATTGGTGCGACATGAACCTGGCCAGGCGTTCCACCGTGACGCGCCCACCCCGGTGATTTCCGGAGGGCGATTGCAGCAAGGATGGGAACGCCTGTACCTGGCTGGCCAGCAGATAGGGGGCCAGGCAGGACTTGACGAACTGCACCTCGGTCTGCCCCTCGCACACAATGCAGACACGGATCATCCCATGCCTCCGACGGCCTGTTTGAGCCAGATGTCAGAGAGCTGATATTCATCGTCCAGCCACTCCTGGTATTGCTCGCGCGGCAAATTGCACAACTTCGTTTCGCCCTCATTGGCGCTGGCGACGATGATGTTTTCGAGCTCGAAGCAATCGACCAGGTAAGGGGATTGGGTGGCAATGAAGATTTGCCGTGTCTTGGCCAGGCGCTTGAACATTTCCGCCACCAGTGTGACGGCGTGCGGGTGCAGGCCCAACTCGGGCTCATCGAAGAGCATGATGTCCGGCAGGCGATTGGGCGGCAGATTGAGCAAGGTCAACAGGCAAAACAGCCGCAACGATCCGTCCGAGGTCAGGTGAGACCCGAAGATCTTGTCACTATGACGTCCGATCCAGCGCAACAGGACTTTGCCGGCTTCCGCCTCCAGCACGAAGTCCTTGAAGGCGGGCAACACGCGGCTGATTTGCCGGGTGATCAATTCGTAGCGCTTGCTGTCCGTATTGCACAGGTCCAGCAAGACGGCCGCGAGATTGCCGCCATCCGGGCGCAGGCGGAATGAATCGGTCACATCCCAGCGATTGTGGATCGCCGCATTGATGGAGGTGTCATGAAACTGATAAGTGGCGCACTGGCGAAGCAGATCGACAATGGTAGTGGCCGCTTCGTCCTTCTGCTCCAATAAATTGGATTGCTTGCCTACCGTTCCGATGTCAGTCCACTTCGCCTTGGTCGGGGCGCCGTGGGCGGCGTAACGATAGGCTTCGTTCATGACCATGACCGAATCGCCGGCCGAGAGATGGGCCAGTTCAAATCGATAGTCGATCTGTCCCATGTCCGTTTCCAGGCACAGTTCGGCATGGATACGTGGCGTCTTGCGCGCACCCATGAAAAACTGGTCGTCGCCGCCGCCCTGGCGCAACACGAACTCCTGCAAGCTTCTGGACTTGACCATCCAGCTCAACATCTCGAAGAAGCGAATCAGCGTGGACTTGCCCGCGCCATTGGCACCGATCAACACGGTCAGCGGCGGCAGCTCCAGATGCTCAATGTTGTTGAGGCTGCGAAAGCCTTCGATGGTAATCGAACGGATCCGGCTGGTCTTTCGTGGTGGGTGGGGCACGGTCATTCAAACATCCTCCGTCCGGGCGTCGAAAAAGAGCGATAGGATAGTGCAAAAGTCCGATACGGGGCGAGTGCTTTCGGCGCAGAGCGCCGAAAGCTACTTCAGTCCCAGCAGCGGCTTGAGATGCGGCCAGACATTGTCCAGCAGCCTGGGCTGCGCCTGTTCATTGGGATGAATGCGATCAGCCTGGAACTGTGAGAGATCGGCCGCGATCCCCTCGAAGAAGAACGGCACCAGCGCCACCTTGTTGCTCTTGGCCAGCTCCTGGTACATCGCCGCGAAACGGTGCGTGTAGTCGGGGCCGTAATTGGGTGGAATCTGCATCCCCACCAGCAGTACCTTGGCCTTTTGCTGGTGCGCCAGATCGATCATGGCTTGCAGGTTGTCCTGGCTGGTCTTGAGCGGCAGGCCGCGCAGGGCGTCGTTGGCGCCCAGTTCGATCACCACGACGGCTGGCTTGTGCTGCGCCATCAGCGGCGGCAGGCGGTTGCGCCCGCCGATGGTGGTGTCGCCGCTGATGCTGGCATTGACCACCTGGTAATCCAGCTTGTTCTGCTGCAGCCGCTTCTGCAGCAGGCCGGTCCAGCCGGTGCCGCGCTGCAGGCCATATTCGGCGGACAGGCTGTCACCGAGCACGAGCAGGTTTTTTGGGGCAGAATAAGCGCTCGTCGCCGCTACCATCAGCACGACGCCCGCCAGCAGACGCAACACCGCGCCCACCAGCCCGTTGCGCCGCGCACCTGTCCCGGACCCACTTGCCCGATTGCCCTGCATGCCCGCTTCCGCTCCCGCCAGTTCTGCCGTCATTGCCGCCATTGAAGTCCTTCAGTTGTCCAAACATGTTGCCGATGTGGCCGCTCCATCCGGTCGCCTGACCATCCTGAGCGACATCGATTTTACCGTGGCCGCCGCAACCACGGTGGCCATCGTCGGCGCTTCCGGTTCCGGCAAGTCGACCCTGCTAGGCCTGCTGGCTGGACTGGATACGCCCAGCGCAGGTTCCGTACGCCTCGATGGCGAAGACATCTACGCCCTCGATGAAGATGGCCGGGCGCTGTTGAGGAAGCGCAAACTGGGCTTCGTGTTTCAGTCCTTCCAGCTGCTAGGACACCTCAATGCCCTGGAAAACGTGATGCTGCCGCTGGAACTGCGCGGTGACAACCAGGCGCGGGCCAAGGCGCAAGAGATGCTGGGTCGCGTGGGCCTGGGCAGCCGCCTGAAGCATTATCCCAAATACCTCTCCGGCGGCGAGCAGCAGCGCGTGGCGCTGGCACGCGCCTTTGTGACCGAACCGCCCCTGCTGTTTGCCGATGAACCGACCGGCAGCCTCGATGCGGCTACCGGCGAATCGGTCATCCAGCTGATGTTTGAACTGAACCGCGAGCGCGGCTCCACGCTGGTGCTGGTGACCCATGACCCCGGCATTGCCGCCCGTTGCGAGCGCACCCTGACCATTGCCGCCGGGCGGCTGGTGCAGGACTGATTAGACGGACTCCATCGGATCGGCCGGCGGCAGCGGGTGCGCGCGCTTGTGTTCGATGTAGGCGATGCCGATCCCGCTGGCGCAGATGATGGCGATGCCCAGGACCGTGATCTGGTCCGGGAATTGCCCGAAGACCAGCCACCCCATGCCGCAGGCCGAGATGATCTGGGCATAGAAGAAGGGCGTCAGCACCGAGGCTTCGGCATGCCGGTAGGCCGAGTTCTGCAGGAAGTGGCCGATGGTGCTGGTGATGCCGGTGGAGACCAGGATCGCCAGTTCCACCATCGTGGGCGCATGACTGGTCCAGAAGAAGGGCACCAGCAGCGTGGAGACGATGCTGCCCACCAGCGCGCCATAAAACAGCGTCACCATCGGGTTATCGGCCTGGCTGGCCTTGCGGTTGAGGATGGACAGCATGGCCTGGGTGAAGGCCGAGACCAGGCCCAGCGCCACGCCATAGGGCGGGATGTCGCCACTGGGGCGAATCACGATGAGCATGCCCGTAAATCCGATCAATACCGCAATCCAGCGCGACAGATAGCTGCGTTCGCCCAGCAGCCACGGCGAGATGGCCAGCACGATCAGCGGTGCGCAAAAATTCATGGCCGTGCCCTCGGCCAATGGCACGATCTTCAGTACCGAAAAGAAAATCAGCGTCGACGCCAGCAGCAGCGCACCCCGTCCCAATTGCAGTCCGAGCCGGTTGGACTGCAGGATGCTGCGCCCGTGACGGCGCCGGTACAAGGGCGCCAGCGTGGCCGCCATGAAGAACAGATTGATGGTGTAGCGCATCCAGGCAATCATCACCACGTGATACCCCGCCAGGGCCAGCAGCTTGCCGGCGGTATCGAGCAGTGACAGTGTCCACAGCCCCGAAATCAGGAACAGGATACCCAGCTTATGGCTGGGGGCGATGCGTGGGTAGGGCAGGACGGCGCTGGACATGGTCTCGGAGAATCTGGTTGAAGACGGCACGGATGGCCGGGATGAATTCACTGGCGGTCAGCCCCACCGGCCCCTGTCCTGCCGCCACCAACTGGTCGGCGGCGGCGCCGTGGATCCAGGTGGCGGCCAGGGCGGCCGACGCGGTCGGCCAGCCCTGCGCCAGCAAGGCCCCGCACAATCCCGAGAGCACGTCGCCGGTACCGGCGGTGGACAGCGCCGGATTGCCGCTGGGGTTGATGGCGATCTCGCCATCGGGGAAGGCGATGACCGTGCCCGCCCCCTTGAGCACGGTGATGGCATTGAACTGCCGGGCCAGCAGCCGCGCCGCCTGCGGGCGGTCCTGCTGGATCTGCTGGGTGGTGCTGTCGAGCAGGCGGGCGGCCTCCAGTGGATGGGGCGTGATGATGCTGCACGGCTGCGTACCGCGCTGGCTGCGGCGGTGCAGCTTGTGCTGCAGCGTGGGTTCGGCCGAGATCAGATTGAGGGCATCGGCATCGACGACGATATTGGCTTCGCTGTCGAGGGCGCGCGCCAGGATGTCATGCGCATGGCGCGAGGTGCCCATGCCGGGGCCGACTACCAGGGCCGCGCTGGCGCCGAATTCCACCCGGTCGGCCAGGCGGAACATCAGTTCGGGGTGCTTGTCGTCATAGGCCGGTCCCTCGTCCACGAAGGCCACATAGACCCGTCCGGCCCCGCCAAAAGCTGCCGTGCGCGCCGCCAGTACCGGCGCACCGGCCATGCCGCGCGCACCGCCCACCACGATCACATCGCCATAGCTGCCTTTGTGGCTGTTGTTGGCGCGCGGCTTGAGCGCGGTGGCAAAACTTTGCGGACCATTGAGGAAGGCGCGCGCCGGGGGGAGCAGCGCCGCGTCGATGTCCAGTGGCTCGACCACGATCTGGCCGCTGTGGTCACTGCCGTCACAGGTATGCAGACCGGGCTTGTCGCCGATGAAGCTCAGGGTATGCGTGGCCTGGACGGCCACACCCTCGCGGCCGCCCACGATGCTGCCGGTGTCGGCATTGAGTCCGCTGGGGACATCGATGGACAGCACCGGGCAGCGCAAGCTGTTGACGTACTCGATGATGGGGCGCAAGGCTGGTCCGGGCGGACGCGCCAGGCCGATGCCGAACAGCCCGTCGATCACCAGGGCCCAGGAGTGCGCCCGCAGCGGCGCATCGCCATGGCCTTCGATGAACTGGATTTCCGCTTCGCGGGCACGCGCCAACGCCCGGCGCGCATCGGCGGGCTGGCGGCTTTCGTCGGCATGCAGCTGCACGCTCACTTCGATGCCGGCTTCTTCCAGCAGGCAGGCCGCTTCCAGCGCATCGCCACCATTGTTGCCGGGGCCGGCCAGGATCAGCACCGCCGGCGAAGAGGCCGTGGCCGAACACAGCAACTGCTGGGCTTGCTCGGCAATGGCGGCGCCGGCGCGCTGCATCAGGGTGTAAGGGGGCAGGGCGGACAGGGCCGCTTGTTCAACCTGGCGGATCTCGGCAACGGTATGGAGCGCGCTCATGATCGGGGTGGCGGGGACGTTGAGTGGATGGGCGTCAGTGCAGCGAGAAGACCGCTGGAACACCGCGCAAGGTCGGCGCTGGAGAGCCAAGTGCAGAAAAATTCACACGCTCAGGCGCTGGTTACGCGGGTGCTTGATTTTAAGTGAATTGTTCTGTCCGTGCAGGCCCTTGCGCGATCTTTATCGATGAAAAGAAGGCACGCGACCAGGGCCGCAGCAGACGGCAGAGACAGCCTGCTCAGGCCAGTACGTCGCGCGGCAGCAAGCCCTCGGCGGCAATCTCGGTCTGGTCGCCGCTGACCAGGTCAGCCAGCAGGCGCGCCGAACCCACGCTGGCGGCCCAGCCGGTGGCACCATGGCCGACGTTGACGAAGACATTGCCATGCCGGGTCGGCCCGACCACGGGCAGGCCGTGCGGCAAGAGCGCCATGGTATTGCTCCAGAAATGCGCCTGGTTGTAGTTGGCCGCATTGGGGTAATAGTCGCCGGCGATCTTGAGCAGGTTGCGCAGGGCCTTGGGCGGCAGGGTCTGACCCGGCGGCACGAAGCCCAGCAGGCCGCTGATGCGGATGCGTCCGCCCAGGCGTGTCATGGCGACCTTGTAGCTGTCGTCATAGAGCGCCATGCTGGGGGCATCATCCGGATTCTTGACCGGCACCAGCGCCGAATAGCTTTGTACCGCCCGCAGCGGCAGGGCGGTATCAAGCGGGCGCAAGAGCTCGGCGCTGGACATGCCGGCGGCCACCACCACGGCATCGACCCGCATCTGCGAGGCCAGATGGGGCGAGTTCACGCTCAGCGCCAGGCGGCCACCGAATTCGGCGTCGATGGCCGTCACGGTGGAGTCGAAATGGAAACTCACCCCCAGCTCCTGGGCCGCATTGCGCATCTGCTTGGCAAAGAGCACGCAGTTGCCGGCCATGTCCTCAGGATAGTAGAGCGCGCCGGAGAGTGTCGCTTCCGAGGAAAAGGCCGGTTCCAGCGCGCGGATGCCGGCGGCGTCCAGCGCCTGGTGCTTGAACTCGCATTCTTGCGCGGCTTGCTGCAAATGCGTCATGCGCGCCGCCTCGGAGGGATGGCGGAAGAGGTGGAAGACGCCCTGGCCGTTTTCATTGTCCAGGTTGTGGTGGGCCTGCAATTGCAGCACCAGGCTCTGGCCGTAGGCCGACAGGCGCGTCAGGCGCAGCTTGTTCTGGGCAAAGTGGTGGTGCAGGGCCTGGCGCGTGGCGCGCATCCAGCGCCGACGACCGAAATCGGCACCGGGGGCCAGCAGCACGCGTGGCTCATCGCGGAAGCGGCAGGCGAAGGTTGCCATGGCACCCGGCAAGGTCAGCGGCATGGCCGCGCCCGGGGCCAGCAGGCCGGCGTCACCGAAGGTGGCTTCCTCGGCCACATGCGCACGGCGTTCGATGACGGCCACTTCATAGCCCTTCGCGGCCAGGAAGTAGGCGCTGCAAATCCCTGAAAGTCCCCCGCCGATGATGGCGATCTGTCGTTGTGTACTGTTCACTCTATTCGTCTTGGAAGCGGTCTGGCCGCTGTGGTCATGGGCATCGGGCAGTGGCTCGGGCGCCTCTTGCACCTGCTCTGGCAGGGGCCGATGCGGGCCGAATGATACCGCGAAATATCGCTGTCGTTTGGATATTGCCGCAGTGCTACATATCGACCTGCCACCGACTGAAGCGAACTGCTCTCCAGAGGGACAACGCTCGGTGCTGCGGCTGCGATGACAACAGGCCCCGGTCAAGTGCGTCAATCCCCACCAAAGGGCAGGCCAGGCCATCCATCTTGCCGCTACAGGCCGCCACAGGCAGGCTTGCGGGCCGGCTCGCTTTGCACGGGACTTGGCGCGGTGTCCACGGTATAATGCCGGCTTTGCCAGCAAACGCGCGCACGATCCATCATCTCGCCAGTCTCCGACCTGCACGATTTTTCCTTGTGCAATGCGTCATTCGGGGCGGCCGGTGTCGGTGGACCGGTCCCTGCCGCGATGCTGCGACGGTTTTCCCGATTCAAGCTAACTGCCTCGACCTCGCCATGCTGATCCTGCCGGGCTCCAATGCCCTTTCCGCTTTCCGTACCCAACGCCTTCTGAGCCAATTGCAAGCCGTGGATGCCGCCATCACCGGCGTGTGCGGCCGCTACCTGCATTTCGTCGACGCCAAGGCCCTGACGCAAGAGGATGAGGCCCGCCTCAACGGCCTGCTGACCTATGGCGACCCCTTCAACGGCAGCGACGAGGGCGATGCCTTCGTGGTGATTCCGCGTTTCGGCACCATCTCGCCCTGGGCCAGCAAGGCCACCGACATCGTGCGCAATTGCGGTATGGGTCACATCCACCGCGTGGAGCGCGGCATCATCTTCCGCGTGCAGGTCAAGACGGGCCTGTTGGGCGGAGCCAAGAAGCTCAATGAAGCCAGCATTGCGGCCGTGGCCGCGCTGCTGCATGACCGCATGACCGAGACCGTGCTGCGTGATCCGCAGGACGCTGCCGGCTTGTTCACGGAGCTGCAAGCCAGGCCGCTGGAGTCGGTCGACGTGATCGGCGGCGGCCGTGCCGCGCTGGAACGCGCCAACACCGAACTGGGCCTGGCCCTGTCGGATGACGAGATCGATTACCTGGTGGACGCCTTCACCAAGGCCCAGCGCAACCCCACCGACGTCGAACTGATGATGTTCGCCCAGGCCAACAGCGAACACTGCCGCCACAAGATCTTCAACGCCGACTGGACCATCGATGGTGAGAAGCAGGACAAGTCGCTCTTCGGCATGATCAAGAACACCCACCAGCTGGCGCCCAAGGGCACCGTGGTGGCCTATTCGGACAACTCCTCCATCATCGAGGGAGCCACCGTCTCGCGCTTCTACCAGCGCGGCGCTACCAAGGGCAACGTCTATGAAGCCTCCGACGAGCTGACCCACATCCTGATGAAGGTGGAAACCCACAATCACCCGACCGCGATTTCCCCCTTCCCGGGCGCTTCCACCGGCGCTGGCGGCGAGATCCGCGATGAAGGCGCGACCGGCCGTGGCTCCAAGCCCAAGGCCGGCCTGACTGGCTTCACCGTCTCCAACCTGATGGTCACCCACGCCGTGCAACCCTGGGAAAACGCCCGTGACGTGGCCCAGCCGGTGGACCAGCGCGATGAACACGCCCAGGGCGGCATCTACGGCAAGCCCGAGCGCATCGCTTCGCCCCTGCAGATCATGATCGACGGCCCGCTCGGTGGCGCGGCCTTCAACAACGAATTCGGCCGTCCCAACCTGGGCGGTTACTTCCGCACCTACGAGCAGAACGTGGGCGGCCAGGTCATGGGCTATCACAAGCCCATCATGATCGCCGGCGGCATGGGCAACATCTCGGCCAAGCACACCAAAAAGAACGACCTGCCGGTCGGTAGCCTGCTGATCCAGCTGGGCGGTCCCGGCATGCGCATCGGCATGGGCGGTGGCGCTGCCTCCTCGATGGCCACTGGCGTGAACACCGCCGACCTGGATTTCGACTCGGTCCAGCGCGGCAACCCGGAAATGGAGCGCCGCGCCCAGGAAGTCATCAACGCCTGCTGGGCGCTGGGTGACGACAACCCCATCCAGTCCATCCACGATGTGGGGGCGGGCGGCCTGTCCAATGCCTTCCCGGAAATCACCAACGACGCCAAGCGCGGTGCAATTTTTGACCTGCGCAAGGTGCCGCTGGAAGAAAGCGGCCTGGCCCCGCGCGAGATCTGGAGCAATGAATCCCAGGAGCGTTACGTGCTGGCCATCCTGCCGGAACACCTGGAACTGTTCCAGTACCTGTGCGAACGCGAGCGCGCACCCTTCGCCGTGGTCGGTACCGCCACCGAAGAACGCCAGCTGAAGGTGATCGACCCCGAGCACAACAACAACCCGGTCGACATGCCCATGGACGTGCTGCTGGGCAAGCCGCCCAAGATGCACCGTGACGTGCAGCACGTGCAAAAGCAGTTGCCGCCGGTGGACCTGACCGGCATGGACCTGGTGGAGGTGGCCCAGCGCGTGCTGCGCCTGCCGGCCGTGGCCGACAAGTCTTTCCTGATTACCATCGGTGACCGCAGCGTCGGCGCCATGACCGTGCGCGACCAGATGGTCGGCCCCTGGCAGGTGCCGGTGGCCGACGTGGCCGTGACCGCCATGGGCCTGGAAGGCTATCGCGGCGAAGCCATGGCCATGGGCGAGCGCACCCCGCTGGCCGTGATCGACGCCCCGGCCTCGGGCCGCATGGCCGTCGGTGAAGCCATCACCAACATTGCTGCCGCACCGATTGCCGAAATCGGCGACATCAAGCTCTCGGCCAACTGGATGGCGGCCTGCGGCCAGCCTGGCCAGGATGCCGCGCTGTTCGATACCGTCAAGGCCGTGGGCATGGAACTGTGCCCGGCGCTGGGCATGTCGATCCCCGTCGGCAAGGATTCCCTGTCCATGCGCAGCACCTGGAGCGATGAAGAGGGTGCCAAGTCGGTGACTTCGCCGGTCTCGCTGATCGTTTCCGGTTTCGCACCGGTGACCGACGTGCGCCGCGTGCTGACCCCGCAACTGCGCAAGGACAAGGGCGACACCGTCCTCATCCTGATCGACCTGGGCCGTGGCAAGAACCGCATGGGTGCCTCGGCGCTCACGCAAGTCATGCAGCAGATCGGCAACGAGACCCCCGATGTGGATAGCGCCGAAGACCTGAAGGCCTTCTTCAACGCCATTCAGCAACTCAACACCGAAGACCGCCTTCTGGCCTACCATGACCGCTCCGATGGTGGCCTGTATGCGACCCTGGCCGAAATGGCCTTTGCAGGTCATACCGGCATCTCGGTCAACCTCGACATCCTGACCATGGAAGCCGAGCACGCCGCCGACTGGGGCGATTCCAAGAACTGGACCACGCAAGTAGCCGAGCGCCGCAATGAACTGACCCTGCGCGCGCTGTTCAGCGAAGAGCTGGGCGCCGTGATCCAGGTCCCGGCCGAGCAGAAGTCGGAGGTCATGAACGTGCTGCGCAGCTACAACCTGGGCGCGTGCAGCCACATCATCGGCAAGCCCAATGACCGCGACGTGATCGAATTCATGCGCGATGCCAAGAACATCTACAGCCAGCCGCGCGCCGAGCTGCATCGCGTCTGGAGCGAGACCAGCTGGCGCATCGCCCGTCTGCGCGACAACCCGGCCTGCGCCGATGCCGAATACGATCGCCTGCTGGATGCAGCCGATCCCGGCATGACGCCCAAGCTGACGTTCGATCCGCAGGAAGACATCGCCGCACCCTACCTGTCGCTGGGCGCAGCCGCCCGTCCCAAGGTCGCCATCCTGCGCGAGCAGGGCGTGAACTCGCACATCGAGACCGCCTATGCCATGCACAAGGCCGGCTTCACCGCCGTGGACGTGCACATGAGCGACCTCATCGCCAATCGCGCCAAGCTGGATGACTTCAAGGGCTTCATCGCCGTGGGCGGTTTCTCCTACGGTGACGTGCTGGGCGCTGGCGAAGGCTGGGCCAAGACCATCCTGTTCAACGCGCAGCTGGCCGAACAGTTCTCGCGCTTCTTCCAGCGCCAGGACACCTTCTCGCTGGGTATCTGCAACGGTTGCCAGATGATGAGCAATCTGAAGTCCATGATCCCGGGCGCCGAAGCCTGGCCCAAGTTCACCCGCAACAAGTCCGAGCAGTTCGAGGCGCGTTTCGTGATGGTGGAAGTGGCCGATTCGCCGTCCATCTTCATGCAGGGCATGGCCGGTACCCAGGCACCGATTGCCACCGCCCACGGAGAAGGTTTTGCCGACTTCTCCCAGACCGGTGACATCGACCGTGCCATCATCGCCATGCGCTACGTCGACCATCGCGGCGCAGCCACCGAAGCCTATCCGTTCAACCCCAACGGTTCGCCCCAGGGCATCACCTCGGTGACCACTCCGGATGGTCGCTTCACGGTCCTGATGCCGCACGCCGAACGCGTCTTCCGCACCGTGACCCAGTCCTGGCACCCGGAGTCGTGGGGCGAGGATTCGCCATGGATGCGCATGTTCCGCAATGCCCGCAAGTGGGTGGGTTGAGCCTGAAATGGCTTGAGATGAAGTTTCCTGTTTCGATTGCCCGCTACGGCGGGTACTCGGGCAGGGGCTGAAAAAGCCAGGTGAAAAAAAACGCAGTTCCGAAAGGAACTGCGTTTTTTGTTTCTGCAGTCGTTCCGGACTCGTTCCGGACTCGCTCAGCGCCAGCCAAAAAACAACATGCCCGAGGGTCGGCCGGGATTCTGGAAATTTTTGCAGGAATGATGTTAAATCATTGATTTAAAAGGAATAAAATAACTGCCTCAACATCAAAAAATAGTCCGTGCCGCAGCTGCAGAACAGACGCTTTGTTTGCTAATTGGGAGCCAGCCGAGATAAAGCGAATGTTCATACATAAGCGAAAAAGTAATTAAGAAATTATCCATCATTCATATTGCCTAGATGATTGGTTACCATTTCGCACATGTGGATGCCTTGCTCACGCCCAATCGTTCGTGTCGCATGGGAAACTTGCAATCACGAACGGTACCCGGCTTATTTAGCTGGACGAATTCCCGTCACGACGGGCGCGGTTCCACTCCCCTTCAAGTCGAATGTCACCTGGTCTCCGACTTTGAGGCCTTGTAGCATTTTCTCATCTGATACTTTGAAGCCCATTGTCATTGCCGGCCAGTTTAGTTCTTTGATGGGTTGATGTGCCAAGGTAACGGTTTTCTGTTTCGGGTCGAGGCTCTTGATGACCCCGGTCCCATGAGAAATCATTTCGCCAGCATCGGCTTGGCCCATCTTCATGCCCTGCATGTCTGCAGCAAATACGGGCGCAATGCTGCCCAGCGATGCGGTAAAAAGCATGGCGTACATAAGGTTCTTCATGGCAACTTCCTTTCACTTTGAGGATAAACTAAGCCGGGATTGGCTTTGGGTTGACGGCCGCGCATCAAGCGATATGCAGCCGGAATGACGAACATCGAAAGCAATGGCGCGGTGATCATGCCGCCGACCATCGGCGCTGCAATCCGGCTCATGACTTCGGAGCCGGCGCCGCTTCCCCACAGAATCGGAATCAGGCCCGCCAGGATGACCGCCACGGTCATGGCCTTTGGGCGAACCCTGAGCACGGCACCTTCGCGGATGGCATCCTCCAGTACTGGAACTGAGATAGCGCCTATCTGTTGTTCACGTACAGAGACTGCCTGTTTCAGGTACAGCAGCATGACGACGCCGAATTCGGCGGACACGCCTGCAAGAGCGATGAACCCGACACCGGTGGCAACCGAGAGGTTGTAGCCCTGGAGATAGAGAAACCAGATGCCGCCGACCAGGGCAAATGGCAGTGAGGCCATGATCAATGCTGCCTCATCGAAGCGCCGGAACGTCAAATAGAGCAGTACAAAGATAATCATCAGCGTTGCCGGCACCACCAGTTTCAAACGTGCATTTGCCCGTTCCAGGTATTCGAATTGTCCTGAGTAGGCAATGCTCAGCCCGGGCGTCAGCTTTACATTGGAACTGACGGCGGCGCGCAAATCGGCAACCACAGATGAAAGATCCCGGTCCCGGACATCGACATAGATCCAGCCGCTGGGCCGCGCATTTTCACTCTTGAGCATGGGTGGGCCATCGCTGATCTTCAGCTTGGCGACGGTTCCAAGGGTGATCTGCTGGCCGCTGCCGGTCAGGATCGGCAGATCGCGCAGCCGCTCCAGCGAGTCCCGAGTCTCTCTCGGGTAGCGAACGCTGATCGGATAACGTGCCAGTCCCTCAACCGTCTCACCGACATTCTCCCCACCGATGGCCGACGAGACGATGCTTTGCACATCAGCGATATTGAGACCGTAGCTGGCGGCGATCAGGCGGTCGATATCGACATCCACGTAACGTCCGCCACTGAGACGTTCGGCGAGCGCGGAGCTGACGCCCGGCACCGTTTTGGCAACCTGTTCGATTTCTTGCGCCGTCTTGTCGATATCAGCCAGGCTTGTGCCTGACACTTTGATGCCAATCGGGCTTTTAATCCCGGTGGCCAGCATGTCCAGTCTGTTACGGATGGGCGGCACCCATATGTTCGACAGGCCAGGCACTTTGACGACCCGGTCAAGCTCATTCACCAACTTCGCCGGTGTCATGCCGGGGCGCCACTGATCACGCGGCTTGAATTGAATGGTCGTCTCGAACATCTCCAGGGGGGCGGGATCGGTCGCGCTCTCGGCACGGCCAGCTTTGCCGAAGACACTGGCGACTTCCGGAACCGTCTTGATCAGGCGATCGGTCTGTTGCAGCAGTTCGGCAGCTTTGGATGCGGACAAGCCTGGCAAGGCAGACGGCATATAGAGGAGATCCCCCTCATCCATCTGCGGTAAGAACTCACCGCCCAAACGGCTGATCGGCCATAAGGTCGTCAACAGCGCAAGCGCCGCAATTGCCAATGTCGTCCTAGGCCGGCGCAAGACGGCTTCCAGTAACGGCCGATAGTAACGAATCAGCCAGCGATTGAGAGGATTGCTGTTCTCCGAGGGGATCTTCCCGCGGATCATGTAGCCCATCAGGATCGGGATCAGCGTGACGGATAATCCGGCGGCACCGGCCATTGCATAGGTCTTGGTGAATGCCAATGGCCCGAATAAGCGCCCCTCCTGCGCCTCCAAGGTGAATACTGGGATAAACGACAGGGTAATGATCAACAAGCAGAAAAACAGCGTTGGTCCGACCTCTGCGGCCGCCTCACCGATAACTCTCCAATGGGTTTCCCCCTGCAAAGGTTGCCCAGGGTGTCGATGCTTCCACTCTTCGATATGCTTGTGCGCATTCTCGATCATGACAACGGCGGCATCGACCATCGCACCAATCGCAATGGCGATCCCTCCGAGGGACATAATGTTGGCATTGACGCCCTGATACCGCATGACGATGAAGGCAATCATGATGCCCAGCGGTAGAGAGACGATGGCGACCAATGCGGAACGCAGATGCCAGAGAAACAGGCCACAAACGACCGCAACGACGATGAACTCCTCAAGCAGCTTGTGCGACAGGTTGTCGATGGCGCGATCGATCAATTGGCTGCGGTCGTAGACGGGTACGACCTCAACACCGGCGGGTAGGCTTTTTTTGAGCTCATCCAGTCGACTCTTGACGGCCGCAATGGTATCCCGCGCATTCTTGCCTGAGCGCAGGATGATGACGCCGCCCACGGACTCGCCTTCGCCATTGAGTTCCGCAATGCCGCGGCGCATCTCTGGCCCGAATTGGATGGTCGCCACATCGCCCAGTTTGACGGGTACGCCATTTCTCCCCGTCGCCAAGGGAATGTTGCGGAAGTCCGCCAGCGTCTTCAAATAGCCGGAAGCCCGCACCATGTACTCGGTTTCCGCCATCTCCAACACCGAGCCACCGGTTTCTTGGTTGGCCTTCTTGATCGCGTCGACGACCTTGTCTTGCCCGATGTTGTAGGCCGCCAGTTTCACCGGGTCGAGCACCACCTGGTATTGCTTGACCATGCCGCCTACCGTTGCGACTTCGGCGACATTGGGCAGGCTCTTGAGCTCATATTTCAGGAACCAGTCTTGCATGCTACGTAACTGGGCCAGGTCGTGTTGTCCGGTCCTGTCGACCAGCGTGTACTCATAGATCCAGCCGACGCCGGTAGCGTCCGGTCCCAGTGATGCCTTGGCCGAGGCCGGAAGGCGCCCCTGCACCTGGTTGAGATATTCCAGTACGCGAGAACGCGCCCAATACATGTCGGTGCCGTCCTCAAACAAGACATAGACGAAGGAGTCCCCGAAGAACGAGTAGCCCCGCACGGTCTTTGCCCCCGGCACCGACAGCATGGTAGTTGCCAGCGGATACGTTACTTGGTTCTCGACGATTTGCGGTGCCTGGCCAGCATAGGTAGTCCGGATGATGACCTGAACATCCGAAAGATCGGGCAACGCGTCCACAGGGGTGGTCTTGAGTGCCCATAAACCCCAGCCCCCCAGAAAAAGCACGCCAAACAAGACCAGGAAGCGGCTGCGAAGCGACCATTTGATGAGTTTTTCGATCATGGCGTGCTCCGATCCAGCTTCACGATCACATAATCGCCATTTCTCTCTTGGAAACCGAAATGCACGCTATCTCCGGTCTTGAGACCTGCTGCCATCTCAGGCCGCGCCAGCTTGAAGGACATTGTCATGGCTCCCCAACCCAGCGTTGGAACCGGACCATGCGAGAGCGTGATGTCAGGGCCCTGCAGTGATTCGATTTTCCCGGTCGCCTCATTGAGTGGCATCTGGGCGCTCTTAGCGTCGGCGCCTGGTGAAGTGTTCAGCCGCGCGAGCACGCCTTTAAGGCTGGCCTCGGAATCGATGAGGAATTGACCAGACGTGACAACTTGTTGGCCTTCGGTGACGCCATCCAGGATGGCACTCTTGCCATCGGATTCTTGGCCAAGCTTCACTTCGACCGGCTGGTAGCGACCATCGCCTGTTGTGACCAGCAGGATATTGCGCGCGCCGGTGCGAATCACCGCTTCAGACGGTACCAGTAGACTTGGTGCTGCCTTGCCGCCTCCTAAGCCGATTTGCGCATACATGCCCGGCTTCAATTTGCCATCGCGATTGGGCAACTCGGCGCGAACCCGGAGGGTACGGCTGTCGGCGTTGCTCTCCGGCAGAACGGCAAGGATCTTGCCTGTAAATTTTTCGCCTGGGTACGCCGCAAAATCCGCTTCCAGCTTGCCGCCGACGTTGACCTGTGCGGCTTGCGCCTCAGGAATTGCCGCTTCTAGCCACAAGGTATCGAGCCCGTTGATCCTGGCCAAAGACGCTCCGGCCGATACCGTCATTCCACTCCTGACATCCAAGGTCTGAATCAAGCCCGCAATAGGTGCAGCGATGGTCACTACCGTCTGAGGTCGGCCGCTTTTCTCTACACGGCTAATCAGATCACCCGACATCCCGAGCAACTGCAGACGTGTGCGGGCGGCCTGGATCAGCGCCAGGTCCTTCGTACCGAGCACCGCCAAAAATTCCGCTTGGGCGCCAGCCCATTCCGGAATGAGCAAGTCCACCAGGGGCGCGCCGCGTGCAATGACGTCGCCAGAAGCACGTGCGTAGACCCGCTCAACAAAGCCGTTGCTTCGGGCCTGGACAATCGCCACCTGGCGATCATTGAGCTGCACGTTGGCGACAGCGCGCACGGTGCTCGAAAAGCTGCCACGCTCGACCTTGGCGGTGCGCATTCCCAAGTTCTGGCTAATTCCAGAGTCAATCTTGACGCCGGCGCCGTCACCTTGCTCATCCGCATATTTTGCGACCAGTTGCATGTCCATGAACGGCGACTTTCCCGGCTTGTCGAAACGCTGATTCGGCATCATCGGGTCGTACCAATACAGTACCTTGCGTTCAACTTGCGTGGCCGGATTCTCTGTCTTGATAGGCATGGCTTCGGCGCCGGCGGCGCGATGGGCCATCCAATATCCACCCATGCCGCTCACCGCGGCAACCGCCGCGATCAGTACGGCGATCTGGTAAGTGCTTTTTTTCATTGTTGATCTCCCCCATAGGCGAAATAAAGTTGGGCGGCGACTGCGGATCTTTGCGCCTCCAAATCGATGATTTTCAGGCGCTGGTCGACGACTTCCCGGCGTGCCGCCAGGACTGACGTTAAGTCACTTTTTCCTGCGCGATAGCTGGCATATTGGAGGTCGGTTTTTTGCTGTGCCAAAGGCAAGGCCGTCTGGTTGGCACGTTCAAGCTGGCGGGTCAAGGACTGGTAGTCGGCTAAATCGCTTTCGAGCTCGTTGGTGTGATCGCGCAGCATGGCCTCACGATCTGCATCGATGCGATATAGCTCTTGCTGTTTAGCCGCGATGAGTGGATCTTGCCTTGTCGCGGGGGAAACCGGAATCTCGAACGTGAACTGGACCGATACCATATTGCCAAAGCGCGGATCACGTCGCTGATAGGCCAGCTCGACACCCCAATCCGACTTTTTCATCGCCTGCGCTTGGCGCAATTCAGCTTCCGTCTTGTGGCTCTCCGCAGAAAAGGCTTCCAGTTCCGGATGCTTGTGCAAGTGATCGCGTAAATGGTCAGCATCGATGCGCAGCTCAGGCAAAGCATCGACCAGCGGTTCATCGGCGTCACCACCCACATAGCGGCGGAGGCCTGACTTGGCCTTGACGAGGTCGCGGATCAGCTCATCACGACGGTCAGCCAATTGAGCCGCTTCCTGCTTCGGCATCACGCTATCGGCCACCTGGGTACGACCAGACGCGATCTGGGCCCGCACGGCATCTGCCAGAAGCAAATTCTCTTTGTCCAAATCATCGAATAGCGAGATCTTGCGTTCCAAAAAATAGCGGTTGAGCCAAGCCAAGGCCGTGGCTCTGCGCAGCTTGAGGCGCTCCACTTGCCGCTGTGCCTCCGCAGTTTCGATTGAAGCTTCGGCCACGGCCACACGGGCCTGGCGCTTGGCGGCATTGGGGAAATCCTGCATGACGCCGATTTTCTGCATCGTCATCGAATCGGCATTAAGCCTGCCTCGATCCGGGCCAGAAATAGGATAGTTGTCGATACCGGCAAAGATCTTGGGGTCAGGCAAGGAGCCGGCGGGGATTGCCTCCGACTGGGCTGCCGCGATTTGTGCTCTATTAGAGGCTAGATTGGGAGACTGGCGCTCGGCAATCTCGAGCGCAGCGTTAAAAGATAAGGGGGCCGCGTGGGCAAGACCGGACATCCCCGCCAGCAAAGCAAGCAGGGCCCTGGATATCCTGCGAAAGGACATGATTGTGCACTCCATGGCGTGACTGCGCGAAAAATGCGCGAACGACCACTTGGCGATCAGGCCAAGCGTGTCAGGGAATCAGCAACAATCAGAGTGAGCGAGGGGGACGCCACAATCCGGACGGATCGCGGGAAGGAAGAAACGATTCGGGCAACAGGGAGACTGTCGCGACCAGAGGCAGAGCATGAAGATTGATTTCGGCGGAAGGCGTGGTCGACGGAAACACCTGGCAAATCTTACAGGCGTCTCCCATCTTGCAAGGCGCCGTTGTTTTTTTTGAGCGACTTTCATCCGACATGCTCATTACACAAATTTCATCTGAGCTGGTTCCGGAGACTGTCATCTCTGTGGCCGGAATAACACTGCGAACAAAATCCACCATACGTACCGCTGCCAAGCCCTCAAGGGGAATGGCAATGGCCAAAATCATGATCAGAAATGTACGAAGTAACTTCATAGCATAGATTATAGATCATGTTGTTCAACGCGAGATTCAAATAGAGCGCTGATTGTGGCAGGAATTGAGTTTCTGAGCGCTGCTGTGGGGATCAACCGGAAAAGAATAAATATTGGACTCTCATAAAGTTGTCCCGTTGAGCAACATGCACTCAACGGGACGCATAACACTACGAATGTGAATGTGCACCTGTCGTCAAATTCTCTTTGCGGCTATCACAATTCCGTTGCCTGCAAATGAATCTAGAACTCATTTCATAAATAGCGCCGCATGAGGATGACGGAGAAAGCGAGATGAACAAAGCCGGTGTAATGATCGGCGCAACGCTCCCATCGGGTCAGTACACGCTTGAAGGCATTAAGCCAGGCAAAGAGCCGTTCGATCTTCCATCGGCGCCGGTATCGGCGCAGCGCCCGGCCATCTTGAGTGACCGCTCTTTTTCGATTGCTCTTGTGTGGTGCGATCAGTTCAATGCCTTTGGCAGCAAGTCTTTGATCGAGCGGATCACTATCGTAGGCGCGATCCCCAATAATTCGTTCGGGTCGTCCCACGGTGACAATC